>NZ_JBHSEC010000007.1:0-188035 GCF_042651785.1 Chungangia koreensis
GATCCCTCAAAGACGATGAGGTAGATAGGTTCGGGGTGGAAGCGCGGCGACGTGTGGAGCTGACGAATACTAATCGATCGAGGACTTAACCTAATAAAGTTCGGAAGAACTGCTTGAAAAGCTTCAATGTCTTGTTTATCCAGTTTTGAGCGAACAAGCTCAACAGTCCAGTGATGATGGCGAAGAGGTCACACCCGTTCCCATACCGAACACGGAAGTTAAGCTCTTCAGCGCCGATGGTAGTTGGGGGTTTCCCCCTGTGAGAGTAGGACATCGCTGGGCCAAGGCCGTTACCGATTTTAATCGGTGGCGGTTTTTTATTTTGTAAAAGAGATAAGGGTTGAAAGAATGTTGGAGAAGCACATTCTTTCAACCCTTTTTGATTTGGACAGTAAACGGATGCAACTGGACGGTATTTCACTTCATTTGGACAGTAATGATTCAAACTGGACAGTATTCAGTGGAAATTGGACAGTAAACGAGGTGAAGAACCACTTTTCCATTTTTTTCGACTGGTTGCGTTACATTTGCAAGTAAATCAATGGAATTTGCAAGTAATCGATAAAAACTTGCAAGTGTTCGACAAAAACTTGCAAGTAAACACGACAAACTTGCAAGTAAACTAAAAAGATATAGTAAGTGCCACTTTATCAGCACTCCAACCTCATTTTCAGTGATTCGCAAATATATCTTCAAACTTTCAACAAAATTCGCAAATATACTTGCTCAATTCAATAAGTAAATAAACATGCTCAATTCGCAAATAAACTTGCTCAATTTAGAAATAATCTTCTCCTCGATGAACTCAACCAACTTGCAACTACAACGTAAATCCCAGACCAGCCTTCAGTTGATCAATTTTTCTAATTCTATCGCTTTATCATACTTCATCTGTCCTTTACCTTATTAGAACACCTTACCTATTAAGTTCTTTTCGTTTCACAGCAGCGTCTATAAATGATTTGAAAAGGTGCTGTGAAGGTTCATCTCCATCCCAGGCAAATTCCTCTGGGTGCCATTGAAATCCGAATACAAAGGAATGCTCAGGGCTTTCAACGCCTTCTATGATTCCGTCCTTTGCAGTCGCTACAATTTTCAAGGAATCTGGGACTTTATTGCACGCTTGGTGGTGAAATGAATTAACTTTAAATTCATCTTCCCCGAGCAATTCGAACATCCGGCTATCTTTTTCCAACTTTACAGTATGGGCTCGGTGGGTACGCGGTGCTTTTTGTTTATGTTGTATGACTTCTTTTTCACGTTCGGTATGGATGCTTTGATATAAGGATCCCCCGTTGACAACATTAAGCATATGGAGTCCACGGCAAATACCGATATAGGGTTTATCCTGCTTTAAAAATTCTTGGACCAGAAGATACTCCATACGATCCAATCGAGGTGTAATGATGCCTAAATCGACATGTGGCTCTTGGCCATAATAGCCTGGGTCAATGTCTTCGCCGCCTGTCACAAGTAATGCATCAATTTGGTTACACATTTCTTGTATATCTTCATCCGGTATTTGTGGAATTAATACTGGGATCCCTCCTGCTTGAATGACTACTTTACTATAAATAGGTGGCAAGAAATAATTGCCCTCTCTGATTTCTGCTGTAATTCCAATTAACGGCTTCATAAAAACCTTCCTTTGTCATGTAGAATGAATTACTATACCCTCATTACCTTGAAATAGAAACTGTTTCTTCTTTCCAAAAGTTATTTCGACAAAATGATTTACTTTGTTATATATGGTTGAGAGAAAAGAAAGAATAGTGTCAGTCGGCGTTTTTACATACAGTTGATTAATGTGAAAATAAGTAGAAGGTTTGTCAGATCAACTGAACCTTTCTTCGTCGGAGCGTATAAGCGCATAACCAAAATTTTAATAACACCTTTACATATGATACCCTTATATTTTCCGTTCAACTTCTTACATATTCAACGATTGAACGGGTATAAGTAAGTAACTGCTTAGTGAAAGGAAGATTGCAGTATGTGGACAGTAATACTTATTTTTGTCATCAACATCGTGTATGTGAGTCTTTCCACATTCCGAATGATTTTGACTTTTAAAGGTTATCGCTATATTGCGGCTTTTGTCAGTATGGTCGAAGTTGTGGTATATGTAGTAGGGTTGGGACTTGTTCTTCAAAACTTAAGTGAAATCCAGAATGTCATTGCCTACGCATTAGGTTTTGGTGTTGGGATCATTGTAGGTACGAAGCTCGAGGAAAGATTGGCACTCGGTTATACGATGGTAAATGTTATTACCGTTACTGAAAACAATGAACTTGCTAACATTCTTCGTAATGACGGTTATGGTGTAACGGTTTGGGATGTCAGTGGCCGAGAGGGCGGACGCCAAGAAATGCAAATCTTGACTCCGCGTAAAGATGAAGGAAAGTTGTATGCACGCATTAAGGAAGTTGAACCGAGAGCGTTTATGATTTCGTACGAACCGAAGACGATTCATGGCGGTTTCTGGGTCAAGCGCCTCAGGAAAGGGAAACTTTATAAAGATGGCAAAAAAGACAATATGGTTTGAAGTAGGGGAGAAAGAATCGATTGACGATTGTCTCCAACGAATGGCAAAGGAAGGCTACCAGCTCGCTGGACGAAAAGAAGAGCCTTTGTTTGAAGAAGTGAACGGGGTACCTGTCCCGATTAGGCAAGTTATCAAATTTAAAGGAATAAAAGCAGATGATTAAAACACGAACAATAAAATTGTCTGAAATTAAATTGTTCGCCTTTTTCCGTTGACTCACTTACATACTCTTGTTAAAATGAGTGTGAAGATAAGAGAATCCCCATATATGCTGAAGAATTGGCATCAGCGTTTCTACCAGGGCACCGTAAATGTCCGGACTATGCGGGAAAGCAACTTACGGAATGAAAGCGAAAGGTGTGAACCGTTCATGTGTATACGTGGTTCATCCAAGAATTTTCAAATCCTTAAGTAGACTGCTTTTCATGCGTATATGAAGCAGTTTATTTAAGGATTTTTTACGTTAGGAGAGAACAATGACATGAATCCAAAAGTTGGAGTCATCATGGGTAGTACCAGTGACTGGGAAACGATGAAACATGCGTGTGAAATATTAGAGGATTTACATGTGCCTTTTGAAAAGAAAGTAGTCTCGGCTCACCGTACGCCGGACCTCATGTTCGAATATGCAGAAACGGCAAGAGTTAGAGGAATTGAAGTGATCATTGCTGGGGCAGGGGGAGCAGCCCACTTGCCAGGGATGGTTGCAGCAAAGACGACGCTTCCAGTTATAGGTGTTCCGGTACAGTCAAAGGCTTTGAATGGACTCGATTCTCTACTTTCAATTGTCCAAATGCCTGGTGGTGTACCCGTTGCGACTGTAGCCATCGGAAAGGCAGGGGCTACGAATGCTGGATTATTGGCAGCTCAAATCCTATCGATCTACGACAAGGAATTAGCAGAAAAATTGGCAGAAAGACGAGAACGGACTAAACAGACTGTGTTGGAAAGCAGTGGTGACTTAAATTGACGAAAATCATTTATCCTGGACAAACAATCGGAATTATCGGGGGCGGACAATTAGGGAGAATGATGGCGTTGGCTGCGAAAGAAGCAGGCTTTAAGATTGCTGTGCTCGACCCAACTATGGATTCACCATGCGGGCAAGTAGCAGACATCCGCATTGTAGCGAAATACGATGATGAGGCTGCCCTTGAAGAATTGGCAGAGGTAAGTGACATCATAACGTACGAATTTGAAAATATCGATGTTGACGGATTAAAACGACTTTCTGAAATCGCTTATGTGCCGCAAGGAGCAGAACTGGTCAGGATCACGCAAGACCGGATCGCTGAAAAAGAAGCGATCTCCAATGCAGGGGTGCCTGTTGCGTCGTATGTAACGGCAGAAACATTTGAAGAACTGATCACAAAAGCTAATGACATCAAATTTCCGTGCATCGTTAAAACAACACGGGGAGGCTATGACGGAAAAGGGCAGCAGTTCATTGAGTCAAAGGAAGACCTTCATTTGGCTGAGAACCTTTTTTCACATTCTGCTTGTGTGGCAGAATCGTTCGTGCCGTTTGAAAAAGAGATCTCGGTGATTGTTCAGCGCAATGGCCACGGTCATTCCATATGCTTGCCTGTAGGAGAGAACATTCATATAAATCACATTCTACATGAGACGATTGTTCCAGCAAGGATTACTCGGGACATTATGGCGAAGGCTAATGAAGCGGCAATGAAAATTGCAGATGAGTTGAACTTAGTCGGTACGTTAGCAGTCGAAATGTTCGTCCTGAAAGATGGTTCGATCATCATTAACGAATTGGCACCGAGACCGCATAATTCAGGCCATTACTCGATTGAAGCTTGTAACATTTCGCAATTCCATCAGCACATCCGGGCAGTGTGCAACTGGCCGTTAAGAAAGCCGGAACTTCATTCTCCTGTCATTATGGTGAATGTGTTAGGCCAGCATGTTGTGCCAGTAACGAATGCCATTCCGAAATATCCTGATTGGTCCATTCATCTATATGGGAAAGCTGAAGCTAAGAATAACCGGAAGATGGGACATGTGACCATACTGACAGAAGATATTGAGAAGACTTTGAACGACATTGAGGAATCCGGCATTTGGGCCGAATAGGAGGAACTTTAGATGATTGAACGTTATACACGACCTGAAATGGGTGCTATTTGGACAGACGAGAACCGCTATAATGCGTGGCTGGAAGTGGAAATCCTTGCTTGTGAAGCATGGGCAGAACTTGGAGTTATTCCGAAAGAGGATGTTGCAAAGCTTCGTGCGAATGCTTCTTTCTCAGTAGATCGCATTTTGGAAATCGAGCAAGAAACGCGCCATGACGTAGTCGCTTTCACTCGTGCGGTATCTGAAACTTTAGGCGAAGAACGGAAATGGGTGCATTACGGATTGACTTCCACTGATGTAGTCGATACGGCCCTTTCTTATCAAATTAAACAGGCGAACACAATCATCCGGAAGGACCTTCATAACTTCGTTGAAATCCTTGCGAATAAAGCAAAAGAACATAAATATACCGTTATGATGGGACGCACGCACGGGGTGCATGCTGAGCCGACGACGTTCGGTTTGAAGCTTGCGCTATGGCATGAAGAGATGAAGCGTAACGTCGAACGTTTCGAGGCTGCAGCTAAAACAATTGAAACCGGTAAAATCTCCGGAGCTGTCGGTACGTATGCCAATATCGATCCGTTTGTAGAGCAATTCGTTTGTGTAAAGCTCGGCTTGCAAGCTGCGCCAATTTCAACTCAGACGTTGCAACGTGACCGCCATGCGCAATATATGAGCACACTTGCACTGATTGCCACATCGATTGAAAAGTTCGCTACTGAAGTACGTGGACTTCAAAAGTCGGAAACTCGTGAAGTGGAAGAGTTCTTTGCGAAAGGCCAAAAGGGTTCGTCTGCAATGCCTCATAAACGGAATCCAATCGGATCCGAAAATATGACGGGAATGGCTCGCCTTGTAAGAGGCTATATGCTGACGGCTTATGAAAATGTATCACTTTGGCATGAGCGTGATATCTCGCATTCTTCAGCGGAGCGTGTCATTCTCCCGGATGCAACCATTGCACTGAACTACATGTTGAACCGCTTCGGCAACATTGTGAAGAACTTGACTGTGTTCCCGGATAACATGAAACGCAATATGGATCGTACGCTTGGACTGATTTATTCACAACGTGTGCTTTTAGCTCTGATCGATAAAGGGCTTGTACGTGAAGAAGCATATGATACAGTTCAGCCGCTTGCTATGGAAGCGTGGGAAAAACAAGTGCCTTTCCGCAGCTTAGTTGAAAACAGCGACAAGATTACAAGCCGTCTATCCAAAGAGGAATTGGATGATTGCTTCGACTATAACTATCACTTACAGCATGTAGATCTAATTTTTGAGCGTCTCGGACTAAACTGATCGGGGGAACCACCAGTGAAAAAAGGCCAGCTATTGTATGAAGGGAAAGCGAAACGGCTTTACGCTACGGACCATGAAGATATTTTATTCGTTGAATATAAAGACAGTGCAACCGCGTTTAATGGCGAGAAAAAGGCTGAGATTGACGGGAAAGGGACGTATAATAACCGCATTACGTCTCTCCTGTTTGAACGCCTGAATGAAAAGGGGATTCCCTCTCACTTTGTTGAACAGCTTTCTGATCGTGAACAGTTGGTCAGAAAGGTTGATATTATTCCGATTGAGGTAGTCACTCGTAATGTGGCGGCTGGCAGCCTTGCTAAGCGTCTTGGAATTGAAGAAGGAACTGAACTACAGCGGACCATTGTCGAATTCTACTACAAAGACGATGCACTCGGTGATCCTCTTATTACGGAAGAGCATATCGATATTCTTAATCTCGCATCAGAATCAGAGGTTAATGAGCTTTATGCTAAGGCTTTGTTAGTGAATGAAGTATTGTCTCAATTCTTCAATGAGATTGGTGTTATTTTAGTAGACTTTAAGCTTGAATTTGGCCGCGATGCAGAAGGCAATATTCTTCTTGCCGATGAAATTTCCCCAGATACATGCAGGCTTTGGGATGCTGAAACGAAACAGAAGTTAGACAAAGACGTATTCCGCAGAGACCTCGGCAGCTTGACCGAAGTATATGAAATCATCTTAAACCGCTTAGGAGGCAAAACTGTATGAAAAAAGTAAAAGTATATGTGACCCTTCGTGAAAGTGTATTAGACCCGCAAGGTACAGCATTGAAAGGGGCACTCCACACGATGGGTTACGGCGAAGTGGCGGATGTCCGGATTGGCAAATACTTAGAACTTCAAGTTGAACCTTCTGAGCGTAATTTGGATGCAGTAGTAAGAGAAATGTGTGAAAAACTATTGGCGAACGTAGTCATTGAGGATTACCGCTATGAGGTCGAGGAGGCTGTGAACCAATGAAGTTTGCAGTCATCGTATTCCCCGGCTCCAACTGTGACGTCGACATGTTCCATGCCATCAAGGACGAATTAGGGGAAGAAGTCGAGTATGTATGGCATGATGCAACAGACTTAAGCAGCTACGATGGAATCCTCATTCCAGGCGGCTTTTCATACGGCGACTATCTTCGCTGCGGAGCGATTGCCCGTTTCTCAAACATCATGGGTGAAGTGGTGAAGGCAGCAGAAGCAGGAAAGCCGGTGCTCGGCGTTTGTAATGGGTTCCAAATTTTAACCGAAGCCGGTCTTCTTCCTGGGGCCTTATTGCGCAATAAAAACTTGAAATTCATGTGCCGCACCGTTCCTTTGAAAGTGGTAAACAGTGACACCTTATTCACCAATCAATACAGCGAGGGGGAAGTACTGAACATCCCGATTGCACATGGTGAAGGCAACTACTATTGTGACGAAGAAACTCTTACTAGATTAAAAGCGAATAACCAAATCGTATTCACCTATGCAGGCGAAAATCCGAACGGCAGTGTTGAAGACATTGCAGGGATTGTCAACGAGCGGGGAAATGTACTCGGTATGATGCCTCACCCTGAAAGAGCAGTAGATGAACTATTAGGCAGCGCAGATGGTCTTGCGTTATTCAAATCGATCGTTAAACAGTGGAGGGAAGCAAACTATGTCAGTCATGCTTGAGCCAAGTCCGGAACAGATCAAAGAGCAGAAACTATATACGCAAATGGGTATGTCGGATGAAGAATTCGGAATGGTCGAGAAGATCTTAGGACGTTTGCCGAACTACACAGAAACAGGTTTGTTCTCTGTCATGTGGTCGGAGCACTGTTCCTATAAGAATTCAAAGCCGGTTCTTCGCAAGTTCCCGACGAAGGGGCCACAAGTTCTTCAAGGACCCGGAGAAGGTGCGGGAATCGTTGATATCGGTGATGGGCAGGCAGTTGTATTTAAAATGGAATCCCATAACCATCCTTCCGCTATTGAGCCTTACCAAGGGGCAGCTACAGGTGTAGGCGGGATCATCCGTGATGTGTTCTCTATGGGAGCTCGTCCAATTGCGATGTTGAACTCACTACGTTTCGGCGAGTTGGAAACTCCGCGTGTGAAGTATTTATTCGAAGAAGTAGTAGCAGGGATTGCAGGTTACGGTAACTGCATCGGAATCCCGACGGTCGGCGGTGAAGTACAATTCGACCCTTGTTATGAAGGAAATCCGCTCGTCAATGCAATGTGTGTCGGGTTAATCAACCATGAGGACATCCAAAAAGGGATTGCTTCTGGTGTAGGAAATACTGTCATGTATGTTGGTGCGAAAACTGGACGCGATGGTATTCACGGTGCGACATTCGCATCGGAAGAATTGACGGAAGCTTCTGAAGAAAAGCGTCCTGCCGTTCAAGTCGGCGACCCGTTCATGGAGAAGCTTCTTTTGGAAGCATGTCTGGAACTCGTTAAATCCGATGCACTTGTCGGTATTCAGGACATGGGAGCGGCAGGTCTCACTTCATCATCCGCAGAGATGGCGTCCAAAGCAGGTTTCGGAATCGAAATGAACCTCGACTTTGTACCGCAACGTGAAACGAATATGACTGCTTACGAGATGATGCTTTCTGAATCCCAAGAGCGTATGCTTGTGGTCGTTAAAAAAGGCCGCGAGCAAGAAGTGATCGAGCTTTTTGAAAAGTACGATTTGGATGCAGTAGCGGTTGGAGTCGTAACAGAAGATAAAATGCTTCGACTTGTTCACAAAGGAGAAGTAGTTGCAGAGGTTCCGGCTGATGCACTTGCAGAAGATGCACCTGTTTATTATAAGCCTTCAAAAGTTCCGACGTACTATGAAGAATTCCAAACGATGGCGAATGTTGAGCCGAATGTGGATGACTATAAAGAGACTTTACTGAATTTATTGAAACAGCCGACGATTGCTTCGAAAGAATGGGTGTATGATCAATACGATCACCAAGTACGGACGAATACAGTGGTGGCTCCCGGTTCGGATGCAGCCGTGCTTCGTGTCCGCGGCACGAAAAAAGGACTTGCGATGACGACGGACTGTAACTCCCGATACATTTACCTCGACCCGGAAACTGGAGGAAAGATTGCTGTTGCAGAAGCTGCGCGGAATATTGTCTGCTCGGGTGCGAAACCACTAGCCATTACAGATTGCCTGAACTTCGGTAATCCGGAGAGACCAGAAATCTTCTGGCAGATTGAGAAGTCCGCTGACGGAATTTCTGCTGCTTGTACGGCTCTAAATTCTCCGGTAATCGGAGGGAATGTTTCGCTATATAACGAACGGAGCGGTATGGCCGTGTATCCGACACCTACAATCGGTATGGTCGGCTTAGTTGAAGATCTATCACATGTAACGACCCAACAGTTTAAACACGCTGGCGATTTCATTTACCTGATAGGTGAAACGAAAACGGAATTCGGCGGAAGTGAGCTTCAAAAGATGACGGAAGGGCGGATTTTCGGGAAAGCACCGGAAATTGACCTCGACATCGAAGCGGCTCGTCAAGAATCACTATTAGCGGCTATTACAAACGGACTCGTCCAATCTGCACACGACTTGGCTGAAGGCGGTTTAGCGGTGGCGTTGGCAGAAAAGACGTTCAGCGCTGAAGGATTAGGAGCTGAAGTGACTGTATTAGGTTCACCTGTTTCATCCCTTTTCAGTGAAACGCAATCCCGTTTCTTAGTTTCTGTTCAACCGGAACACGCAGAAGCTTTTGAAGCAATAGTAAAAGATGCTGTGAAAATTGGAACTGTGACAAATGACAACAACATCACGATTTTCGGAGAACAGAACTCCGTATTGCTGAACGGTTCCGTTGAAGAGTTCCGTTCCGCTTGGAAAGGGGCGATCCCATGCTTGCTGAAGTAAAAGGACTAAATGAAGAATGTGGCGTGTTCGGTATTTGGGGACATGAAAATCCTGCACAAATTACCTATTACGGACTTCATGCTTTGCAGCATAGAGGGCAAGAAGGGGCAGGAATCATCACAACAGATGGACGTAACTTGAATGGCATTAAAGGCGAAGGCTTAGTGAATGAAGTTTTCGATGAAAACAAATTGAAGAGCTTGAAGGGGAAAGCTGCCATCGGTCATGTACGCTATGCAACAGCTGGGGGCGGAGGAGTGGAGAATGTCCAGCCCCTTCTGTTCCGTTCAACAACGGGAAGCCTGGCGGTTGCTCATAACGGCAATATCGTCAACGCCAATCATTTGAAGCATCATTTAGAGCGGAAGGGAAGCATCTTTCAGACGACTTCCGACACAGAGGTATTGGCGCATTTAATGAAACAAAGCGGGAATGGCCCGATGAAGGAACGTGCGAAAAGTGCTCTCTCTATTTTAAAGGGAGCATTCGCTTACTTGGTCCTTACTGAAGATGCGCTATTCGTAGCACTTGACCCAAATGGGCTGCGTCCACTATCAATCGGCCAGTTAGGCGATGCTTGGGTTGTTGCTTCTGAAACTTGTGCATTCGACATTATTGGAGCGGAATTTGTCCGTTCGGTTGAGCCGGGTGAGTTTCTGATCATCAACGACAAAGGAATCCAAACTGACCGTTATACACCGAAAGCGGAGCGGGCAATCTGTGCTCTTGAATATGTTTATTTTTCCCGACCGGATTCAGACATTGACGGGATTAACATCCATAGTGCTCGGAAGCGTCTCGGTAAGCAGTTGGCAAAAGAAGTTATTGTTGAGGCTGATGTCGTAACTGGCGTACCAGACTCCAGTATTTCCGCTGCCATCGGATTCTCTGAAGAGAGCGGCATTCCATACGAATTAGGGTTGATTAAAAACCGTTATGTTGGCCGTACATTTATCCAGCCGACACAGGAACTCCGTGAACGTGGTGTCAAGATGAAGCTTTCTCCTGTCCGTTCAGTTGTGAATGGCAAACGAGTTGTCATGGTCGATGATTCAATCGTCAGAGGAACAACTTCAAGACGAATCGTAACGATGCTGAAGGAAGCAGGAGCAAAAGAAGTGCATGTTGTCATCAGCTCACCACCGATGAAAAATCCTTGCTTCTATGGAATTGACGTTAGCACTGACTCTGAACTGATCGCTTCAGGGAATGAAATTGAAGAGATTCGCCAATTGATCGGTGCAGACTCCTTAACCTTCTTGTCAGAAGAGGGAATGAAAAATGCCATCGGTCGTCCGGATGATAATGAAACACGCGGCCTTTGCATGGCTTGCTTTACTGGAAACTATCCAACAGAGATCTACCCGGATACAGTTATGCCTCATGAAAAAGAGCTTGTTCATTAGGAGGGCGAAATATGTCAAAAGCATATGAAAAAGCAGGAGTTAATATTGAAGCAGGCTATGAAGCTGTCCGACGAATGAAGTCACATGTTGAACGGACAGCGCGAAAAGGGGCAATCGGTGCTCTTGGTGGTTTCGGAGGCATGTTTGACTTGTCTCAGCTCGGTTTGAAGGAACCGGTGTTGATTTCCGGAACGGATGGGGTCGGTACGAAACTGAAGTTGGCTTTCGCGGCTGACCAGCATGATTCAATCGGCGTCGACTGTGTCGCCATGTGTGTGAATGACATCGTCGCCCAAGGAGCAGAACCTCTTTTCTTCTTAGATTATATTGCGGTCGGAAAGGCAGAGCCTGCCAAGATTGAACAGATTATTAAAGGAATCGCAGATGGCTGTGTTCAGGCGGGAGCTGCACTAATCGGCGGAGAGACTGCTGAAATGCCAGGTCTATATGAGGAAGATGAATATGATTTGGCTGGTTTCGCTGTCGGTGCAGCTGAAAAGTCGAAGGTTGTGACTGGAGAAAAAGTTCAAGAAGGCGATGTCCTGATCGGTCTTTCATCCAGCGGCATTCACTCTAACGGCTATTCTTTGGTCCGGAAGATTGTATTTGAAGAAGAGCAATATGAAATGGATCAACTCGTTGCAGGTTACGAAGAGTTAGGGAAAATCGGCAAAGCCCTTTTGACTCCTACGAAAATTTACGTAAAACCTGTACTGGCAGTTCACCGAGAAGTGGACATCCATGGGATGGCGCACGTAACGGGCGGCGGATTTGAAGAGAATCTGCCACGTATGCTGCCGGAAGGACTCGGTGTTGAAGTGAAAATCGGATCCTGGCCGGTACCAACTGTATTTGCAATGTTGAAGGATAAAGGCAATCTCTCAGATTCGGATTTGTATAATGTCTTCAATATGGGAATCGGTTTCGTGATGGCATTGCCGGAATCGCACGCGCGCAGAGCCATTGAAATTGCAGCAGAGAACGGTGAGGATGCGTTTGTAATTGGCCGTGTTGTCAGTGGATCCGGTGTAGTTTATAACGGTCTGCATGACGGGAGTTTACGCAATGGAGAGAACTAACATTGCGGTATTCGCTTCGGAGAGCGGGAGTAATTTCCAAGCGCTCCATGAAGCGATCCAGTGTGGAGAACTGAATGCCCGAATCGCATTAGTTGTGACAGACAAACCTCATGCATTCGTCGTCCAACGGGCAGATAAGGCGGGGATTCCGGTCTTGGCAATAAGTCCAAAGGATTACCCTACAAAAGCGGAATACGAAGCCTTCATCACAACAGAACTGAAACGTCATGAGGTCGAATGGATTGTACTTGCTGGATATATGCGTCTAATTGGCCCGACTCTGCTGTCGGAATTCAAAGGTCAAATCCTCAATATCCATCCATCGCTGCTTCCCGCGTTTCCTGGTAAAGACGCAATTGGTCAAGCACTTTCCCACGGAGTCAAAGTGACTGGTGTAACGGTACACTATGTCGATGAAGGGATGGACACCGGCCCGATCATTGCACAACAGGCGGTTGAAGTGATTGAAGGGGACCGGGAATTGACTGAAAAAGCGATACATGAGGCAGAACATACATTATATAAAAATACATTGAACAAGTTATTCAGTAAAAGCTTAGCGAAACGATAACAAGCAGGGCGACAACTGTCGGATTGCCTTCCGGACAACCTGTCGCTCTCTGCATTTTAAGGAGGAATTGAAGTGGCAAAACGTGCGCTCATCAGTGTTTCAGATAAAACAGGCATAGCGGAATTTGCAACAGCGTTGAAAGAGTTAGGATATGAAATCCTTTCAACCGGAGGAACAAAGAAGCGCCTGATGGATAATGGAATTGAGATCACTCCGGTCGATCAAGTGACGAACTTCCCGGAAATCTTGGGTGGACGTGTGAAAACATTGAATCCGATGATCCACGGAGGGCTTTTAGCAAAACATGACGATCCTGAACACGTTGAGCAAATGGAGGAGCACGGAATACAGCCGATCGACATCGTCTGCGTAAACTTGTATCCATTCCGGGAAACCATCTCGAAGCCTGACGTAACAGTGGAAGATGCAATTGAAAACATCGATATCGGCGGTCCTGCCATGTTGCGCGCTTCTGCCAAAAACCATGCGTACGTTACCGTTCTTGTGGATGCTTCGGACTATGAAGGTGTTTTGACAGAGCTTCGAAACGAAGGGAAAACGACTTTGGAAACTCGCCGACGTCTTGCAGCAAAAGTATACCGCCACACAGCTTCTTATGATGCATTGATTTCCGGTTACTTGACTGACTTGGCTGGTGATGAGTTCCCTGAGACGATGACGTTGACGTATGAATTGAAACAGCCGCTTCGATATGGTGAAAATCCTCATCAAAAGGCTGCCTTCTATCGACGTCCTTTAGGCTCTGATTTCTCGATTGCCAACGCGGAACAATTACATGGCAAAGAGCTTTCCTATAATAATATTCAAGATGCAAATGCGGCTATCCAGATTGTAAAGGAATTCAATGGTCCGGCAGCTGTTGCTGTGAAGCATATGAATCCATGTGGAGTAGGAACTGGTTCATCCATTGCTGAAGCGTTCGATAAAGCATATGAAGCAGATCCGACTTCCATCTTCGGCGGTATTGTGGCATTGAATCGGGAAGTCGACCTTGCAACAGCGGAAAAACTTTCAGGGATTTTCCTTGAAATTATCATTGCTCCTTCATTCTCACAAGAAGCGATTGAAGCGTTGACTGTGAAGAAGAATATCCGCTTACTAACACTTCCGTTTGAACAGAACAAGAAGGACAAATGGAACACAGTTTCTGTAGAAGGGGGTCTACTCCTGCAAGAACCTGACACTTACGGAATGAAAGAAGCTGAACTCAAAGTCGTAACAGATCGTGAACCTACCGAACAGGAATGGGAAGCGTTAAAACTTGGATGGGCTGTAGTGAAACATGTAAAATCCAATGCGATTGTCCTCACGGATACACAGATGACAATCGGAGTAGGAGCGGGACAAATGAATCGTGTGGGTTCCGCAAAAATTGCAATTGAACAAGCAGGTGAGCGTGCAAAAGGTGCTGCTATGGCATCAGATGCATTCTTCCCGATGGACGACACAGTTGAAGCTGCAGCACAAGCAGGAATTACAGCCATCATCCAACCAGGCGGATCGAAGAAGGATGAAGACTCAATCCGCAAAGCGAATGAGTACGGAATTGCCATGGTATTTACGGGAATCCGCCATTTTAAACATTAAGAGGAGGAAATTCCATGAAGGTTCTCGTGATCGGAAGCGGCGGCAGAGAGCATGCTATTGCACGGCAGTTCAAGAATTCGCCATCTGTAGAGGAAGTTTACGTGGCACCAGGAAATGACGGAATGAAGGCAGACGCTGAGTGTGTCGCACTCGACGTAATGGATTTTTCCGGATTGGCTCAGTTTGCTAAGGAATATGAAATAGATCTCACATTCGTTGGGCCAGAGCAACCGCTTGCGGCTGGAATTGTTGATTTCTTTCAATTGCGCGGCCTTCGGATTTTCGGACCGACAAAAGAAGCTGCCCAGATTGAAGGCAGCAAGTCTTATGCGAAAGCCCTTATGAAGAAATATGGAATACCGACTGCAGCGTACGAAACGTTTACGGATGCCGTTAAAGCGAAAGCATATGTCAAGAAAATGGGGGCGCCAATCGTCGTTAAAGCTGACGGTCTCGCTGCGGGCAAAGGTGTCGTCGTTGCCATGACAGTAGAGGAAGCAGTTCATGCGATTGACGAGATGATTGGCAACCAGAGGTTCGGCGAGTCCTCTTCTCGGGTGGTAGTCGAGGAATTCCTTGAGGGTGAAGAGTTTTCATATATGTCTATCGTTCATGACGGACAGATTTACCCGATGGTAATCGCGCAAGACCATAAACGAGCCTATGATGGGGACAAAGGTCCAAACACAGGCGGTATGGGGGCTTACTCTCCGGTGCCTCAAATACCGGATGAAGTAATTGCGACAGCTTATGAAACCATTATCATGCCTACCGTAGAAGCTATGGCGAAGGAAGGCGCTTCATTCTCCGGCATTCTATATGCTGGGCTGATCCTCACTAAAGAAGGTCCCAAAGTCATTGAATTCAATGCGCGCTTCGGTGATCCGGAAACACAGGTGGTCCTGCCCCGGATGAAATCAGACTTCGGAGCATTCATGACAGCGCTACTTGATGGTAAGCCATATGAGTTGGAGTGGTCTGACGAAGCGGTGTTAGGCGTTGTCGTTGCTGCTAAGGGCTATCCTGGTGATGTAGTGAAAGGCTCGATTCTCCCTGATTTGACAGGAATAGAATCGAAAGGTCTGGGTGTTATACACGCTGGAACGAAGGAAGTGGAAGGTCACTTTACGGGTAATGGCGGTCGTGTCATTCTCGTATCCGCTTCGGCCGACACATTGAAGGAAGCCCAAGTAAAGGTTTACGAAGGATTGAATTCTTTCGAGTGGAAAGGATTTTTCTATCGGAACGACATCGGTTGGCGGACTTTAGAGTAAATCAACGATTATTGATGACATATCAACGATTCCCCAAAAACCAGTTAGGTTCAACCATCTAACTGGTTTTATTAATAACTGTCTAATTCCCATTCTCATGAATAGAAGAAATATCCTCAGTTGGCTGTTCCGGTGCAACGGGTTTATCTGACAAATTCAGCATGACTACTCCAATCATAATTAGAGCAATCGCAATGATTTTTGTAGCATTTATCGTTTCATTGAAATAAAAGAAACCAATAACACTGATCAGCACGATTCCTAATCCAGACCAGATCGCATAAGCCGTAGAAACCTCGATTGCTTTTAAGGACAAGGTAAGAAAACTGAAACAGAGGATATAGAAAACACCCATTAAAATACTGGGCGTCAATCTTGTAAATCCTTCTGAGAGTTTCATACTTGTAGTCCCAGCCACCTCAAAAACGATCGCGAGAAAAAGATAGAACCAATGCATACGATCACCCTTCCGACATCATAATTCCCCTTTTTAGTATAAACTGAACATTTATCGAATAGGTAACGTATATATTAGCAAAGGGGAGTGAGTTTATGATTCAGTTCTTAGCTATAAGGACCATTGCTATCATTTTGGGGTTAAGTTCAATGGTTGTAGCATTGTTCGTATTCGCTATTGATTTGGTGAGTTCTCTAAATAACACCGATCCTACAAATGACTATTTAATATTAGGATTAATCATTCTGATTTTCGGCAGCGGAGCGGTTACAATGGCGAGCCCATATCTCATGTCTAAAAGGCAATTCAAGAAGTATTTTATACCTACCTGCATTCTATTAGGAAGCGCATATTTGATCGTGTTTATTAGCTCAAGAGGAGCGCTCAATTTATATTTCGAACTTTTGCTAATGGTAATGGCCATTCTCTATTACGCTTTAGCTTATTTAGGATATAAATATCCTGTCGAAGCGTAGTATTTCCTGGGAAATAAAATAGAGATTTTCCGACAAAATCTTTCCTAATAGCTATCGCTGGAGTAAAATTAGTTCATATTTTGTTGAGGAAGTGAACCGGTTTGTTGTCAGTGAGAGAAGCCACCTTAGAAGATTTGCCGGAAATGCTCGCGATTTACAATGATGCCATACTGCATTTAACGGCAACATTTGACTTGGAAGAGCAATCGATCGAGGATCGAAAAAAATGGTTTTTAGCACATGGAGGAAGGAATCCTCTTATTGTCGCAGAAATAGATGGTGTTGTTGCAGGCTATGCCAGCCTTAGCCCTTTTCGGGATAAAGAGGCGTATAAAGATACGACGGAAATCTCAATTTACATTTCAAAGGACCATCGTGGTCTTGGTATTGGGAAAAGGTTGATGGAAGAGATCTTAAGCCAAGCTGCTGACTTGAACTATCATGTCATTATCGCAGGAATCACGACAGGAAATGAAGGAAGTGTCCATCTTCACGTAAAATATGGATTCGAATTTATCGGTCGTTTTAAAGAAGTTGGATATAAATTCGGAGAATGGCAAAGTGTGGACTTTTACCAGTTGATATTACGTTAAAGCAAAAGGCTCGCTGATCGCGAGCCTTTTCTAATATGTCATGCCTGTACTTTTTAATGAAACTTTGATATTAAGGTCAATATTTAGATGGCGATAGGCTTGTTGCCATTGCTTATAATCAATGTTTTGATGTAACCGTGAAGATCTATATTTTAGTCCAAGGCCAAGTGGGTCGGCACCCTCTTCGGAAATTTTTTTAAGGAATTTTGTTAGATCTTCTTTTAGTTCTTCTTCTGCCATCCGATCAACTTCAGGTAATTCTTTTCCACGTATAGTGCTTCCAGATTCAATAATTGTGCCAATCATACTAAGGTCTACGATGACAGTCGCTTTTCCACTTTCGTTATATCGAATTTTCAACTTTGTTTTATATTTATCAATCGAAGCTAATGCTGAGAAGTTTGAACCGTCTTGTATTGTAATATCAGTCTTCGTAGCAAAATTCAGCAAAATATTAAAAATCTTTGTTTCCTCTGGACTTAGTTCGACTCTTTCTCCCTTTTTTACTAAAATGAGTGATTTGTCGATCTTATAATTTGATTCTTTTTGATCAAAGACAATGATTGGAAGTACAGGATGCACTCCTTTTTCCAAGTAAGTTCGTCTAAATTCAAAAAGGTTCGTGGTCACGATATAGGGGCTAAGTGTTCCAGTTGCGTCAAAGAAATTATAAAGGGAAGGATAAGTGGCAGATTCTGTAGCCGACTGCGCCATCAGAATCTCTTCAGCTGAAGGCCTGCCTACCGCTACCCATGAAATCAGCTGGATATCAGCTCTCCGCATAAGGTAATCAGCCATTTCCTTTAGGTCTTTTTCTAATATGTCTTCACCAAAAAGAATAATTTTACTATGGCCAAGCTCTAACTTTTTCTCACTTTCCGCTTCCATTAAACGGATAGCATCACCGATCGTTTTTCCTTCCTTCGTGATAAATGCATATTGCGGCTCAGACTGTTGTTTAAAAGAACTGGTTGGAACGAATAATTTCAAAGTGACTTTATATGGTTTATCCTCGTGATCGGAACGGTCAATCCCAATTGCCGAAACGAATGCATTTTTATCAATATCTTTAAAGCCGCATGAAGTGAGGAGTGGGATCAAGACAAAAAGAATGAAGAAGAATGGTTTAATTCTCAGTTTCCTTAACAATCTTTAACCTCCTCTTAACCCACCAAAATAGAATCCAAGTACCAAAAAATTGTATTGCAAGCAGTTCATAAAACTTTTCGGTAGAAATGAATAATTGATATTCAGTCAAATAAATCGTGAGTAAGGCACTCACTACGCCAAATATAGATACTACACAGAAATGCATCGCAGGGAATGACTTAATCCGATAACGATCGAAATCGAACGTGCTTTTAAGTAATTCCAGGCTGACGTGCCAATGAATTAGAATACTAATGAATGAAATGGCCAAATAAAAGAGTAAGAAGATGAACAATATCCGTTCAATTATGCCGTATTCCATTCTGAGTGAATCACTCGTTGCGATCCAAGGATAGACGAGGGATTCGATTCCCTTAAATCCATTAAATCCAATAGGGATAAAGTAAGTGATCATTAAAATTACAATTGCTGAACCTACAACCGTTATCAATTGTTTAAAACCAAATTGCTGCTGTGTCGTAAAGAATCGATTGAAGATTACTAAGTTAGATACACCATAAAACGTGAAGCTGGCTGCAGCAAAGGCTGCAAAGCTGGGAGTATGATTAACATAAGTAACTGCGATTTTGGCATAGTCCCAATTGATTTTGTCAGAAGTAATGGCTTTCAAGATGATAAAGAATACTAATGGGAAGAAAAACGCAAGGATCATTTCAACTGAATAGAAAATACGATTGGTTTTCATCAGGATACCTACACAAAGAAATATCAAGAAATTGAAAACGATCAAAATCAGCGACATATCCGGCGTTAAAAAACGGATTAGTAAAAATGCAAATGTAATCAAGGTGATCAGACCTGATAGAAACCATAGAATTGAGTAATACACTAACAATGTATTAGTCAACCAATTAGGCATAACTTGTCTAAGCAATTCCGGGAGACCTTTCCCTGGAAATGAAATATAAAATCGGGTGTGGACCCAAACGACGATCGCCCCGAAGACGATGGATAATAATATTGCTGAAAGTGCCCCTTTTCCAGTGTAGTGAAGGAGAATGGAAGGAACAGAGGCGACAATGTTCACTACAAGATTAACAAATACCAAATAGTAATAAAATCGGCTCATGTTTGATTCAACTCTCTTTCCGCTTTCGGTAATTGTAGAAGCGGAGATAAGGTTCACCAAAACTATTTAAATTGGTCATGTAGAGAATTAGACCTAAAAATGAAAGCATCAGGCCTTCCAATCCGAATAGGCTTGCAAATAGTAGTAAGACCAGCCGGACAATGCGCATTGCGAAGGACATTTCATTCATGGGGATGACAAAGGTTGAAATAGCCACCGCCGAAACGAGAATAATCATAATATTTGATGCCAGGGCAGCTTCCGTTGCAGCTGTTCCTAAAACAAGGCCACCGACCGTAGTAGCAGTGGCACTTACAGCTTTAGGTAAACGGATACTCGCTTCAAGTAATAATTCCATGAAAAATAACATCAAGAGCACCTCCACAAAGGAAGGGTAGGGGACACCTGTCCGACTTCCGGCAATGGTCAGCGCGAGCTCTGTCCGGAAAACTTCAGGGCTATAAGAAGTGGTACCAACATAGAGGCCAGGCAAAAGGATACAAGTTAATAATCCGAGATACCGGAGCAACTTAACAAACTGGACAATCCAAAACGAATGGTAATTGTCCTCCATAGAGGTCATAAAATCGAAAAAAACAGTTGGACCGATAATCGCATGTGGAGTTCCATCCATCACAATCGCCACTTTTCCACCGGCAATATTATAAATGATCCGGTCTGTCCGTTCTGTCAACAATAGCAAGGGGAAGAGGGCAAATTTACTATTATTCATGAAATTCAATAATTGATCGGATGTTTGGATTAACTGTTTATCGTTCTTTGATATTTTTTCTTTCATTCTCTTCAGAACTTCTTCATTGACCTTTTCCTTGTCGTAAATGATGGCAAGTTTCATATGATTCAACATGCCGGCAGACAAGTGCTCAACCATCAAAGAAGCGTTGTGATAGTTATGACGAAGGACGTTGATGTTGGTAGATAAGTTTTCGCTCAACCCCAACTGTGAACCATGAATCGTGGATTCGAGTTTATTGTCCTGAACGTCAGCATTATGTACTTTTGGCAGTTCTAAGAGAAAAAGTTCATTCCCGATGACGGTAAGTACATTCCCACTTGTAAGTGCAACAATAAGCTGCTCTTTAGAAGGAACTGTTTTTGTTTGAATGAGCGATTGAATATATGCCTTAAAGTGTTGTTCAGTAGGCATTTCAAAAAATGGTTTGATTATACTCTTTTGAATGGCTTCCGAATCCACTTGTGTGACAACGTAAAACATGAGAGCAAGTTTGTGATCTATTTCTAAAGTTTTCTGAGTGAAGTCTTTAGAGTCTTTAAACTGCTCTTTGACCCACGAAATGATTTCTTTAGACAAGTAATTCACCTCATTGCGTATAGTAGGGATGCCATCTCCATGTTGGAAAACAAGAAATACAAGATAAGAATCTGTGGGGTTTTCCGTTAAGGAAACCACAGATTCTTATCTGTTATTAATGTGTGCAAGAACACGTTCCCCGATCCGGCCATCACCCATTTATCCCTTAATGTGTGATCTGTGGAGAATGTGTATTTTTAGAAGATGCACTGATGACTTGATCTGCAACTTCCTTCATCATCTGATCGCTTGGCACACCATCTTTAGAGGAAGTGCCAGACTTATTCGCTGAACTTGAAGCAGCCTTTGTTCCGCTTCCGGATTGTGTGGACGTGGATGTTGACCCTTTTTGTGCAGTAGCGCTCTTACTTGTATTGCCGCCTTGTCCCGCTGAAGCAGTTTTACTTGTAGATGTAGTACCCGTTGCGTTTGCAAAGTCCTTCATTAATTGACCAACTTCAGGTACTACATTTTGAACAGCGTTAGCAGCTTGTTGCATGGTTCCGCCAGTCATTTTTTGAGCAACATTTCCAGCCATTTGAGTGATGCCAGCCATTGAACCTTGAGTGTTTTGCATCATATTTTTGTTGCCCATCATGGCTTTGGAAGGACAGTATCCTGTTGCTCCTTCAGCCGCATGCATTGCACCTAAGACAACCATTCCCTGTGCCATACGGCTTTTTGGATTGCGCATCAGCCTTGCTGTTCCAAATGCTGTTAAGATGGAACCCAGCATGAAACGAGTGAACGCACTCTTATTACTGATGTTTTGTGAATGTGGCATGTGTGTGAAATCCCCCTATCAGAATTTTCGAAAAAAGTACATTGCACCCTGTTTTTTACATAAAAGCTATGCTACTATTGTTTCATATGAAGACTTACGAAAGGAGAATGGATGACATATGGCCAATCCGGTATGGAAAATAGGCGAAATCAGAGATCAATTAAACATGATTGATGGGAAGAAGTCGCCGGATCGGGTAATACTAAATGCCACGTATTTGCATGGAATATACAAGACGTGGACACAAGGCAACATCTGGATTTCCGGGGACCGGATCCTTTATGTCGGCAAGGAACTGCCGAAAAAAATGGACGGTGCGGAAGTCATTGATGCAAGTGGGCAGTACATAGTACCAGGCTATATTGAGCCACATGTACATCCATTTCAGCTTTATAATCCCCAAACGTTTGCCGATTATGCGGCACAACATGGAACAACAACATTCCTGTCTGATAATTTAGTTTTATTTTTGATGTTGGAAAATGAGAAAGCGTTTTCAATTTTAGATCAATTAAGAGAACTTCCATTTTCGTTTTATTGGTGGGCAAGATTTGACTCACAGACAGAGCTTGAAAATGAGCTTGAACTTTTTACAAACAAATCGGTCGGTGAGTGGATGGAGCGGCAGGATGTATTGGTTGGGGGTGAACTTACGGGCTGGCCGCGACTGATCAATGGCGATGATATGATGCTGTACTGGATGCAGATGGCGAAAATGTCGGGTAAAAAGATAGAAGGTCATTTTCCGGGTGCATCAGAGCGGACCCTTGTCCGGATGAAGCTATTGGGTGCTGACGGTGACCATGAATCGATGACGATTGAAGAAGTCGAGCGCCGCTTGCAGCATGGATACGCGGTTACATTGCGTCATTCATCGATTCGACCGGATTTGCCCGATTTGTTGCGTGATATTGTGGATAAAAAATGGAACGTATTTGATCACTTGATGATGACGACAGATGGTTCGACTCCTTCCTTCCACCGAGATGGAGTAGTGGACAAGTGTATTCAAGTGGCATTAGACGCAGGAGTAAATCCTATTGATGCTTATCAAATGGCTTCATACAATGTTGCGAAATATTATAATTTGACTCATCTACACGGGCTTGTAGCGACTGGCCGGTATGCTACGCTCAACTTTTTGAGCAGCGAGGACAACCCTGTACCGGTTAGCGTCATGTCAAAAGGCGTCTGGTTGAAGCGTGATGGCAAAAAGGTAATGTCCTTGCCGGAAATCGACTGGTCTCATTTGAAACCATTAGAATTGTCGTATGATTTACTTGAAGAGGATTTACAGTTTTCATTGCCTTTCGGAATTGAAATGGTAAACGATGTAATTACGAAGCCCTACTCCATTTCTGTAGATTCTACGGATGGAGAGCTCTCCACTTCACACGATGAAAGCTTTTTGGTCCTGATCGATCGTCAAGGAAAATGGCGAGTCAATACATTGATCAAAGGCTTTGCTACTAGTGTGAAAGGTTTCGCTTCGTCCTATTCAAATACTGGAGATATTATTTTAATCGGTAAAAGTGTTAAAGATATGCTATTCGCGTTCAATGAAATGAAGCGGATGCAAGGTGGTATAGTGTTAGCTGAGGACCAAAAAGTAATTGTCTCCATTCCGTTATCAATCGCCGGAAGCTTGTCATCTGAGCCAATGGAAACATTAATTGAGCAAGAATTGAAGTTGAAAGAACAGTTGGCAGAGCGCGGTTATCGCCATGGTGATGCAATTTATACTCTATTATTCTTGCAATCGACACACTTGCCATATGTACGAATTACTCAAAAAGGAATATATGATGTCATGAAGAAAACCCCATTCTTCCCGGCATTCATGAGATCGAGGTGACATGATGAGGGGAAATGCATTTGTAGTTTTGCTGTTGTTCATGCTATTATTCCTCTCGGCTTGCAAAGACAAAGAAGAGGTGGTCGTAAGTGCGGACACCCCCGAGCCGAAAGAGGAACAAAGCGAAGAGATAGAAGAAGAGATAAAAGAATCATTACCATATAAGGCTCCGTTTACGGGAGTTGGTTCAGAAGTGGAAAACGATAGAAGACCTGTTTTAGTGACGATCAACAACCACCCGCATGCTCGACCGCAGTCTGGAATTTCCGATGCGGATATCGTGTATGAGCTATTGGCGGAAGGCAGTGTGACAAGACTATTGGCGTTATTCCAAAGTGAACTCCCGGAAGAAATCGGACCAGTACGTAGTTCGAGAGATTACTTTATCGATATTGCAAAAGGACTTGATGCTTTTTACGTAGCACATGGTTATAGCCCGGAAGCGAAAGCAATGCTTCAAAATGGGGTGGTCGATCATATTAACGGCATGCAGTATGACGGCATTTTGTTCTGGCGTTCCAAGGATCGTGTCGCGCCGCACAACTCCTATATATCCGGCGAAAATATCGTGGCAGGAATGGAAAAGGTGAAGGCTGATCCGGTAATGTCCCAATCGCCGCCATTTGTTTTCTACGATTCGGCAGAAAATGTTACGATAGAAACGATTGCAAATACCATTGACGTACGTTACGGTTCAAATGAGAGCTTCCACCATACGTATACTTATGATCCGAACACTTTTACGTATAGCAGGCAATCCGGTGGGGAAACAACGATAGACCGTAAGACGGGTGAAGAAGTAGCAGTTTCCAACATATTGTTCTTTGAAACGCCGCATCGGACAATCGATACTGTCGGCCGTCAGGAAATCGAACTTAACGGCGGAAAAGCGTATATCTTCCAGGCAGGGGCCATGAGGGAAATTGAGTGGGCGAATTTGGACGGTGTCCTTACTCCGATTGAAGGCGGACAGCCAGCGAAATTAGTGCCTGGTCGTACGTGGATTCACGTCATTCCGACAAAGCCTGGGTTATCCCAATCCGTAACGTTTACACCATAATTCAATTACAGAACGAAAGGTTGGAATCGCGATATGCAAATAGATAAAATTCGGGGTCGCCAAACAGATCAGTTATTCCAAGCCATCTTAGAGTTAAAGGATTTGGAGGAGTGCTATCGGTTTTTTGATGACCTATGCACAATCAGCGAAATCCAGTCCCTCTCACAACGCTTGGATGTGGCCCATATGCTGACACAAAAGAAGACGTATGAAACGATTAAACGGGAAACAGGTGCCAGTACTGCGACCATTTCTCGTGTGAGAAGATGCTTTGATTACGGCAATGACGGCTACGTTGAAATGTTAGGAAGACTATACCCGGAAGAAACTGTCCAAAATGTTGCGAAAGACTGAGTGGAGCACCATATCCACTCGGTTTTTTTGTTATAATAAAGAAATGCAAAAACGAATGTTAGGTGGATGACAATGGAATTCAGAACTTGGCGCCATGTGTTCAAATTGGACCCGGCAAAAGAGCTCTCGGACGAACAGTTGGAAATGGTGTGTGAATCGGGTACGGATGGCATTATTGTAGGCGGCTCGGATGGAGTCACTCTCGATAATGTACTTAGCCTCCTTGTAAGGGTTAGACGGTATGCGGTCCCGGTTGTTCTGGAAATTTCAACAATCGACTCCATTACACTAGGGTTCGATTACTATTTCATCCCTTCTGTGTTGAATAGCCAAAACCCGGCATGGTTTAAAGATCTCCATCATCTTGCGATTAAAGAATATGGACATCTGATGGACTGGGACGAGCTGGTGGCGGAAGGATATATCATTTTGAATCCTGACTGCAAAGCAGCCAAGCTAACCGAAGCAAATTCTGAATTGAGTAATGATGACGTGGTGGCTTATGCACGGATGGCTGAACACTTTTTCAAATTGCCAATTCTCTACTTGGAATATAGCGGAGTATATGGGGATATAGAGGTTGTAAAAGAAGCGAAAGAGGTTTTGGAGAATACGCGTCTGTTTTATGGCGGAGGAATCCGTTCTGCTGAACAGGCCCGTGCAATGGCTGAAGTAGCAGATACGGTCGTAGTCGGAAACATTATTTATGAAAATATCGATGCAGCCCTTTCGACAGTCAAGGCAGTTAAATCAGTACAAAATATATGACATGGATGAATGGACCATCCATTTTAAATAGGCGGTGCAATCATGGAAATGTTAACAAACAATCTTTTGAAGGGTATGAATCCCGAGCAGGCAAGGGCGGTTAAAACGACACAAGGCCCGCTGCTCATCATGGCAGGAGCCGGATCTGGTAAAACCCGCGTCTTGACCCATCGGATTGCGTATTTAGTGATTGAGAAGGAAGTATATCCTTCCAATATTTTAGCGATCACTTTCACGAACAAAGCGGCACGTGAAATGCGTGAGCGGATTGACGGGCTCCTCGGGGCAGGGACAGGCGAGCGTATGTGGGTATCCACATTCCACTCCATGTGTGTCCGGATTTTGCGCAGGGATATCGACCGGATCGGCTATAGTAAGAATTTCTCGATTTTAGATACGAGCGATCAGTTGACGGTCATTA
Source organism: Chungangia koreensis (assembly GCF_042651785.1). Classification (NCBI taxonomy): domain Bacteria; kingdom Bacillati; phylum Bacillota; class Bacilli; order Lactobacillales; genus Chungangia; species Chungangia koreensis. Next base: position 26,098 of record NZ_JBHSEC010000007.1, read on the forward strand.
AGAACGTATTAAAGGAGCGTAATCTCGATCCGAAGAAATTCGATCCACGCTCCATGCTGAATGCTATCAGCTCAGCAAAGAATGAATGTATTGATGCAAGTACTTTCCGTGGGCAGATCAATGAATTCAATCCTTACGAAAAAGCGGCTGCGGAAGTATATGAAGGCTATGAAAAACGCCTGCGAAAAAACCAGTCCCTCGATTTTGACGATTTGATCATGTTGACGATCACCCTGTTTAATCGTGTTCCGGATGTATTGGAATACTATCAAAATAAATTCCAATACATTCATGTCGATGAGTATCAGGATACAAATAATGCCCAATACCAGCTCGTGCAAAAACTTGCGAAAAAATTCGGGAATATTTGTGTCGTCGGCGACTCCGATCAATCGATTTACAGATGGCGCGGAGCGGATATTAAAAACATACTATCCTTCGAAAAGGATTATCCGAATGCAAAGGTCATCATGTTAGAGCAGAACTACCGCTCCACGAAGCGCATCCTGCAAGCAGCAAATGACGTCATAAAAAACAATGCGAGCCGGTACGCAAAAAATCTTCGGACAGAAAACGACGAAGGTGAAACGATTACTGTCTATCAAGCATTCGATGAGAAGTTGGAAGCTCAGTTTGTCGTTGGACAAATCCAAGAGCTGATGAAAAAAGAAGACCGGAAAGCAAGCGATTTTGCGATTCTTTACCGGACGAACGCCCAGTCCCGTGTAATGGAAGAATATTTGGTCAAGTCTAACATGAGCTACGCAATCGTTGGCGGCACGAAGTTCTATGACCGGAAGGAAATTAAGGACCTACTTGCCTACTTACGCCTCATTGCAAATAATGATGATGATCTTTCATTGGCCAGAGTGATCAATGAACCGAAACGAAGCATCGGTGCTACTTCATTCGAGAAGATGGCCACGTATGCCATTACACATGACTTATCTATTTTCGATGCGATTCAAGAGGTGGATTTCATCGGGCTAACACCACGCACAGCAAACGAGACAGCGAAGTTCCGAGAGCTGATTGTCGGTTTTACACGTATGCAAGAATTTCTTTCAGTGACAGAACTGGTTGAACAAGTTTTAGATAAATCCGGTTACCGAGATATGTTGAAAAATGAAAAGACCATTGAAGCGGAAAGCCGTCTTGAGAATATCGAGGAATTTCTTTCGGTTACAAAGGCCTTTGAAGAACGAAGCGATGATAAGTCACTGATTGCGTTCTTGACAGACTTGGCATTGATTTCGGATATTGATGCTTTGGATCAAGACGAGGAGCAACCGGAAGAAAAGATTGTCCTCATGACGATGCACGCTGCGAAAGGTCTGGAATTCCCTGTAGTTTTCATAATCGGAATGGAGGAAAACGTATTCCCTCACTCCCGGTCGATTCAGGACGCTGATGAGATGGAAGAGGAGCGACGACTTGCATACGTAGGAATTACACGTGCAGAGGAGAAACTATATTTGACATGTGCACAAACGAGGACATTGTTTGGCCGCTCAAGTTATAATCAGCCATCCCGTTTCATGAAGGAAATTCCGGATGAAATCATTGAACGCGCCTCAACTACTGAGGAACGGACAAGCTTTACATCCGCTCGACCAGTCAGGGAATCCCGTCCGATCAGACCAGCCGTTGAACGACCTGTGTACAAAGAAAGCGGCGGAGAAAAGATGGGTTGGAGTCCGGGAGAAAAAGCAGTTCACAAGAAGTGGGGAGCAGGGACTGTCGTCAGTGTCCGAGGCGAAGGGGAAAATACTGAGCTTGATATCGCCTTCCCATCACCTATAGGCATTAAACGTCTTATGGCAAAATTTGCACCGATTGAAAAAGCGTAAATTTGGGAGCTGGAGGTCAACAGTATGGACAAAGTCGAATTGGAAAAAAGAGTGGAGGAGCTTCATAAGCTTCTCCATGAATATGGCTATGCCTATTACGTGCTCGATCAACCAATGGTGCCTGACGCCGTCTATGATCAGTACTTGAAAGAACTGCTTGCCATTGAAGCGGACAATCCGGATCTTATTTTCCCGGACTCTCCGACTCAGCGTGTAGGCGGCAACATTTTGGAAGGCTTTGAAAAAGTTACACATAAAACACCGATGCTTAGTCTTTCCAATGCTTTCAATGAGGAAGACCTCCGGGATTTCGATCGCCGTGTTAAAGCGGTTGTGGGGGAATCTGTCCGATACGTGTGTGAATTGAAAATCGATGGTTTAGCTATTTCATTGACATATGAAAATGGCACATTTGTTTTAGGTTCAACACGAGGGGATGGAACGACAGGCGAGAATATTACGGCCAATCTACGAACGATCCGTACGATTCCGCTTCGTCTCAAGAACGACATTTCGATCGAAGTCCGCGGTGAAGCGTACATGCCTAAAAAATCATTCAATAAATTGAATGAAGAGCGCGAGCAAAAAGGCGAGGACCTTTTTGCCAATCCGAGGAATGCTGCTGCCGGTTCCTTGCGTCAACTGGATCCGAAAATCGCTGCAAGCCGGAACTTATCCATTTTTCTCTATTCGATCGGTGGGGATCCGGAACAATATGGCCTGGACAGTCATTCCGAATCATTGGATTATCTCGATGAAATGGGCTTGACTACCAATAAGGAACGCCGAGTATGTCAAACGATTGATGAAGTAGTCGAGTATGTCAAAGAATGGCATGACAAACGGCCGAATCTGTCGTATGAGATTGATGGAATCGTCGTGAAAGTAGATCGATTTATTCATCAGCAAGAATTAGGATTTACTGCAAAAAGTCCGAGATGGGCCACTGCTTACAAATTCCCGGCTGAAGAGGTGGTTACCCGCCTGATTGATATTGAGCTTAGTGTTGGCCGAACCGGCGTCGTTACCCCGACTGCCATTTTGGAACCGGTAAGAGTAGCCGGAACGACCGTTGCCCGTGCTTCTCTTCACAATGAAGACCTAATTAGGGAAAAGGATGTACGGATTGGGGACTTGGTCATTGTCCGGAAAGCCGGGGATATCATTCCAGAAGTTGTGGCGCCTTTGACAGAACAGCGAACGGGCTCTGAAGAACCTTATTCCATGCCATCTGAATGCCCAGCTTGTGGCAGTGAATTAATCAGGATTGAAGGGGAAGTAGCCCTTCGCTGTGTAAATCCACAATGTCCTGCGCAAATTGTGGAAGGAATCATCCACTTTGTATCAAGAAACGCCATGAATGTCGATGGCCTTGGTGAAAAAGTCGTTGAGCAGCTATACCGTGAAGAGATGATTAAAGACGTCTCGGATTTGTATAAGCTTACAGTCGGCGAGTTAGTTACGCTTGAACGGATGGGTGAAAAGTCTGCAACTAATTTAGTGAATGCAATTGAAGCATCCAAAGAAAACTCGGTTGAACGGCTACTTTTCGGCTTGGGAATCCGCCATGTAGGTGAAAAGGTGGCAAAAATTCTATCGCAGGAATTCGGCTCTCTCCAAGCCATCATGTCCGCGTCAAGAGAACAGCTGACAGCCATTCACGAAATCGGGGACAAAATGGCCGACTCGATTGTTGAGTTTTTCAATAATGATGAAGTGCGGGAATTGATCCAACGGTTGGAAGCTAACGGCATTAATATGGAGTACAAAGGCAGACGAGCGGCAACCGTTTCAGAAGATAGCTTGTTTGCGGGTAAGACGGTCGTTCTTACTGGAAAGTTAGAACAGCTGACGCGTAACGAGGCGAAGGAAAAGATCGAAGCAATGGGTGGTACAGTCGCCGGCAGTGTCAGTAAGAAGACAGATCTCGTCATTGCAGGTGAAGATGCGGGATCGAAATTAGCAAAAGCAGAGCAGTTGAACATTCCGGTTTGGAATGAAAGTCAGCTGATTGAGGCAATAAATGATTAAAGGAGTTCTCAACATGAAACAAAAAAAATGGATGATCTCACTGGCAGCGGTGATTTTGTTGTCAGGGTGCGTTCCATCCAAGGATGTCGAGGTTGAGCAGGAGACAGAGGATTCGGATACTGAAAATGTGTTGATTCCGAGCCTACAGCTCGATGAAACTTACTACCGGACGCTGCTCCCACTTAAAAAAAGTGCTGCACGCGGTGAAATCGTCAAGAACGTGTCCTCAAAGTATGATATAGAAGAAGTTGAGTTAGGGCTGATCAGACTTTCCCAAGGTCATTTTAGTCCGGATGATTATTTCTTCCAGGAGGGCCAATTCATTGATAAGAGTATGTCCCAGAACTGGCTTGCCAGACTGTCACAGCCAAAAGATGATTCTGGTTTGAATCCGGATGTCCCAAAAGAAGCGACTCCGGAAGATCGGGTTAATAAATACCCGGTTTACCTATCACACATTGTGGAGCAGAATTATTTGGTGCGGGCCGGTGAGGATAAAATCAAGGTGGATGGCGTATCGATTGGCTTAGCGATGAACTCCGTTTATTCGTACCAAAATATCGAGCGCACCATTCCACAGAGTGAAATGGTTGAAAAAGGCCGAGCTATGGCCAATGAAATAGTTACCCGTCTCCGCAAAAATCCCGAATTGAAAGATGTCCCGATCTTAGTTGGCCTTTTCCGACAAGGAAATCGCGACTCCATTGTTCCTGGGACATATGTGACGTACGGGCTTGCGGCTCGTGGAAGTAATGAAGTTCAGGATTGGGCCAAAGTCGATGAAGAATTCGTCTTATTCCCGGTTTCCGCTGCTGAAGAAAAGTTCAGGGAAGCTGGAACGATGTTCGATAATTTCAAGATGGATGTTGACGAATATTTCTCCAGCTTTACGAATGTCATTGGAACTGGGTTTTATCAAGGAAACAAGCTTAGTCGTATGAAAATTGATATCCCAATCCAATTTTACGGTTCAGCTGAACTCGTTGGATTCACCCAATATTTGACGGAGCAGGTCATTGAACATTATCCAGGTATTAAGGTAGAGGTCAGCGTAACCTCCATCAATGGTCCAGAAGCTTTGATCCTGAAGGATGCGGATGACTCGGAGCCTAAGGTTCATATTTATCACTACTAAGGGAGAGTCTGTATCTTGGCTGCCTTAAGCATGATATGATACTAAAATAAGAATTATGGAGGTGCAGACATGGCCAATATTTCAAAAGAAGAGGTTAAGCACGTAGCGAAACTCGCGCGACTTGCAATTACGGAAGAGGAATCTGAAAAATTCGCAGGACAGCTTGGTGCCATCATCCAATTTGCTGAACAGTTAAATGAGCTCGATGCATCGGATGTTAAACCGACAACACATGCATTGCATATGGTGAACGTACTACGCGAGGATGAGCCTAAAGAAGGGCTTGACCGTGAATTAATGATGAAAAACGTGAAAGAACATGAAGCGGGACAAGTCAAAGTTCCGTCAATCTTGGAATGATGGAACGAAGGAGGACGTGTAATGACACTTTTTAAACACTCGGCCACTGAATTACAGGCCATGTTACATAATAAGGAAATTACGATTTCCGATTTGACGGCAGAATCCTTTAAACGGGTTCAAGCTTTGGACGGAGATGTCGAAGCATTCTTGACGTTGAATGAAGAGCAAGCAAAAACAGCCGCTGCTGAAATGGACGCAGTCCCTTTTGAAGAACGGGGCCCATTGTTCGGCCTGCCAATCGGTGTAAAAGATAATATCGTCACAAACGGTTTGCGAACAACGGCAGCGAGTAAAATCTTAGAGGATTTCGTACCAATCTACGATGCAACAGTTGTAGAAAAACTTCGTCAAGCAGGTATGGTAACGATCGGAAAATTGAACATGGACGAATTCGCGATGGGTTCATCCAACGAAAACTCAGCATTTCAAAATACGCGTAATCCATGGAATTTGGATCATGTACCGGGTGGTTCCTCTGGTGCATCCGCCGCGGCTGTCGCTGCTGGCGAAGTACCGTTTTCACTTGGTTCCGATACAGGCGGCTCCATCCGCCAACCAGCTGCTTTTTGTGGAGTAGTCGGCATGAAACCAACGTACGGTCGGGTATCCCGTTCCGGTTTAATCGCGTTTGCTTCATCTTTAGACCAAATCGGGCCGATTACGCGGAATGTTGCAGACAATGCGCTATTGCTTGAAGCGATTTCTGGACTTGATCCGAAAGATTCAACTTCCGCAAATGTGGAAGTACCGAATTTTGCAGCTGCTTTAACTGGTGACATTAAAGGTCTTCGTATTGCTGTGCCTTCCGAATACTTAGGAGAAGGTGTCGGTGAAGAGGCGAAGCAAGCAGTGCTTGATGCTTTGAAAGTCTTAGAAGGACTAGGCGCTGTTTGGGAAGAAGTTTCCTTGCCGCATTCGAAATATGCATTGGCTACGTATTATTTACTTTCTTCATCTGAAGCTTCGTCCAACTTGGCTCGCTTCGACGGAATCCGTTACGGCTTCCGTGCAGAAGGTACGAAAAATTTGGTTGAACTATATGAACAAACTCGTTCACAAGGCTTCGGCGATGAAGTAAAACGTCGGATTATGCTTGGTACGTACGCATTGAGCTCTGGCTATTACGATGCATATTATAAAAAAGCCCAAAAAACTCGTACGTTGATCAAACAAGATTTCGATAAGGTATTTGAAAAATATGATGTCATTATTGGACCGACAACGCCGACACCTGCGTTTAAAATCGGCGAAAAGATTGACGATCCATTAACGATGTATGCGAATGATATTTTGACGATCCCGATGAACCTTGCAGGCGTACCAGCCATCTCGATCCCATGTGGATTTGCAGACGGTCTGCCATTAGGACTGCAAATTATCGGTAACCACTTTGATGAGTCGACGATTTACCGTGTCGCTCACGCTTATGAGCAATCAACGGATTTCCATAAGCAAACTCCTCAAATATGGGAGGGTAAATGATATGAACTTTGAAACGATTATCGGGTTGGAAGTACACGTTGAACTGAAGACCGATTCCAAAATGTTTTCCCCATCTCCTGCACATTTCGGAGCTGAACCAAACACGAACGTAAACGTCATCGACCTTGCCTACCCAGGCGTATTGCCGGTCGTCAACAAACGTGCCGTTGAGTTTGGAATGAAAGCGGCACTCGCATTGAACTGTGAAATTACCCGCCATACGAAATTCGACCGGAAGAACTATTTCTATCCGGATAACCCGAAAGCATACCAAATCTCCCAATTCGACCAGCCGCTTGGCGTGAATGGTTGGATTGAAATCGAAGTGAATGGCGAGAAGAAAAAGATCGGTATTACACGCCTTCACTTGGAAGAGGATGCAGGAAAGTTGACGCACACTGGTGACGGCTATTCATTAGTTGACTTTAACCGTCAAGGTACACCGCTCATCGAGATTGTATCTGAGCCGGACATCCGGACTCCGGAAGAAGCATACGCGTATTTGGAGAAGTTAAAATCCATTATCCAATTTACTGGCGTATCGGATGTTCGTATGGAAGAAGGTTCTTTGCGATGTGATGCGAACATCTCGCTACGTCCTTATGGACAAGAGAAATTCGGTACGAAAGCGGAGTTAAAGAATTTGAACTCCTTCAACTTCGTCCGTAAAGGCTTGGAACATGAGCAAAAACGTCAGGAAGAAGTGCTTCTATCCGGTGGAAAAATCGAACAAGAAACACGCCGTTTTGATGAATCCACAGGTAAAACAATCTTGATGCGTGTAAAAGAAGGGTCTGACGACTATCGTTACTTCCCTGAACCGGACCTTGTCGACATCGTCATCGACGACGAGTGGCTGGAACGAGTGAGGGCTGAAATCCCAGAACTTCCGGATGCGCGTAAAAAGCGCTATGTAGAGGAACTCGGATTACCGGCATACGATGCAATGGTCTTGACGCTTACGAAAGAAATGTCCGATTTCTTTGAAGCTACCATCGCTGCCGGCGCTGAAGCGAAGTTGACTTCCAACTGGCTAATGGGCGGCGTATCCGAGTACTTGAATGCCGAGCAAAAGGAACTGGCAGATACAAAGCTAACGCCTGAAGGACTTGCTGGAATGGTCAAACTTATCGAAGAAGGCACCATTTCATCTAAAATTGCGAAGAAAGTATTCAAAGAGCTTGCAGACAACGGCGGATCCGCAGAACAAATCGTCAAAGACAAAGGACTCGTCCAAATCTCTGACGAAGGTGCTCTTCGTGAATTAGTCACCAACACATTGGATGCAAACGAACAATCCATCGAAGACTTCAAAAACGGTAAGGACCGTGCCATCGGCTTCCTTGTCGGCCAAATGATGAAAGCAACAAAAGGACAAGCGAATCCACAGTTGCTGAATAAGATTTTGATGGAAGAAATCCAGAAAAGATAAGAGTTAGAATGACGGCCATCCGGGCACCGAGTGTGTTCCTGGATGGTTTTTTTGTTTTTGCGGGGCGCGCAATATGGATGTGTTTTCGCGCAATACTAAGCCGAAACCGCGCAATATGGAGGTCGTGGCGCGCAATATGGAACTGTGAAATGAAGGTCCCCGCAATACGAGTGAAGAATGCCGCAATACTAAGCCGAAACCGCGCAATATGGAGCGCATTACGCGCAATATGAACAGATGAATCGCGCAATATGAAGACCGAACTCCACAACACGAGCTCCGCACACCAGTAGAAAAATCTACGACTGTTTCAACATTGAACATTTTAAGAAAGCATAGAAATTGCAACAAACCTTGGGGACAAAGTAAACTGAAGGTAATAAAGGAGGATGTACGATGAAAACCGAACAGCAATACTATGAAGAGGCGATTTCGCTTCAAGATTATATGTCCAAGATGGAAACACATAAGGATAACACGATGAACATTTACGAGCAGTTCCAAATGCCGAAGGATGATGAGTTCATTCAAATTCTGAAGGAAAAAAATCCGCATGTATTGGTCATCACAGAAGACTGGTGCGGAGATGCGATGATGAATAATCCGATTTTACGACATATTGCGGAAGCTGCGGGGATTGAAGTGCGCTGTGTGTATCGTGACCAAAATCTCGATTTGATGGATCAATATTTGACGAATGGCGGACGTTCTATTCCTGTTTATTTACTGTTGAGTAAAGACGGAGAGGTTCTGGCAAAATGGGGTCCGCGTGCTCCGAAGGTTCAGGAATTTGTTACGGATATCCGGAAGGACTTGCCTGCAAAGGAGGACCCTTCATTCCAGGAAAAACAAAAAGAGGTTATTGGTCAAATGACTGAACAGTATAAGACAAATCCTGATTTTTGGTTGTGGGTTTATGAGGATATCCGTAAGGAGTTCATGCCTGCGGTTCAAAAATCGTCATAATTGGTCTTTTGCAAAGAACGGATTATAATTAGGATGGAAGCCGGCAAACCGGCTTCTTTTCATGCAACTATTTTGTATCTGATATAGTCTTATGAAGTAATAGATCATTGCAGGAAGGGTTTTACTATATGAAACGAGCACGTATCATTTACAACCCGACGTCCGGACGGGAAGCGTTCCGCAGGCATTTGCCTGAGGTGCTGGAGAAGCTGGAAATTGCCGGTTACGAGACGTCGTGCCACGCGACCACTTGCGAAGGGGATGCCCGGGAAGCAGCGAAAAAGGCCGTAGAACGTGAATTCGATATCATCATTGCAGCTGGCGGTGATGGTACGCTAAACGAAGTAGTCGAAGGAGTCAGTCCATTCCCGAATCGTCCCAAAATCGGATTGATACCTATGGGTACGACCAATGATTTCGCACGGGCATTACGGATTCCACGCGAAATTGAGGAAGCGGTTGAGGTCATTATTAATGGAGACAGTATTCCGGTGGACGTAGGTGTCGTGAATAATGAACGGCATTTCATCAATATCGCGGGTGGCGGCCGTCTGACAGAGCTAACGTATGATGTACCGAGCAAGTTAAAAACGATGTTAGGGCAATTGGCGTATTACTTGAAGGGAATTGAAATGCTCCCTTCGCTCCATGCATCCAACATGCGTATTGAATATGATGATAAGGTGTTTGATGAGGAAGCGATGCTGTTCCTCGTCGGCTTGACAAACTCGGTCGGCGGCTTTGAAAAGTTGGCACCGGAGTCCAGTGTGAACGACGGGTACTTCACGCTAATTATTCTGCGAAAATGCAATATGGCGGAATTCATACGGGTAGCGTCGCTGGCTGTCCGTGGTGAACATGTGAATGATCCGCTGGTCGTCATGAAGAAAGCGAAGAAGATTAAAGTCACATCCGATGAGCAAGTTTTATTGAACTTGGACGGTGAATCAGGTGGGCCGATACCGGCTGTCTTTGAAAATTTGTACCGCCATGTAGAAGTCTTCGTCGACTTGGATGAGATTCGTGAACAAGACCGTCCGTAATATTTATTGATCAAGTAGAGATAAGGAGCTGTTCATCGCAGCTTCCTTATCTTTTTTCTTAGATCATATCCAGTGCATCATCTTGCGCTCCCGCAAGTACTGGCGGATTTTGCAGTGAAATCCACCGCAGGCAGTAAATCAGTCCGTCATCCTCTCCGCCACCGTTTACAACATGTTCCCAATACGATTTTTCTTCACCTATATAGGAAAGATGAAAAATATTTCGTTCATGGATGCCATGATTGCCTTCGGGGAAGAATAAATACTTACGGATCTTGCCTACTAAGGTCAATTCATTCCGAGTGATTCCGGTTTCTTCTTCGATTTCACGATATAAAGCATCAATTAGAAGCTCATCTTCTTCAATCGTACCGCCGGGAACTTGAATTCCAGCTTCCGGTATGTCCTTATGTTCAAAAACAAGAAGCTCTCGCTCTTCTGCTTCCCCCTTCGTGATATAAGCCAAAACTTTCCTTTTCGTCAGCAAATATGCATCCCTCCTTAAAAAATTGTTACTTTATGTTACTAAATTGACTTACTATTCGCAACAGTTTATTTCGTTCACAAAATCCTAACCTATTTGAACGTGATTTGTCACGGATCAATCGTTAATAGACAACAGTAGTAGGGTATGATAGTGGTAGTAGAAAACCTCTTGGAGGGAGGAAAAAATGTTGGGTGATTCAGTACAGTTCAGCAGGATTTTGACAGAACTTACACTGTCTTTTCATATTATATATGCCACAATCGGCGTCGGGGTGCCGCTTTTCATCATGATTGCCCATTGGGTAGGGATTCGAAAAAATGATGAACACTATATACTAATGGCACGCCGATGGGCACGAGGCTATGTCGTTTCTGTTGCAGTCGGGGTAGTGACCGGTACGATTATCGGGATGCAATTATCTCTTCTATGGCCAGGATTTATGGAAGTGGCAGGTCATGTGATTGCCTTGCCTTTATTCATGGAAACCTTCGCCTTCTTCTTTGAAGCTATTTTCTTGGGGATCTATATCTACACATGGGATCGTTTCAGCAGAAAGAAGCACTTGTTGCTTCTTATTCCAGTAGCTATCGGTGGAGCGATGTCTGCGGTTTTCATTACCGTTGTCAATGCTTTCATGAACTCACCGCAAGGTTTTGAGATCATAGATGGACGATTGGCGAATATCAATCCGATTATTGCCATGTTTACGCCGGCAATGCCTACAAAGATTTCACACGTTGTGGTGACAGCGTTCATGACGGTTGCATTCATGCTTGCTTCTATTGCCGCATTTAGACTGTTAAGAGGTTCGAATCACGTTTATCACAAAAAAGCTCTATTTATGACGATGAAATTGGGTTTGGTTTTCTCCATAGCGACAGCATTGATCGGCGACTTTTCCGGTAAATACTTAGCAGAATACCAACCGGAGAAATTGGCTGCAGCTGAGTGGCATTTTGAGACAGAGGAAGGAGCTCCGTTAAGGCTTTACGGAATTCTTCAAGATGGTGAAGTGAAATATGATATTAAAATCCCGTTTGGCTTAAGTATTTTGGCTTATAGCAATCCGAATGCCGAGGTAATCGGACTTGATCAGTTTGAAAAGGACGAAGTTCCACCGTTGTATATCCACTATTTCTTTGACACGATGGTGACGATCGGTATGCTGCTCTTAGGAGTATCGGCATTGTATTATGTGGCTAAGAGATGGCGCTGGAAGATTGCCAATGCACGCTGGTTCCTCTGGCTGATTGTATTCAGCGGACCGCTTGCATTTGTGGCGATTGAAGCTGGTTGGTGGATGACAGAAGTCGGACGGCAACCGTGGATTCTACGGGGTCTCATGACGACTGCTGAAGCTGCAACGTCAAGTGAATATGTTGGATTAATGATTATTTTGTTCTCGATTCTTTACTTCATTTTGGGAGTGGGCAGTGTCGTTGTCCTGAACCGGATCTTTAGAAGAAATCCGGTTGAAAAGGAATTGGCGAAATACGAGAGTCAGAAAGGCGGTGATCCGGCATGACACTTGAACTAATCGGAATATCCGTATTGTGGTTGTTCCTATTTGGGTATATCATTGTCGGTTCGATCGACTTCGGCGCAGGTTTCTTTAATGCATACAGCCATTTGACGAATAAACATCATATTTTAACGAATATTATCCAACGTTACTTATCGCCGGTTTGGGAAGTGACGAACGTCTTCTTAGTTTTCTTCTTTGTAGGAATGGTCGGGTTCTTTCCAACATCAGCATTCTACTACGGAACTGCACTGTTGGTTCCAGCAAGTTTAGGATTGATTTTGCTGTCGATCCGAGGTTCCTACTACGCATTTGAAACGTATGGTTCCCGTGGACACAAAGGGTATTCCTTCATGTACGGGGCAGCTGGACTGCTGATTCCGGCATCGCTCTCCATCGTTTTAACGATATCGGAAGGCGGATTCATATCGATGGTAGATGGCAAGCCTGTTCTCGACTATTGGGGATTATTCGTCAGTCCATTGACTTGGTCAATTGTAGTGTTGAGTCTGGCTGCAGTCCTTTATATTTCGGCTGTTTTCCTCACTTGGTACGCTAGCAAAGCCGGGGACGAACAAGCGACTAATCTAATGCGTAAATACGCTTTAATATGGGCAGCACCGCTCATTATTACCGCGACTGGAATCATCGTGGAATTACGTGCACATGCACCGTGGCATTTCGACAATATTTTAGATCTCTGGTGGATGTTTGCGATATCTGGCGTCTTGTTCATTGGAACAGTTTGGCTCATCTGGCAACGCCGAAACTATGGATTAGCTGTTGTCTTGCTTATTCTACAGTTTGCCTTTGCCTTCTACGGATACGGAATTTCTCACTTCCCGTATATATTGCATCCGTACTTGTCTGTCGAGGAAAGCTTTACGAATGAAGCAATGGCTATCTCATTGATCGTAGCTTTCATATTGGGACTTTGCTTACTGTTGCCTTCGTTGTACTTGCTGTTCAAACTATTTTTATTCAACAAAGATTATGTACGCGGAAAAGAAGACAAGAATCATGCATGAGGAGGCGTTGAAATGGAGAGCTTCATGATTTTCGTGGCACCAATCATCGTGCTACTTATCTCAATATCAGCCGCCTTTTACTTAGCACCAAGGGATCGCGCGGTTGTGGATCAAGAGAATTAACGAATGAAAGTCGTCTAACTTAGGCGGCTTTTTCTTATGGGGAAAGGTATTCGGACACCAACACAAGATAGTCGACAAACTAATGTATATTAAGCGACAATGATGAAACTACGGACTTTACGGAGGAACAAGCAAATGTATGATCCAACAGTGTTTGATAATTTGAAAGTGGCTTTTGAAAATCATGTGTATGATTTAGATACCCTTGATCGTAAAATCGATATAACCAACCGAATCGATCGGATGGATTTTGCTGTCATGAAACGGGAATTTGCGATTTCATTTGCTCTTGCAGGTGAACATGAGGTAACGGCAGAAATCGGGTTAGAAGCTTCGCTCAGGGAGTTAGCGGCCGAAATTTTAGAATATCCCGATGCTACCCCAGGCTGCCAATTGACACTCCGTTTTCATAAGCGTCTAACAAATGTTGAGGAACAATGCAGACGCATCAATCAGACGTTAAATGCGATTTGGGAAGATGAACATGAAATCATACAGATTATCAGTTACTTTTGGGGACAGGAAAGAGACCCCTATATCGACACAATTGAAGTGAAGTTCAATCGGACACTTACCGAAGAACAGATGGGGGAAATACATGGATTTATCGATCATGTCTTAAAATCGCTGGAGAGTCTGGCGGAAATTTAGTGGTATCTTTTTGAAGTTATTCCCATCGGAGATGGACTTCTGTATAATTTAAACAGAATGGTTAAATTGGAGGGATTGTGAATGTTAAAGAAATTGGCTTCTGACGCTTTAGGACTTTCAGACATTGGAAAAGTTATTGACCCAAGCGACTACGACAAAACAGAATCCGACGATTACGTCATGCATGAAAAAGGGGAAAAGATCTATTTCCTCATTAAAACAAGAATGGACGAATACTGCTTTACGAATTTGGCACTGATCCACGTAGACGGAGATTCGGCGGTCAGCAAGAAACGTACATTAAGAAGATACGATTATAAGTATTCACCAATCCGCAATGTCCTTTTAGAAACGGCAGGAACGATTGACCTTGATGTGGAAATTAAGTTTCTGATCGGCGATACGCAAATGGATATTGACATCAACAAAAACCAAGCCGATCAAATTAAAGACCTTTATAAGAGCTTGATTGAAATTGAACGAGTGACAAAAGAGAACGATAAATATCGTAAATATGCAACGGACAGTCTGGAATATGCAGCAAGAAGCCTCGCTGCTGCGTCACACGGGCAAAATAATGCACCGTCAGACTCGTTTAAAGCAATCACGGAATTCACGAACAACTGGCTGAAAGAAAGCAGCAAACAATACGTAGCCGAAGACTTCGGGCATGTATTCGAACTTTTCATCAAGAATTGACATCAACGCAGGGATAGCGGAATCCCTGCGTTTTTTGTACCCATTTTTCGATGAAGGAGGATTATATGAAGGACCTCGAACGTGAATACCCGGCTCTGAAAAGGGATCGTATTCAAAGGGAAACGAAGACAAGAAATCGGAAGTATCTCATCATTCTTATTGGAGCAGCGTTAGGAATCCTCGTAAGAGTACTATTTTTCTTTTGAAAAGGGTGGGAGACTTATTAAGATAATTAGCCTCCAAAAATTATAGCCTGGGCAGATCACCCAGGCTATGCGTTAGTCCATGTAATTCACTTGTTCTTCAATTCTTCCATCGTCATTATGGATATAAGCCATTGTCCCAGCTTCTTCAGCCAGGCGTTTTGCTTCCTTCACTGCTTCATCTTTGTCATTAGAAGTGAATGTCGGATTGTCATTTCCTTCTTCTTTGACCGCCCATCCCTCTTCATCATTTGGGACTACATGAAAGCGTGCTTCATCGCTTCCTTCTCGCTCTTCAAAGTACTTGTCTCGATCTTGGTTGTCTGCCATCTGAATCCCTCCTAATCATGAGTTATATTAAGTATTTACCCGCTAAGATGGAGCATAACCAATTATAGTTTCAAATCAATTATAGAAATATGAAAACTTTTCCTGATTTTGTCCGTATAACAAGTAAATGGGGTGTCGGAGGTGATGTATGTTGTTTGATCTGTCAGAGGAGTCAATTGAGGCGTTAAAAGGTATGCTGGGGAAATACGTAGAATCGATTTATTGTATTCATATGGATTGGTCGATACGTCAAAATCGAGTAACTGTATTTGAAGACTTGGTGTGGTCTTTTAAGGATAATTATGTACATATGAAAGCTCAAGAAATAGATGATGAAAACGATTATTATTCATTCTCCATCAAAGAACAGGAAATGCCAGATCCCCTACCCTATGAAATACACGATGAGTTGGGTCAATTAGTTTTTAATTCGATATCATCCATACGTATTTGGTCGAAGATCGAGCAAATCTCCTTTCATTCATTAGGTGACCTAAAACCGGAGGACCCTCCATACATGGCCATCCTATTCCGATTGGAAAACGATCAGGCAATAGGTGTAACGCCAAACTTTCCATGGGGATTCAACTTATACTTTGACTCGGCTGCATGGAAGTTAGTCGAGGGAAGTTTGGCACTCGATCTTGTTAGGGGATGAAAGACATTCGAATAAATAGAGGAGGGGTAGTATGTTAAGGTTCATCGATGATTTGGTAGGCGCGATAGCAGACCTATTTAAAACTGTTTTTACCGGTCTCTGCTATTTTCTTGGGGGGTTTGTGATTGTGGGAATGATGTTCGTTCTAATCATTAAAGCAGTTTCGTGGATCGCTCAATGATTCAGATTTTTTTATAAATGATCGAATCTCCAACTTACCGAAAGTTGTATTAAGTTGTCAGCCATACGAATATAAGGAGTTATTCTAATGAACAAACAAATTTCTTTGATTCATTCAAAAACCCTTCCATCCGTGGATTACGCGTACGCAAGCAAGGTTCCGGCCGGAATGAATCTTCTTTTCATGGCAGGAGCATGTCCGCTTGATAGTACTGGAAAGGTGCCAGAGAATGCGGATTATGAAGCGCAAGCTAAATTATGTGTGGATAATTTGAAGGAAGCGTTAAAAGAATCTGGAGCGACTTTACAGGATATTGCCTATACAAGAGTTTTGGTAGCATCAAGTAACCAAGATGATTTAGTCACAGCATGGAAAGCTATCCGCGAAGAATTTGGGGAGTATGATGTGCCAAGTACATTATCCGGGGTGACCGTATTGGGATACAAGCATCAATTAGTGGAAATTGAGGCAGTGGCTGCGGTAGAAGAGAAGTGAACGTTTAATAAGACTTGGCAAAAACGCCAAGTTTTGTCGGAATCAGGAGATATACCGTTTTAATGTTTATATTAGTTACGTTGGTCTTCACATTCTAAAAACGAAAAGATCGCCCCCGAACGGAGGCGATCTTTTCAATATGATATATAAAAAATTGCAGATTATGTCGGAATTTGACCTTACATCTACATTTTTACCAATTCCCCGAAGCTTTGTCAACTAAATGATTGCTTTTAGTCGATTATATGCCCAGTTGCCGATTTGAATTACTAACAGACAAATGACGAGCCAACCCATGATATTCATGATTTCAACATGGAAATGTAAATCGTGAGAAGTGTTTCGGCTAATGAAAGTCAGGGTGAAGAAGTAAAACATTCCGAAGGTAAAGTTCCGTGACCATTGGGTAATGTGGTATGTGAAGAGACCGTCTCTCAAGCCACTCTGTTTTACCCGTTGAATGGCTCGTAAAATTTCGAGTGCCTCTATAATGATGAAAAAACTAAAAACCAACAGCCAGAAAGCATTCAATGTACCAAAACTGAAATAACCCGATTGGGCCATTGCCAATCCAGAGATGGATAATGCTCCGTGGATGATGCAGTCCGTATTCTTTAATTCATGAATGGTTCCGAATTTCTTTCCAAACCGGATCATCAGGAGAATAAATGACAATCCGTACAAGAGCAGACCGATTGAAATGAGCGCCATAATTACAGCAGGCTCAAAATCAGGATTCAAATTTAACAGGAGGGTTACAATCGATTGGGTACTAACCGTCGATAATAAGATGACTCCATGTGTTTCCGTGAATTTTCTTTCACGGAAAATCATTGCAAATTGGCGGATACTGAATGCCATGAAAATAATCCAAAGTATGACATTGCCAATTGCCAGCACCTCTACAAATGACAAATATTGAGGAGCACGCTGGACGATTAGATCACCGATTACGGATGTAGCAGCAATCCATGTTCCCAGCCCAAAACTGCTTATGTATGAATTCGCCAATGATTGTCGGTAGGTTTTTGTTAGAGTAGAACGAATGAATAAGAAAAAGAAAATGACCCAAAGCAATACGGTGATTGCGGAAAAAGTAAACCCAACATGTAAATCCAAGAAGGGGAATTGATGGATTGCCCCTAAAAGGAAAATTCCGATTGCCATTATAATCGAACCAGCTGCTGGATCGATTGTTCGTTGTGAGTGTAATTTCATAGCTGTCATGCACACCTTTTCGATAACTACACTCATTATACAACAGCACTAAAAAGGCTCCCTTCCTAAACTGGAAAAGAGCATATCAGTCACTATGAAAAATGACTTTGTTTAGGCTTTGGTCTGTTCATTTACTTGTTCATTTGTTTGCTGATTTCTAATCATCTCTGGATATTTCACCGAAAGTAAAACTGCCCAAAGAAGACTTGCAGCAAGAATTACTCCGCCTAAAACGATGAATACGGAAATTGACTGCTCCACAACTACTGCATATTCTTCCGGACTGGCACCACCTCTTGCTCCTAACCAGTTCTCAGCCCGACGTTGGCCAAAGTTGACAGAAAAAAATAAAAGAACAAAACCGACAAACATGCCTAATAACGAAATTCCTATTGATCGAATAGCGAGGTCTCGGTTCACAACTAAACTCCCTCCAATTATTTAGGTTATATCCTTATTTCTAAGCCATTCACAATTATACCTTTCAACTCCAGGATATTTTTCTCCTAAGCTGTTAATTGAAAATCCCGTTTTGCGATAAAATTCCACTGCATCCTTGTCAGTCTCGGCAATGATATGACAAAGTTCATGACGATCAATCACATATTCGATCATTTGTCGCCCGATTGATTTGCCACGTGTTTCTGGATCTACAGCGATATGCCTTATTTCACACGAAGAAGAGCCAGTCAGCTGTATTCCAATACAGCCAACAAGCTCATTCTCATCTATAAATCCGTATAACATGTAATCTGATTCACAACGATACTTTTCATATTCCGTCTCGATTCGATTTTCCCAGGTGGCAAATGATAACAACTGCCATACCCGTTCGTCTAAACCCGAGGAAGTTAAATCTCGCATTAACCATTCCACCTACTTCATAAGTACGTCAACATTCCCGACACCCATATCAATAGTAAGCTCGATGAAATCTTTCCCATTGTAAGCTTCGTTAACGTAAATACCGTTTCCTTGTGAGATTAAATTTGGGACATTCACCTGACCGAGTCCTTTTTCGGCGGATACCTTAACGCCATAACTTTCTGGTACGTAGATAGTGAGATCACCAACACCCATGTCGATTTTCGCTTTATAGCTATTTTTCGGTTCTCCGCTTAAGTCGAGGGTGCTATCACCTACTCCGCTATCAATATTCAGTGAATGAAGTTGTACTCCACGCAAATCCAATAACGCCTCAGTGGCACCTAAATCGACATCCAAATTCACGGGGATTTCATCGGTTAGCTGCAGATCCCAGCTATTGTGAAGGTTTCTGAAATTATTGAAGCCGAAGTTGATTCCTTCGTTCTGAACAACCTTTACAACCCCTCGGTCATTTTTTTGCTTATACTCGATTTTAGGCTTCAGTTTACGGTGATTATAGTTCGCCGATCCAGTAATCCACTCCTTTGAACCGCCAGAGAGGGTGAATTCCCCTGCACCGAATTCCATCTTCACATCCAGTTGCTTAGCACGATCTTTCTCAATCACTAACTCCTCTTCTTTTTCGGAAGCAAAGATTTGCATAAAGCCGAAACCTACCGCCGATAACAGAAAGCCCGCCAACAAAATGACAATATACGATTTTTTCATGACTCCGTATCCTCCTTGGGAATTCTTTTCCTTGTACTATAAGGATATCGTGAACTCCATCATTTGTAATACGGTCCAGCGGTTTAATTTGTTTCAGACTTTAGTCTGAGGTTGCTTCTACATATTTATTTTTTTGCTTTATCGTTTTCGAAACTGTTTCAAAAAGTCTCACGTGTGCAATGGAACAATGAATGTTTAAGGGGAAAGAAGGGAGGTAATGTAGTAAAAAAACCTTTAAGGAGTGTGGGGAATTGAAACCTTACCTGAAGTTCGGAGGAATGGTCCTGACCTCAACCATTATCATGTTTCTATTTAAATACTTAAGCACATACAAGATAGAGCACGTGTTTTTTAGTGAAACAAGGGCTTATATGGCATTAATGATGGGTTCTACTATGGCTATTATCATGTTGGTGTTTATGAGGCAAATGTTAAAGAACCGAAAAATGAACATGGGGATTTTGGCAGGAAGTATTGTGTTGTTTGGTCTGTCTCTTTTCCTATTGCGCAGCCAAGCGTTGGTCGATGATGTAGATTACATGGAAGGGATGATTCCACATCACTCCATTGCCATCTTGACAAGTGAACGAGCAGACATCCAAGATCCGAGAGTACGAAAGTTGGCGGACCAGATCATTGAGGCGCAGCGAAAAGAGATTGCTGAGATGAAGAAACTCATAGAAGAGTTGGATGACTAAGTGAATAGTAAATGAAACTTTGCCCCTGTTAGCGAATCTCATAGATCCGCAGGGGCGTTTCATTTGTAGTAGGGAAAATTAAGGGACAGAAACCTTCTCCTCTAAAATCGGTTTCTTTATATCTTGCCTACTGAAAAGACCTGCATAGACAAGTGAGGTACCCGCCAAAACGAGTAAGCCGATGTAGACCGACATCATAGATGGGACTAAAAAGGCGCCGATTATGATGGTAGAACGCGCAACCAAATCAGCTCCACTGAAGGACAAGTTGGAGAAGGCAGAGTAAGAGCCCCTTTTGTCAGCCGGCATCATGTTCGCCTGTTCGGCATTCCGGACCGGTGAATAAATCAATTCTCCAAGTGTCGAGATGAACCCGAAAGCGATGAGGATATACCAGCTGTTTGCAGATGTGACCGTCATATAGCCGATTCCATATAGAATCAGTCCGAATAGTAACACTTTATTTTTCGGAAAGCGGTCGGTGATTTTATTAATAAAGAAAGTGAAGCAAACGACAAGCAGCATGTTTTCGATATTAAGGATACTCAGCATGCGGACACCGTCAATTTCAAATGTCCCAATATGAATCGACTTGAACGTATCAGCTAATCGGACACCGATATAGTTGCTCATCGAAAATTCCGCTGCGAATATAAATACCGATCCGATGACCACTTTTACGAATGGACGGTCTTGGAACGCAATTTTGTAATTGTTTAGGACATCAATGAAAACATTTTGATGCTTCATTTCCAAGCGCGGTGTTTCCGTGTCCTTCAACCAGATCCAATAAGCAATCGGCAAACAAGCAGAGACTACAGTTAGAAGAATAAAGAGCTCGATTTTGTGATTGACGTAGAGCAAACCACCCAAAGCCGTACCGATTGCCATGGATAGATTGACCATCCAATAATCGATTGCATAGACAGCTTTCCGGTTTTCCGGAGTCGTGGAGTCGATGATGATGGCATGCATTGCTGGACGTCCAAGACTGCTCGTAATCATGAAAAGCAAATAGGCAATGGCGAACAACCAAATCATCTTTGAAACTGGCAGTAAACTCAGCGTCATCAGTAGGAACATCACCGAACTTAATGTTGAGGTCATTAGGAGTACCTTTTTCCTTGGGAATCGATCCGAAATGTATCCGCCAATCAGATTGACGATGAATCCGATGACTACGGATGCGATCAGAAATATGCCGGCCCATACCTTACCCATTTCAGAAGAGAAAAATAAAGCCATAAAAGGCATGACGGCTGAAGAAACCGCTCGATTGAAGAAGGATGTAATGAGCCGCACTTTAATGTTTTGAGGATAGTCTTTCCATTTCATCTATAAAACCCCCTTCTGTATGAACTATCATAAAGCAGACGGGGGGAATTAAAAATGGACAGTTTGAGAGAGTGATGTCCACTTTTATGTGGGAATGAACAACAATTAGTAAACCTTTATCCATCCCGACTATAGTAAAATAGACGAAAATAGGTTTTAAGGAAGATAAAAAACGCTACATGTCCACTTTTGAGGGGGAGTCGGATTGGATATCTACTTACATACGCTTTGGAGAAAGGTTCCGTCTGGGACAGTCCAAACGAAAGAATTGGCAGAAGTTCTCGAATTGAGCATGAAACAGACTTCACGGCATTTGAAAAGATGGGAACAGGAGGGATGGCTCACCTTTACGTCAGGAAGAGGGAGAGGAAATGTCTCCAAGCTAAATTGGTTACGGAATGTTGAGGAGGAGTTCGAAGCGGAGGTGTTGGAACGGATTGAAAAGGAGCCAGTCGAAGTGAGCAGTAAATATCTTCTTCTCGATTGGTCACCGGAGCGGAAGCAGCGGCTGATGGAGAAGTTCCAAACTAAATTCGGATATGTCCATCGGGACGATGAAGAGGATAAATTGATTATTCCACGGCGGTATCCATTCTTGTCAGTTCATCCGTTAGAAGCGGCAGACGTGAATAGCGCGAACCTCGTGGCTACAGTATATAACCGTCTCGTGTCGGTCGATGAAACCGGTAATGTGACTCCAGAATTAGCCCATAGCTATGATGTCGATCGGAAAAGGCTCCGATTGTATCTAAAAAAAGACGTATTATTCCATGATGGGTCCACCATGACCGCTGAAGATGTCGTTTGGTGTTTGGAGCGAATGAGAAAACAGCCACAGTTTAAGGACATGTGGAGTCCAATCGAACAGATTCATTCACCGTTTCCATTGGTGGTGGACATCCATTATCCGGATGGAAACAGCTATATTCTTCAAATGATTGGAATGTTGAATGCCAGTATTTATAAAGAAACAGGTCATCGGATATCAGGGACCGGCTCCTTTTTCATCGACGAAAATAACGAAAAGAAGACAACGCTTATTGCTTTTAAAGATTATTTTCAGGAGCGGCCATTGCTTGATGCAGTAGAATTCATTCAAGTACCAAAAGATTATGACATGGCCTACACGACTGCATCCAAACGGGAACCGGAAAAAACGGTACAAGTCGAAAGCAGTTCAGGCTTTGGCGTCATGATCATGAACCCGCATCGGAACACGGACATTGCAAGGAAGGAAGTCCGGGATTATGTCCATTGGGTTTTGGCGAAACATCGGGATGAAATCGGTGAAATCCATTCCCGTGGAATACCGAACGATACAAGCTGCCTTTCTTGGAGAAAAGGAAACTACCCGGTGCCCGTTGTGGAGCGGCCAGAGTTCAGTTCACCTCTTGTCATGATGGAAGTCAGTTACAACGAAACGATTACTCAATGGGCGAAGTCAGTATTTGAGAAGGAAGGAGTGCCCTTTGAAATCCGTCGAGTGCGTTTTTTTGATTCCTTATATAGCGATATCCGGCACAACGAAATCGATTTATTTGTCCACGGTGAAATCTTTGAGATGAATGAAGTGTTCTCTTACTATGTTTTCCTCAAGAACGGGTACTCACCTCTTGTCAATATCCTAAGATTAGACGATAACCTGAACCGGAAAGTAGAAGCATACAATCAAACACCATTTGCCCAGTGGAAAGAGCTGCATGAACAATTGGAAGATGCCTTATTAAGAGAATCAATCATGATCCCGCTGTATTCAGAAAAGAGAAGAATCCCTTTCTCAGAGGACTTGCAAAACATCCAGCTTAAGCATTTCGGATATGTGGATTTCTCAAAACTTTGGGTTCGGCCGGAGATTTAGAAGAAGTCGGTTATTACATAATCGTTGATATAAATGAAAAATCGTTGATATCCAGCTAATAATCGTTGATATCTATCCAAGAATCGTTGATATATGGCCAACAATCGTTGATAAACCATCACTAATCGTTGATATCCAGTAGGCATTAAAACGGATTTCCTTCATTAACACTCCCACTTCTTTCCGTGATACAATAACTTACATCCTGTTTTTGGAGGAAGTTAAGAATGACAGTAAAGAAGAATGACCGATTGTCGGTTTATATAGAAGATTTGACACATGACGGGGCAGGGGTAGCAAAGGTCGATGGCTACCCATTATTTGTGGCCGGCGCATTGCCGGGTGAGACAGTTGAGACCCATGTACTCAAGACCCTTAAGAATTACGGATTTGCGAAGTTGTTAAATGTGGTTGAGGCTTCACCCGACCGTGTCATGGCACCTTGTCCGGTCTTCGATCAGTGCGGCGGCTGCCAGCTTCAGCACTTTTCCTACGAAGGTCAGTTGAAGTTCAAGGAAAACATGGTCCGCCAAGTAATGACCCGGATTGGGAAACTACCGGATGTTCCGGTACATCCAGTAAAAGGAATGGCCAACCCATGGCGCTACCGCAATAAATCCCAGATACCCTTTGCAGAAGAAGCGGGTATTGTAAAAGCCGGATTCTATAAGATTCGTTCCCATAATATCGCGAATACCGATGCATGTATGATCCAGTCGGAAGAAGCAGATAGCATCATGATGAATCTGAAACGTGAGCTGCAAGGGCTCGGACTTCGAGCATATGACGAAGTGGGACATAGAGGAATGCTCCGCCATGTCATCGTCCGTAAAGGAAGAGCGAGCGGGGAAGTGATGGTTGTCTTAGTGACACTTAAGAAGAAGTTTCCACAGAAGGAAGCGGCTATTGAATTGATCCGTCGGGTCGTCCCGCATGTGACATCAATAGTCCAAAACGTCAATCCGAATAAAACAAATGTCATCTTCGGAGATGAAACAATCACACTCTGGGGCAAACCGGTCATCGTCGATTCGATCGGAGACACGAAATTCGAAATCTCGGCCCGTTCATTCTATCAAGTGAACCCGGAACAAACAGAGGTTTTGTATAAACAAGCACTCGACTACGCACAGTTGAATGGCGATGAAACAGTCATCGATGCGTATTGCGGAATCGGTACGATCTCTTTATTCTTAGCGAAGAAAGCGAAGGAAGTGTATGGGGTCGAAATCGTACCCCAGGCGATTGAAGATGCTAAACGGAATGCTGAACTAAATGGCGTGACCAATGCACACTTTGAAGCCGGAGCGGCTGAAGACGTTATTCCAAAATGGTACGCGGAAGGAAAACGGTTTGATGTATTAATGGTCGATCCGCCGCGTAAAGGCTGCGACGAAAAGCTATTGCAGACCATCTTGGAGTACAAACCGAAGCGTATCGTCTATGTATCCTGTAACCCAGCAACATTAGCAAGGGACTTGCGGATTTTGGAAGACGGTGGCTATCGGACACAAGAAGTACAGCCGGTAGATATGTTCCCGCATACGACGCATGTTGAAGCGGTGACGTGGTTGGAATTAATATAAGATAAATATTTATTATGAATAAAAGGACGAATTCCACCGAGGAGGAATTTGTTCTTTTGCTATTTAAGGCGGATGTCTCCCTACTCATTTTTAAATGATTTACAAAAGTGTATTGAATATGAAATTAATTTTCTCAACTAATGAATTTCACTGATTTAAATACAAAAAAGTACAGGTTAGAATCTACATTTGAAATAATTGTTAGAAAATAGATACGAGTTTAAATTAAATTAAACTTGTTTGATATAATGGGAAAGTAAATAAAATGTAAAATTAGTTATTCGAGGGATAACCGAAAGTGGCTGTTAATGGTTTTGAAGATGGATAGGAGGTAACAGAAATGAGTTTTTTAGCGTACATAGCGGGAACTTTGATAGCACCAAATGTTGCGGGTTATCTTTTGTCAAAAGGTTTAACGAATAGAGAAGAAAAGAAATTAATTAAAGAAATAAAAGAGACAGTTACTGAATTTAATCGTAAGTTTGATGATACTGAAGTTGATAGTAACTATTTTGTAGAGTTTCTTGAACAGAATAAGATTAGTGACACAATAACACAAAGAGTATTTAATTCTTATAAAACTTCAAAGGAAGATTACGAAGCTATATCCAAGAAACTAGCGCAGGAAGCCGTCGAATTCGTCAATTTTAAGAAAGATAAATTTATGCATACGCGCGTTCAGAAACCAAGTGACTTTGAAGAGTACTTCTCTAAGTTATTTGAAATACTAGTTAATTTTCGAGAATCGTTATTAAGCATTAAAGAGAAGGCATTTCTATCAATCGTTGATGAGTCAATTGGTAAATCTATCAAAACTATTGAGGAAAAGCTAAGTGACGATTATTTGTTAGGAAGGTATAAAAACCTTGAGCCTGATGAGCGAATTATGCATAGGTTAGAGGAATTGAATCACGAATATAAAACAGCTTTTATTCCGTTGGGCAATGGGTTTATTAAGAGAAAAGAATTTTCTATATGTAAAGGAGCAATAGATTCAGGAAAATCTTTGATAATACATGGAAGGGCTGGAAGAGGGAAAAGTGGGTGTACAGTAGATATTATCAATTATTGTGAAGAAAATGTGATACCATATTTGGCAATTAAATTAGATAAACGGATTCCGAGTAAGACTGCCGAGAAGTGGGGAGAAGATTTAGGATTACCTGCATCGATTACTCATTGTATTCACAGTGTTTCTAAAAATCAAAGGGCAGTAATCATTTTGGATCAGTTGGATGCGCTACGTTGGACTTTGGCACATTCTAGAGATGCTTTGATAGTATGTGCTCAGATTATAAATCAAGTAGAGAGATTGAATATTGAAAGGGAAAATAAAATATCTGTCGTTTTTGTATGTAGAACCCATGACTTGGAAAACGATAATAATATTAGATCATTATTTAAAAAAGTTGATTCAGAGGAAGTTATTCAATGGTCTAAGGTTCAGGTTAATGAGTTGGACGAGGATTTAGTTAAGGGTATTGTTGGTAAGCGTTATGAACAACTAACAAGTAAACTGAAGGAGATACTAAGAATTCCAAGCAATTTATATATTTGGCAACAGTTGGACCCAAACAAAGTGTATGCGGAATGTTCTACCGCAAGCCATTTGGTCTCACAATGGTGGGGGCAGTTGTCCGATAAATGTTTTGAATTTGGATTGAGAGAAGACAATCTAATTCAGATTAAAGATAAAATGGTAACTTTTTTAGAAAGATATAGTAGAATATTTATTCCTTTAAGTATATTAAACGAAAATAAATCATCCTTAGAATTTTTATCTTCAAATGCTTTCTTAATAATTCAAGATAAGAAAGTTTCGTTTGCCCATCAATCTATATTAGACTGTTTTTTAGCTGAAAAGATGCTTCAGAGATATTATGACGGTGAAGATATCGTAGATATTATTGGGACTAAAGAAAAACAAACACCCGGAAAAAGATATCAAGTGCAAATGTTTATGCAAAATCTTTCTGAATTTGATAGCCACGATTTTATTAATGCTGGGCAAAGAATGTTTGAGGCAAATCAAATCAGGTATTTTGTCAAATTTGTTTTCCTCGAGGTGTTAAATCAGATAGATAATATAGATGAAAATATACAAAATTTTATTGTGAATAATTGTGAAAATGAAAAATATGGTAATAATATTATTAATAACGTTATATTTTCAAGGCCTAAGTATATTAGGTTGCTTAGGAAGTATGGCATTTTAGATAAATGGTTTAACAATCAGTCAAAAAAAGATATTGTTTTAAAATTACTTGTTAGTATGAGCCCGAATTATGATACTGATGATATTGCTTTCATCGAAAAGTATGCATTAAATTCAAAGGAAGATGATAATAAACTCTCTAAATGTTTTATGTACGACATAAACCATGATACGGACGAGTTATTTGAATTGCGTATGAAATTTTATAACCGATATCCTCAAATGGTTGATAGGTATCTTGACTTTAAGTCGATGCTTAAAAATTGTGAAATAAGAACAATACGGCTATTGGCATTTTTATTGGAAAATAAAATTAAGAGCAAGGGGGGGAGAATTTATAATTATGAGGAAGAATTTCTAAATCAAGACTCTGAAATTCTTATAAATAATGGGGAAGAGGTTCTTAATTTATTATTGCCATACGTTCCTACTGAAAATGAAGATAGCTTGCTTTTTAGTGAGTGGTCGGGAAAATATTTCCGTAAAAGAGGCCTTGAAAGAGCTTGTATTCAAATTATTAAGAAAGCAAATGCAGCAATAATTGCCCAACAACCGGAAAAATTCTTTGACCGCTATAAAGAATTCATGGGAAAAGGTAATGATTTATTTAATGAAATAATATTGGATGGATTATACAGACTACCAGAAAGTTATAGTGATATTGTAATTAATTATTTATGCAGTGACTTCAACAGCAACATATTCGATAAGACTGGTGGTAATGGTGATGAATTATTTCTTGCAAAACAAATATTAGGAAAGCATTCGAGATACTGTAGTGAGCATATTTTTAATGTATTAGAAGAACGAGTTTTAAATTATCTATCGCCAAAAGCTAAAGATAGATATTTACGTAGACTTAATTATAATAGAGAAAAAAACGGCGATACAGTTTATTGGAGTTTCTGGGGTGATTTTCAGAAAGAGATTCTAGAAGTTCTCCCCTACGATCGATTGAGTGATCAAGCAAAAGATTTGATACGTACTTTAAAACGTAAATTTCCTAATGGGACAACTTTATATAAACATTCAAATGGATCTGGCGGATGGGTAAGTTCACCCGTTGCGGGGAAGAAATTAAATAATAAAAAGTGGCTTGAGATTTTAACAAATACAAAAATTAATAATAAAAGCCATTCCCGTTGGAAAGAGGTCCCGGGGGGAATTGTTAGTAATTCTATTGAAGAGTTTGCAAGAAGCTTTAGCGATGCTGTCTCCGAAGACCCTGAAGGAATGATAAATTTAGTTCTCTCGTATCAGGATAAGGTTTTAGATGTATATTTAGATTCCTTATTTAGTGGGGTTGCATATAGTAAGGCTTTGGATAGTGTGCCAGTAGGTTTGTTAGAAACAATGATTTTGACCTATCCATATGATTATACCTCATATCGGGCGAACTACATTTGCTCACTCATTCGAAACAGGAAAAACGTAAATTGGTCTCAAGAGGTTTTGGATATTCTAAAGGATATTGCGATTAACCATAAAAACCCGGAAATCGGCAAACCCAATATAACTAATAATGAAGATAAAGAAATGCGTAGCTTTGATATGCTACAAAGTAATGCAATAAACTGCGTAAGAGGTAACGCAGCCGAAGCAGTAGCTCAGCTGGTATGGAACGACAGTTCTGTGTTTATCCAGTTTAAAGATACAATTGAAAAGTTGGCATTAGATGAAAACCCGGCAGTTAAATTAGCGAGTTTATTTG
Organism: Chungangia koreensis; assembly: GCF_042651785.1. NCBI lineage: Bacteria > Bacillati > Bacillota > Bacilli > Lactobacillales > Chungangia > Chungangia koreensis. The sequence goes on from NZ_JBHSEC010000007.1 coordinate 54,994, forward strand.
CATTATGGCCTTCGTATAACATAGAAAGAGATTGGGCATCAGAAATAATCCTAAATCTATTTGAAGAAGATCACAGGCTAGCAGGCTTCCATGATACGAAAAATATGCTCTTTTTGCTATATCCTAAATATCGTGAACGAGTATTAGAAGTTATTAAGAAATGCTACGAATCCGATGATAAAGAACTAATTGAAATGGGTGCATATTGCCTGTCCGAGATGTTTATTCTTAAAAATGAATTTGCCGAAATAATAAATAATGTGGATACAATGAGTGAAGTACAAGCAGTAGCGGTTCTTCATATGACTACTAATTATTTCAATAAAGATGAATTTAATTCATTAGCAAAAGATATGATACGCAAGTTTAAGGCAAGTACATTAGATCTGGAGATGCCGATTTCAAGATTATTTTATGATAATCTTATTGATTTAAAGAGAGACAAGGATTTTCTTATCGAAATAATGAACTCCGGATTAAGTGGTAGAATAGTACGTGCTTTTGTTCATTATCTTGAAGAAGAATCAAAGTCAGTAGTTGATTACAAAGACATTATACTTTCAATGAGTTACCATTTAGTTGGAAATGAAGTTGGTGAATTTGAAGGTATTTGGGGAATAGAAGATGAAATTTCCAAATTGATTATTGGATTATATGATGAAACCTCTAACTCAACAATACCTGAGATAAAAGGTATTGCAAATGAATGTCTCGATATATGGGATTTGATGTTCGAAAAGCAATTTGGGCAAATTAGATCCCTAAGCCAAAAATTAATGGAAAGGTAAGAAGTTGTTGTATGACTCCTATGTACAGCAGTTGTTCACCTTTAGAACTTTCAAATGCTTCTTTTTTGTCAAAGTATTTAACAGTAACAACTATTATATATATTTGTGTAAATCTTTATTCGCACCTTAATGTTAACTGGATATGTACACTCACCAGCACCCCATGTGTTGCCGCATACACTCCACGCATGTTGAGGCTGTGACGTGGTTGAAGTTAGTATAATAAAAGAACGAATTTCCAATGGTGGAATTCGTTCTTTTATTTGAATGAAATATGTATCCCATGAAGGATTTTTGTCCGTGTCTAAGGAAGTAATGCCATTAAGAATAATTTGGAGGTAAGATTTGATGAGTATAAAATTTGATCCAAATAACGTTGTTATTAAGCTTTGTATGAGTGGAATGAACTTGGAAGACAACGGAAACATTGAAGATGCAGCGGCAATGTTTCAAAAAGCATGGGATGAATCAACAGATGACTATGAGAGATTTATTGCGGCTTATCATTTAGCTCGTCTACAAAAGAGTACTAAAGACAAGCTGAAATGGATGGAAACATCTTTACAGTGTGCACTGAAAATAAATGATGATAATGTCAAGAGTGCATATCCAACGTTATATTTAAACATTGCTAAATGTTACGAGGAGTTGGGTGACCCGGATAATGCAAATAGAAATGTTGAATTGTCAATTTCATATAAGGGTGCGCCTTCTGATGAAGGGCCATTTTATCATGGGACAAAGGCAGATTTGCAGGTTGGTGATTTACTGACAGCAGGTGGAAACTCAAATTACAAACAGGATCTTAAAATGAACCATATATATTTCACTGCTAATGCCAATGGCGCAGGACTTGCAGCAGCGTTAGCAAAAGGTGAAGGAAGAGAACGAGTTTATATCATAGAACCAACAGGTGAATTTGAAAACGATCCAAATGTTACTGATAAAAAATTCCCCGGTAACTTAACGCGTTCATATCGTTCACAAGAACCTTTACGAATTATTGGTGAAGAAACAGAGTGGGCGAAACTGACAACTACGGAGCGTCAAGAATGGCGCGAAAATGTAGCCGAAAATAAAGGCGAAATCATTAATTGAACATACTCAAATTAGGTTATCATGATCTCAGGGTTCTTTGAAAACGAACTGTTATTAAAAGTGTAGTGACTCTATAATATTTAAATTGTTTTAACTTAATATTTCAATATAACTATATTCTATTGACGTTTTAAATTAATCTTGTTATCATTCTCCTATTATTTTCAAAAAAGAATAGATTGACCTTGTATAAATTCAAGAATACGGCTTGAAAGTTTCTACCAGCTACCATAAATAGCTTGTCTACAAGGAATGGAAAATACATGATCTTTTATTTCCCTTTCTGTAGAAAACTTTGTCCTAACTGTGGTCAAAGTTTTTTTATTTGGGGATAATAAATGAATCTGCTGGACCTTGGATTTATCCCGTTCATTCTTTAAATTAGCAGAAGAGGAGACCCAACATGAGAAACTTTTTTAAATTTACCGAACGGAGTACTTCCTATAAGCAGGAAACACTAGCAGGACTGACGACCTTCCTATCCGTAGCATATATACTTATCGTGAATCCACTGATCCTCAGCCAAGCTGGGATGGATAGTGGGGCTGTATTTACTGCAACAGCTCTCACTGCGATCATCGGTACACTGCTTATTGGCTTCCTTGCTAACTACCCGATCGCCATTGCACCAAGTATGGGATTGAATTCATTTTTCACTTTTTCTGTGTGTATCGGGATGGGGATCCAATGGGAAGTTGCCTTGGCTGGTGTATTTATTGCTGGAATCATTTTTATGTTGTTAAGTTTAATGAAAATCCGGGAGAAGATCATTAATATCATTCCACTGGATTTAAAATATGCAATCGCTTCGGGAATTGGATTCTTCATTACCTTTATCGGGTTAAAAAATGGAGGAATTATCACCTCCAATCCAGATACATTTGTTTCAATTGGAAACTTAACCTCACCTACGACCTTACTTGCCATTTTGGGCCTTGTACTTACGATTGTTATGTTAATACGTGGAGTTAGTGGAGGGATTTTCTACGGAATAATTATTACAACAATTATTGGAATGATTTTCGGATTAATTAATGTTCCTTCAACCATTGTTGGAAGTATTCCGAGCATGGAACCGACATTTGGTGTCGTGTTTTCTCATTTGGATGAAATTTTCACCCCTGACGTATTGGCAGTGATCTTCACTTTTTTAATTGTTGCCTTTTTTGACACGGCTGGTGCATTAATTGCACTTACCAGTCAAGCTGGAATTATGAAAGATAACTCTATTCCAAAGATCGGGCGAGCGTTACTTGCCGATTCTACTGCTGGTGCAGTTGGAGCTATATTGGGAACATCGACACCTGCTACGAGTGTTGAATCTTCTGCTGGAATTGCTGTCGGAGGAAGAACAGGCTTTACATCCGTCATTATTGCAGCCTGTTTTATGATCGCTTTGTTTTTTTCACCCATTCTATCCGTCATTACAGTGGAAGTTACAGCGCCTGCATTAATTATTGTAGGGACATTCATGGTAATGGGCATAAGTAAGGTAAACTGGAATAAGTTAGAGATTGCCATTCCATCCTTTTTAACGATTATCATGATGCCCCTCACTTCAAGTGTGGCAATAGGTCTTGCATTTGGTTTTATTCTGTATCCACTTTGTTTAGTTGTACAAAAGCGTTATAAAGAAATTCATCCAATTATGTATGTACTTTGTTTATTATTCATACTGTACTTTGCTTTTATCGTGTAGACTTGGGAAAGAGAGATTAACAAAGTAAAATCAGACTTCAATCGAACAGGCTGCTATCCACTCCCATGGATAGCAGCCTGTTTGATTTAACCTGCCGAAGTGAGCTATTTACTTATGATAACGACTAATCGGAAGGACGAGTGGTGTGTTTGAAATGGGATCATTGATGACATGGCAATCCAAGTTGAAGATTTCTTTAATAAGCTCGCTTGTAATGATGTCATTTGCTGAACCTTCAGCAAGCAGTTTCCCATCTTTTATAGCATATAAATGATCTGCATAGCGTGCTGAAAGGTTTATATCATGAAGCACCATGACGATGGTCGTTCCATACTTCGAATTTAAGTCTTTCAATAAATCTAAGATTTCCACTTGATACGTAATATCTAAATAGGTTGTAGGCTCGTCTAAAAATAAAATATCGGTTTGCTGGGCTAATGCCATTGCAATCCATACACGTTGGCGTTGCCCGCCCGATAGTTCATCAATATGCCGATGACTGAATTCGGCAATATTCATCATATCAAGAGCAGTCGCAACTGCTTCGTAATCTTTCTTAGACCAACTTGAAAACATCGATTGGTGAGGGAAGCGTCCTCGACCGACTAAATCGGCAACCGTAATACCCTCTGGGACGATCGGTGACTGAGGCAAGAGTCCAACCGTACGTGCCAATTCTTTCGATGGGATGCCGTAAATCGATTGGTCATTTAACAACACATCACCACTTGTTGGTTTTAATAATCGAGCCATAGTTTTTAACAAAGTAGATTTTCCACAGCCATTTGAACCGATAATAATACTAATCTTATTCTCAGGAATCGATAGGCTTATATCCTTTAAGATGAGGTTTTGGTCATAGCCGGAATGTAGGTTTTTCGTTTGTAATGTCTGGGACATCAGATACTCCCCTTTCGATTCATCTTGATCAGTAAGAATATTAAATACGGTGCTCCGATAATGCCGGTAATAACTCCAACAGGGAAGCGTGTTTCAAATGCAAATTGTCCGATCAAATCTGCTGCAAGTACCAAAATTACACCGATTAATCCGGAAGGTATAAGAGCTGAAAATCCAACTCCCACAATTCTTCTTGCGATAGGACCGGCCAAAAATGATATAAAAGCAATGGGGCCTGTTGTGGCAGTTGCTAAAGCAATTATTAATACAGCACTTACTAATAACATGATGCGAACACGATTTGTTGACACACCTAAAGAGGTAGCCGCTTGTTCACATAACTCTAACATTTCTAAATGACTTGAAAGGTAAATAAAGATCGGTGTAGAAATGACTAACAAAATGAATAAAGGCAGTACCGTTTCAATCGTGGCCCCATTTAGACTCCCGCTGACCCAGCGTAGAGCAGTGGGTAAGTCATGTGTTTTTGCAATTAACATGAAATACGAAATTAATGCATTTAACATGGCTTGGATTCCAATTCCGATTAAAATTAATCGACCGATGGAAAATGATGTTCCTTTAGAAAAACCGTATATAATGGCTACTGTCAGTAATCCGCCCACAACAGCAGCAAATGATATCACCGTATTGCTTGCTTGAAGAACGACAATACAAAATACAGCTGCAGCACTTGATCCTGCTGTAATCCCAATGACATTTGGATTTGCTAAAGGGTTTCGCAGCATAGTTTGGAATATATAACCCCCGACTCCAAATGCAAAGCCAGCAAGAAGTCCAGCTAACATACGTGGTAAACGTAATGTTCCAACCGCAAAGCTTGCCCCTTTAACTTCCTCGCCCAATAGAACAGCAATCACTTCGTTTACCGGGTAAATCGTATTACCAAGCATAAGCATGGCGCAGCAGAGTGCTAAGGCAATGACGATTAATATGAGCACCGTCGTAAAATAACGACGTTTACGTTTCGATCTTGATAGAATGATGGTATGTAAAGTATCGTTGTTCATCATAGGCTACGCATTTTCGCTTTCATCGTAATATATATTAAAATCGGTGCGCCAATAAAGGCTGTTAAAATTCCAACCTCTACTTCTCCGGGACGAGCGATCAATCTTCCCACAACATCGGATATCGTCAAAATAATACCACCTGATAGGGCGGAAAGGGGGATGACGAATCGTAAATCCGGTCCAATCATTAATCGGATGACGTGAGTCGCGAGTAGTCCAATAAATCCAATCGGTCCTGCAAAGGCGGTCGCAGCTCCACAAAGTAAAACTCCTGCAAAAGCAGAGGCTAAACGAATCGTCCCTGTCTTAACCCCTAATCCTGTTGCTACTTCATCTCCTAATGCCATTGCATTTAAAGCAGGTGCAGTCATAACGGCAATGACTAAACCTACCAATAAGAATGGTAAAAGCAATTGAATACTTTCCCACGTGCCAGCTCCAACACTCCCAACCTGCCAAAAGCGGAATTGATCCATCACATTTTGACGAGGGATCATTATTGCTGTTACAAGTGACGAAAGTATGGCACTCGTAGCAGCTCCTGCTAATACGAGCTTTAAAGGAGTCGCTCCGCTTCCGCCAAGAGAACCAACGGCAAACACAAAAATAGCAGTAAGAATCGCACCTGCTATAGCCAACCAGACATATTCACTTGGAGAGCTAATATGGAAAAAGGCAATTCCACTTACGACAAAAAGAGCAGCCCCTGTATTAACCCCTAAAATACTTGGATCAGCAATTGGGTTTCGTGTGACCGATTGCATTAGTGCCCCAGATACACCTAATGCTGCACCACACATGAAACTGAAAATCGTACGCACAACCCGCTGACGAACGACACTCGATTCATGGTCGTTTAATTCTGGATGGAATAGTCCATCCAGAATTGTAGACCACCCGATTGAGCGAGATCCAAAAGCGATCGAAGCAATAATTGATACAACTAATAATACAAATAGAATGATTGTTAACTTCCCTAAGTTTTGAGGAAGGAAAGATTGCTTCTTTTGTTCAACGTTCAACTGTTTCATAGCTATTTAATATTCTTCGCTACGTCTGAGATTAAAGTTAAGTATTCATCAATAGTATATTGAATAGATAGCGGGTTTGGATTACCAGCAGCCGCTAATGGTGTGTTGTCTTCGATAACTACAACGTTGCCAGCAGCAATGGCAGGAACTTTCCCTAAAATAGGATCTGCTTGTAAGGCTGCTAATGTATCTTTGTTTCCATAAACAATCAGTAAATCAGTGTCATTTAAAGCATCTGCATTTTCTGCACTTACTTGTATATAGAAACTGTCATCTGTAATTAGCTTTTTAATTCCTTCAGGATATTCCATCCCTAAGTCGGATAAGAATTCGCCTCGTGGGTCTGTTGGTGTATAAATATAGAAGCTTGATAAATCCTCTGTGTTAAACATACCGAATGCAGCTTTTTTTCCTTTAATAACCGAGTACTCATTTGCTTTATCGGCGATTAACTTTTCAGTTTCCGCAACTAATTTCTTACCTTCTTCTTCCATACCCATCCCTTTAGCGTTTAATAATACTTGATCACGCCAAGGTGTTACCCAAGGTGTTTCTTCGTAAGGAACGACAGGTGCAATCTGGCTTAAGGTGTCATATTCCTCTTGTGTAATACCAGAGTAAGCAGCAAGAATCACATCTGGATTACTATCAGCAATTGCCTCAAAGTCTAAACCATCTGTATCTTGGTAAACTGTCGGATTTTCTTCACCCAACTCTTTTAACTTTTCTGCAGTCCAAGGCAACAAGCCTGAATCATCTTGAATTCCGTAGTTAGCGGCGGAGAAACCTACTGGTACAACTCCAAGTGCCAATGCTACGTCATGGTTGGCCCAAGCGATGGTCGCCACTCGTTCAGGTTTTTCGTCAATTGTTGTCTCACCAAATGCATGTTGGATGACAATTGGGTACTGACTATCGGTATTTTTTTCCGTTGTGGAATCTGTTTTTGTTGAACTGTCATCTCCACAAGCAGCAAGAACAACAACCAAAAAGGATAGTGTCAGAAGTAGTAGTGATTTTTTCATTCGAATAGCCCCACTTTAACTTTATTTTTATAGCTAATTGATAAAGATTCTCATTATCAGTTATATGATTTTATCATACGCGAAATTCTTTCCATGTCAATAATTATTTGAGAATGATTTTCAATTAAATTGATTTTGAAAGATAAATCGGTGATTTGGTTAAGAAGTTATTAAATGATGGGATGAAATGGATTTATTAATTTGATGAAGCTCCATCGTCTTCACTCCGAAATTCGATAATTATTTTGTGCCCATGGAAAAATAAGAAGGAAATAAGGAACTTTCTGTCGAAATAAGTAAGGAATTTCAATTTAATGGGAGTTGTTGGAAAATGGTTATGAATGATACATCTATGAAAGAAGCCACTATATTTAACCATGTTGGAAATAAATTAAAAACAGAAGATCGAGAGATTCATATCATTGCTCGATATGAAGAACCGCTTATAGTAGTTTTGGGCTCAGTATTGGATGATGAGGAATGTGATGCCTTAATTCAATTGGCAAAAGACCGCCTTCAGCGTTCAAAAATTGGAATGACAAAAGAAGTCAGTGATATACGAACAAGTAGCGGTGCGTTTTTAACCGATATTAATAATGAAATTCTTAAAAGGGTGGAAAAAAGGGTATCGTCCATTATGGGAATCCCGATCGAGCATGGGGAGGGACTGCATATTCTGAACTACAAACCGGGTCAAGAGTATAAAGCGCACTATGATTATTTCGCTCCTGCAAGCAAAGCGGCAAGCAACAATCGAATAGCGACGCTTGTGCTTTACTTAAATGACGTGGAAGAGGGGGGAAGCACCTATTTTCCGAAACTAAACTTTTCCGTTAGTCCACAAAAGGGCATGGCCGTGTACTTTGAATATTTTTATAACGATCAAACGTTAAATGAATTAACACTGCACGGAGGAGCTCCAGTAGAAAAAGGGGAGAAGTGGATCGCCACGCAATGGATGAGAAAGCAGAAAATAACTTAGCACCTTGGAGTTAGCAAAACTATTAAAAAAGATTAAAAGTGGATAGGTTTTAGAACCTGTCCATATTTTTTAAGCTTGATACTATTAACATTTTTCAGGGAGGACTGTGTAATGGTCATTGACCTACTAAAAAAGTTAATTTTGATTGATAGCTCAACTAAAGATGGAGCAAATTTGGCCGTGGATTTCTGTAGGCGTTGGTTAGAAGAGCAGAACTTAACGGTCAAGGAATTGACGAACAATGGATATAAAATGTTGGTTTGTGAGATCGGCAGTGGTGATCAAACCATTATTTTTAATGGACATGTAGACGTTGTGAGCGGGAATGAGGAACAATTTATTCCTGTCGAAAGAGATGGGAAATTATATGGGCGCGGAGCTGCTGATATGAAAGCAGGTGTTGCAGCCATGATGGTTGCGATGAAACAGTTGAAAGACCTTAATTTGAGATCGAAAGTTCAACTTCAGATTGTATCAGATGAGGAAATTGGTGGACTGAATTGTTCAGGTTATTTAGCTGATCAAGGGTATCGTGGCGACTTCGTCATTTGTTCGGAACCAACACAACTTGGAATAGGGCTTCAGGCAAAAGGTGTTTTACGTTTAGACATTGAGATTAATGGAAAACCCGCTCATGGCAGTAGACCTTGGGAGGGGGTTAATGCAATAGAAAAGGCCTACTATGAATATGAAAAGATCTTAGAACTGCCTTTTTTAAAGGAGAGTTCAGAGCTCTATACGTCACCTTCTATCAATCTTGCAAAGATTCAAGGTGGAGATGCTTACAATAAGGTGCCGGAAAAGTGTGTGTGTTCTCTAGATATTCGCTATTTACCCACACAAACCGCAGAAGAAGTGATTGCACAAATTGAAGGTGTAGTTGATGGAAAGGTAACTGCCGTTCTTATTGGCAATCCTGTAAAAACAGAGGCCAATAGTCCATATATTGAGTTGCTGTCGCCAGTTATTCAAAAAAACTTGGAGAAAGAGGCTCGTTTATTTGGCCAACACGGTTCCGCCGATACGCTGTTCTTTGCAAATTACGGTATTCCAGCTATTGAATTTGGTCCAAGTGGGGCCAATTGGCACGGAGATGAGGAATATGTAATAGTGGAGTCAATTAGTCAGTACACTCGAATTTTAGTTGATTTTGCAATGGAAGTAAATCTTGATAAGTTTGAAGAACAAAGACGAGGAGATTAGGTATGAAATTTTTGCTTACATCAGCAGGCGTCAAAAATAATAGCATACATGACGCATTAGTTAATATGCTGGATAAACCAATTGCCAAGTGTAACGCCCTCTGTATTCCCACTGCACTGTACGGACACCCCTGGGTAGGCCCGGGGATTAACGCCTGGAATTTCATCACTGGGAAATCTGATCACCTGGTCGACTTGGGTTGGAAGTCTGTCGGTGTGCTGGAGCTTACAGCGCTGCCAAGCATCGACGAAGACCGCTGGGTGCCGCTGGTCCGGGAGACGGACGTCCTGCTGGTGGCCGGCGGCGACGCCCTCTACCTGTACCACTGGATGCGGCAGTCCGGACTAGAAGCCCTCTTGCCGTCCCTGGATGCAGTCTATGTGGGGATGAGTGCAGGGAGCATGGTGATGGCACCTAACATCGGGGAATACTTCGTTGGTTGGACGCCACCCAACGGTGTTGATGAAGCGCTGGGTCTGGTCGACTTTGCCATGTTTCCGTATCTGGATCATGAGTTGCTCCCGGGAAATACGATGGCCGCTGCTGAGAAATGGGCAGCGGGGATGCAGGTACCGGCGTATGCAATGGATGATGAAACCGCCATTAAAGTGGTCGATGGAGAGGTCGAAGTAGTATCCGAGGGAAATTGGAAACTGTTTATGCCATGATCTATCTATACTGATAGCTTTTTTGTGCAATCTCGTTAATATCGTTTTGACTGAAAAACAAAAGGTACAACTAGGAAATCTCACTAGTTGTACCTTTTTATGTTGAAATGGCCTACTACCCATATTGCTTTCACTGCGTTCAATGAATCTCTTGAATAACTTTTTCTAAAAATTCACCCATTCGCTTAACAGCCGGCTCTGAAAAATCAAAACTGACCCCGGTTTCTTCATAAATTTCGGCGATGGATTGGTTGTAGTCAGCGCCTGCACCTTTTTTAAAGGCTTCGACAGCTAACTCTGGATCCTTCTGATAGTTCTCAAGTAATTGAAGAGCCCCCAGCATCGAGATGGAATATTCAATATTATAGAAAGGATATTGAATATAGTGAAGAGTGCCTACCCAGCTCATTCCAACTTCCTCTTCAAGCCCGGTAGTATCGACCGGATTTAAACCATAACGTTTTGAGATTTCAAAGAATTTTTCATCGCGCTCTTTGGCAGTATGATGAGGATTCGTATACATCCAATGTTGGAAAAGGTCTCCTGACAATGGACCGAATAACATGGTGAATGCCCGTTTCAGTTCCTCACGCTGTGCGTTCTTAAATTCTTCTTCTGGATAAAACTGATCCAACTTATCCAATAACAGCAATTCCATCCCATGAGAATACAGTTCAGCAACTTCTGCTCGCATTTGATAATCTTCCATAGGACCGTGCTCGGAAAACTGGAGATAGCCATTCACCGCATGACCCATTTCATGAATCAATGCGATCAGAGAGAAAAAGGATGGACTAAAGTTCGCAAAAACAAAAGTATCCCCGGAAGCTGGTAAGTCGGTACAGAAACCACCTGGGCTTTTTCCTTTCCGATCCCCAAGGTCGAGTAATCCATGCTCTATCATGTAATCGAAACGATCTGAAAAATAGGAATCGGTTTTCCCTAACATTTCAGAAACGCCATCCAAGAGAGAGGACACCTCGGAGTAAGGTGGGTTTTTTAAGAGTTTGGCACTGTTATCCCAAGGTCGATAAGTATCGACACCAAGCTTAGACTTAAACACATCTGCCAGTCTGTTCCATGCCGGGATAATATGCTTTTCTACATTTTCATGAAAGTCATAACAATCTTGAACACTATATTCACGGTTTTTGGACACAAATGTATAATCACGATAATTGTCAAAACCAGCATTTAAAGCGATTTGATGGCGAAGTTGAACGAGTTCATCCATGATGGCATCCATATCGGGCTTAATTTGACGATAGGCTGCCCTTATTAAGTGATAAGCTTTTTCTCGCACAGCTCTGTCCGGATGATCAAGTTGGGATTCGACAAACGGAAAAGGCTTTTCCTCTCCTTCCCATTCAACAGTTAGTCCTCCCATAATTTCACTATACTTCGTACTAAGCTCCTGTTCTTTTACAAACAATGGAATATTTTCTTCTCTGAACAGTTTCACTTTAGATTCTCGAACACGTCGCATTAAGCCGTATCGGTTTTCATCTAATTGATCGAGAAAGGAAGACTCACAAAATTTCTCATCGAGTTTTGCTTCATATTTCATTAAGAGTGGTTGGATTACTTGCTGGTCGTGGAGAAAAGTTTTCTTAATGTCCGGATCATCTGTATTTCGGTAGAAGTCGACTTGATGACCTGTCATCGCCTCCGAAATTTTGATCATCAATCCCCTTTCAGATTTTAACCATTCTTCTAAATCAGAAATGGAGTTAATCGGAATTTCAATCAAATGTTGAAATTGAGCTTCGACTCCTTCCACATCCTGTAAATCGATTAATTCTTTATAATACTTAGTATGTATTTCTTGTGTCATGAAAACGTTCCCCCTATTAATTGTTTTAATTGTCCTAATATTTATATTATAGTTTCGTCGAGTTTCATACCAGCTTTTTCAATAGAATCGACATTTATTTCTGAAGTGAAGAGGGGAGACTGTATGTCTCACAGAGAAAATTAGCATGAAAAAAGACCGTTAGATCGATTTCTAACGGTCCTTCATCAATAAATTTATTTCTTGCTAATAGAAGGTAACGGGATATAACCGATGTTCCCTGGATTTTGAGAGCTAACCATTAAGTAAGAGTAGCCATTTAAATCCTCAATCGCTTGAATACCGGTTACTTCCCCGCCATCAGGAGCAGAAACGATACGAGAAAGTTTCTTTGTATCCACATTATAAGCCCAGCCAACATTGTTTACATGATTACCAGAGTCCTCAGCAATAAATAAAGTTCTCAAATTTTCGGAGTAGACAATATTGTCCGGATTAGCAATCTGATCAAGATGCGCTTTGTTACCTTCAGCATCTTTCGGGATGTCTTCACCGACCAAAATAGCTGACATATTCGCAACAACATAATCGCTATCTATTGGACTACCTTCACTGTCCATTTGTTCTTTAGCAATATTCATTTCATAAATACCGCCAGCGTTGATTTTTGGCAAGCGAATATCATCTACAGGATCATTTGGATTTTCTTCCATGCCTTTTGCAATCGTAGACATAGCCATGTAAACTTTGTTATCGGCTTTGTTGAAAGTGAGTGTTTCCATTTTATTGAATTCCGCAGTTGCTCCTTGCATTGCCCCATAACGGCGTGATTCAAGGAACGCAGCTGCTTTTTCCATGCCTGGTTTGACTTTCAAATATTCTTCACCAGCTGAAGTCTTAACATGGCTGAAGCCATTTGCTGCTGCATACTCAGTATCATCAGTCGTTTCGAAAATATCACTGAATGTAAGAGTTTCAGCTAATTCTTTCACTTCTTCATCCGTTGCATGTCCTAATTTAATCCATTCCATATTACCAGCTCCGCCGTTTTCAGCACTAGTTTGCTCGAATTTTGCAGCATATAGTGTCCCGGCTGATAAATCCTTTTCTTCGTCAGCAATGTACATAAAGGAAGTCACATAGCTGCCGTCATCTCCATAGTAAACCGTGCGGTTATCCGGTGCGACAGTTACATTTTCAAAAGATAAACGCCCCATGCTGTGGTGTTTAACCGCTTTTGAATCACCATTTGGATGAACGGATACCTCTGTTGTATAGCCGTATAAGTATGGATTTCCAATCGCCTTTGGATCTTGATAATAATTCCGAGCGAATTGTGTAACAGAAGATGATTCAGGATTTTTTTCATGGGCACGAGCATTTGGTTCATATTCTTCACTACCTAAATGAGTGTTCCAAGGGGATAAGATGCCGGCACAAGGAGTCCAAACACCGCCAAATTCCGAAAAATCAATTGGTTCAATATCAGTGATTTTAAGTTCGCCAGTTTTCTTATCTTGTTCGACAGTATTTAAATATAACGCTCTTGGTACAGTCCCAATTTCATTATTTGGCATACTTTCAAAATGATTGATCATATACAACTTGCCACTTTTTCCATTCACACTTAGGAGTGTATTTGCATCCGGTGCAGTAGAAACAATAGGCTCTCCATTTGCATTAGTTATGAGATTGCCATTAGCATCGACTGCTGCCCCTACAATCTTACCGTTAATGACATTACCAGGCTAAGTTAACGGGCTATAATCTAAATCAATTGTTTTTTTAGACCCGTCTTTTAATGTCACCGTTGCTTGGGCATCACTGTACATCGTGGATTTTTCTTCAGCAGTAGCAGGTACAGGCATACTAACAAATTCAACAGATTTTACGTTTTCCACTTGTTTATACGGATCAGCAAATACATTCACCGCAGATGGAAAGAGAATTGCTGCACTTAATACTGGAATAATAACCTTCCTTTTGTTCATAACATTAAACCTCCTAAGGTTAAAAAATATGTTTCCTTAATCACCTTAGTATTTAAATGTTAATAGACTATTAATAGATTATTGTGCAATTGTAAAATCATCTTTTATATACAAAAACAAAACTAATTTACTATAAATTACATGCGACCTAAGAGGTGGTTATCTGTTTGAAAATGGAGAATGAGTGGGACTGGCTAATTTGAAGCCATTCGAGCCGAGAGGAATAAATTGATTGATGGGGAATTCATGATGGAGATCCTGAGAAATAAAAAACGAATTCCGTTTAGAGGAATTCGTTTTTGTCTGCTATAAATAGTGGTCTGATGGTTTGAAAATCAGATTAAGGGTTCGTCGACCAAAGTCCAGCATGTTTCAATACAACACGAGGATGTAGTTTTAACTGAGCAACGATTAGCTCTGCTAAGTCTTCAGGTTGCATCACTTTTTCAGGATTGCCATCAGTTAAGTTCAGTTCAACAGCCATATCGGTCGCTACTGTACTTGGCGTTAATGTAACAACGCGGATATCTTTCTTGCGGACTTCGAGCATTAATGATTCACTTAGCCCGATAACTGCAGCTTTGGAAGCTGAGTATGCACTCGTGAGGGGTGCACCTTTTTGGCCGGCTGTGGATGAAATATTAATGATATCGCCTGTGTTTCGTTCGATCATTTCTGGTAGTACTGCTCGTGTAGCGTAATACACACCCTTAACGTTGACATCGATGATCTTGGTCCATTCTTCTGGCGTTAAGTCTAAGAAGCCACCGAATTTTGAAATGCCGGCATTGTTGACTAAAATATCGATTGGACCAAGCTCGCTGCGTATGGATTCGATCGCTTCGGTAATAGAATTCAAATCTGCTACATCTGCCGCAGCGACAGCCACTTTTACATCATACTGTTTAAGTTCTTCTGCGACTTTTTGTAAATTATTTAGTGTACGGCCAACAAGGCCTACACGAATACCTTCTTGTGCAAAAGCAATGGCTGTTGCTCGTCCAATCCCTCGTCCTGCTCCAGTAATAATAGCTACTTTCCCTATAATGGTTTGCATTGTTTTTCCTCCTTTTATAACGACAATACCTACTTTAGACGAAATAATAGATTATTAAACAAAATAACACTTGGGATAGGGGAGTTAAAAAATACCGTGTAGAATTAGGTCCATTCGTAGGGATTGGAACTCGTTTGGTTTCAATCAATCAAAAATATAACTAACAACATCGATCGCTTGATCAATCGTTTCTACTGTTACATTCGCTTTGTTTGAAAGCTCTTTTAATGGGTGAATCAATGATTCAGGTCTAATGAGTATCGTCGGCTTGTTCATCGCGATGGCAGTGCTGGCGTCCATGGCTGTATTCCATTGCTTATATTTTTCTCCAAATAAGGCGATGACGATATCCGCTTTCTGCATTAATACTTGGGTTCTGAGATTATTGATATCCGAAGCTGCAGCATCTTTATAAAAGTTAGATGGCTGCTTTCCTAATATTTCTTCTCCGATATTGTCTGAACGATCATGGTTTGTTTGTGGGCCTACAAATACGAGTGGAAGATTTTTTGCCTTTGCTTTTTGTGCAACTTCATCTCTCCAATCATCGTGAATCTGACCAGCTAAATAAACGACAAGTTCCAAACTGATTCCTCCAATACTATTTGATTTAACCTCTATCTTATCTAACTTTCCAAAAAGTTTAAAAAGAAGCGCTTTGTAGCCTTATTTTATTTTAATTTTTGAAACTAAAACTATAAATAATACAATAGTGTAAAATGGGTTGTCAACATGAAATTTGTGATATTTTCGAAAAAATGTTACAATTGTCTTACAATTGTTTTTTGAATCGTATTCCAAAGTCTGCTGTATATTTTTTCTGCAGATAGAATGTTGAATACGTTTTTTTATATTCTTTTTTAAAGCGAGGAAAAAACAGTTGTATGAGCTTAATACGATGCTGAATAGTAAACGAATTTTTATTCTACATAGGAGGAATGTAAAAATGAATTTGATTGATAAGAAAGTTACACACAAGCGTTTTGGTACAGGGAGCATAGTTGAACATAATGACTCAATAATCGAGATACATTTTGCAACGGAAATTAAGAAGTTTGTTTTCCCTGATGTATTTGCCAAGCATCTCGAACTGCATGACAAAAGTGTTGCTCATTCACTTGAAAAAGTTATACAAGAAAGGGAAAACGAAAGGAAAGAGGAAGAATTAAAGAAAGAAGAGGAAAAAGAACTACATCGTAAAAAACACGAACTTCGCTTGGAACATGAAAAACTGATGAAAAATCACAAGCTTCATCCACAATCTCAAATGGTTTTTTGGTGTGATACAGAAGAACGGGATAGTGCTTTTTCAGAGTGGAAGGTTTTTTCAGGGATTATAAAAAGCGGGACTAATAAAGGGCAGCCAAACAAACCAAGCCGTTTGCACCAAAATAGTGCTGTTCTGTTAACGGGGGTAGACTCTAACAAGTCTGAAGAAGATAGACGGATTTTAGGTGTCTATATGGTGGAGGAAGAATTTATCGGTAAGCATTGTGAAGATGGAAATATTCCTGCTCATTCAGTCTATAGACTTCAACTTTCAGAAGAAGAATCTGCTCAGATGTTTTTCTGGAATTATTACGTCAACGAAAAGTTCCCCGACAAAATGACATGGAATACTGGAAAGCACCGATACTTTGATAATTCATGGATGGCTCAAATTTTGCAGGATATCATTTCGTTGAAAAATGACTCGGAGGAACGGAAGCAGGTACAACAATTTTACGATCATTTTTGTAAAATGAATCACATAACAGATCAGGAGTTACCAAAGCCTAACGGCGCATTAATGCGTAAATAGATCAGTTGTATACATTGGAACAAATTTAAAAAAATATAAAAATGCATTCATGTATAGAAAGGATAGAAAAATGTCAGAAAGAAAAGATGAAATCATCTTAAGAGGACTCACAGAAAATAATCTAAAAAATATAGATTTAAACATACCTAAAGAAAAAATCATCTTATTTACTGGTCTTTCAGGCTCAGGAAAGAGCTCAGTTGTTTTTGATACGTTAGCTACTGAGAGCAGAAGACAAATGACGTTGAACTATCCTCTCTATGTGAGAAATCAAATGCCAAGGTACGAAAGACCTCATGCCGATCTTATGCAAAACTTAAGTCCCGTCATCGTGGTGGAGCAAAGACCGATAGGAGGTAACTCTCGTTCTACGGTAGGCACCTATATGGACATAGATCCATTAATTCGACTGTTGTTTTCGAGAATCGGACAACCACCAATCGGTTCTGCCACTGATTTTTCAATCCAAAGCAGCTTTGGCAGATGCCCTGAATGTGGTGGGTTTGGAGAGGTAATTGCACCAGATGTAAATAAGCTGGTCGATTTCGATAAGTCACTTCGAGAGTATGCTGTTCAATTTAAGCCGCTATCTCCATCAGGTTGGCAAGGGAATTGGATGATGACATGCGGATTATTCGATCCGGATCTACCCTTAAAGGACTATCCAGAAGAAAAGCTCCGCCTGTTATTATATGGTCCGAGGGAAGGTGAAAGAGCGTATGCACCGTTCCACACCAAAAATGGTCCCCACAATGCAGAGTGGGATGGTTTATTGCCCAGATTTACACGCGTCTACATAAATAGAGATATCTCAAAACTAAAGCAAGTATCCCAAGAGGATGTAATAGCAGTATCAACTCATTCGCTATGTCCAACATGCCAAGGTTCGGGCCTTAACCCGCAGGTGTTAGAGTGCCGTATAAATGGCTTGAATATCGCAGAATATGATCAATTAGAGCTTCCGGAAATCCTAAAAGAACTAAAAAACATAAAAGAACCTATGGGAGAATCGATCGCAAAACAAGCAATCCCATATGTTCAACAATTAGTGGACATGGGGTTAGGGTATTTGAGTCTCTCAAGAAAGATGGGTACCCTTTCAGGCGGGGAAGCTCAGAGGGTGAAAATTGCCCGTCATTTAGGGAGCAGTTTAAACAATATCACCTACATATTCGATGAACCAAGTGCGGGACTTCATCAAGAAGAAGTGAAACTGTTAATTCAGATGCTAAAAAGGATCAAAGATCAACATAATACCGTCATCGTAATCGAACATAATCTATCCGTTATCAAAGTAGCTGATGAAATAATAGAGATGGGTCCTGGAGCAGGTGTTAATGGAGGGAAAGTTGTCTATCAAGGAAAATTAGAAGGATTAACAAACACGCCAACTGCAAAAGCCTTAAAGCAAAAAATACAAATTAACAAAAGTCCAAAGGGACGTAAAAGTTATTTTTCAATGAGAGGTGCAAGGAATAATAACCTGAAAAATGTGAATGTAGATATTCCTAAAGATGTCTTAGTCTCTGTATGCGGAGTATCGGGTTCAGGTAAAAGCTCATTAATACTGGAAGCATTCAAGGAAAGATACCCGGATTCCATTACAGTAGGACAAGGTGGCATCGGAATCTCAAGCCGCTCGACCATGGCTACATATATGGGAATAATGGATGACATTCGCGCAACCTTTTCTAAAGCAACGGGACAACCGGCAGGATTATTCAGTTTCAACTCCTTAGGAGCATGTCCTGTCTGTAAAGGAAAAGGAGTGATCACTCCTGAAGTTGCATTTGCAGATCCAGTAACAATCCCTTGTGAAGCATGTGGCGGTACGAGATATTCCGACGAAGCATTGAGCTATCGATATGAGGGTAAAAATATCATTGAAATATTAGAATTAACAATAGACGAAGCTGCTGATTATTTAAAACAACAAAAGATCTTAAATAGAGTGAACACACTTAAAGATGTAGGTTTAGGATATTTGACCTTGGGGCAGACGACAAGTTCCTTGAGTGGTGGAGAAATCCAACGTCTAAAACTCGCGAGCCAATTACAAAAGAAAGGTCAAATCTATCTGTTAGACGAACCTTCCTTAGGATTACACGCCGAAGATGATGAAAAACTTCTAAATGTATTTCAAACTCTGGTAAACAAGGGCAACTCTGTCATCATAGTCGAGCATAATTTAGACTTTATAGCGGCGAGCGACTGGATTATTGAAATGGGTCCGGGGGGCGGAAAACAAGGTGGGCAAATACTTTTCGAAGGCACTCCGGAAGAAATGCTAAACGCAGAAACTGTGACTGCGAAATGGTTAAACGAAGGAGTAAGATAGAAAAGATAGCTGTTACTTGTGTGAAAACAAATAATCATAAGTTAAACCAGGACAGTGTCATTTAGAATGTCATTTGTTATCCTATATAAAAACTATGAAGAGGTTTTAGTATGAAAAATGATCAACGAAATTTATCGCCGGAACAACAGAAAGAATTGTTTGAAATTTTGAAAGACCGTTTCGAGAACAACATGAATCGTCATGAAGGACTCCACTGGGCCGAACTCCAAGCCAAGTTAGAAGCTAATCCTGAAAAATTATGGTCGCTAAACGAGATGGAAGCAACTGGCGGCGAGCCGGACGTTGTAACCTACGATCAAGAAACTAAGGAATATGTTTTCTTTGATTGTTCAGCGGAAAGCCCGAAAGGACGCAGAAGCATTTGTTACGACCGTGAGGCGTTGGAGGCAAGGAAGAAACACAAACCCGAAAACAGCGCGATGGATATGGCTACTTACATGGGGATTGAGATTTTAACAGAAGAGGAATACCGTAAACTGCAGGAACTCGGTAATTTCGATTTAAAAACATCGAGTTGGATCCAAACACCTGAACGAATTCGAAAATTAGGTGGTGCCCTATTCTGTGATCGCCGCTATGACACGGTATTCGTGTACCATAATGGAGCGGATTCCTATTATGGTGCAAGAGGTTTCCGTGGGGTACTAACGGTTTAAATCAAAGAGTAGATGTTATAACTATAAAGAAGCAGAGAGCGGGACATCAAACGCTCTCTGTTTTTCATTGTGAATGAATTTTTATGGAAATCATTTGTAGTCGTTATCAAGGGCAAACATAGTAGAAAAATGTTATACTAGATAAGTATGAGTCATACTGTCCAAAAGACAGAGTCTTTTTAATAGAAAGGAATGTGAAGGAAATTGAGTAACGGTATTTTCAAGATCCCTACACCTACAAACGAACCGGGCAACACGTATGCACCTGGTACAAAAGAACGGGAAACGCTAAAGGCGGAATTAGAACGTCAATCGAATGTGGTCGTTGATATTCCTGTAATTATCAACGGTGAAGATATTAAGACAGATACAGTCAAGCAAGTGGTTATGCCACATGATCATCAACATGTATTAGCAAACTATTCACAAGCTGGTGAAAAGGAATTGCGTGATGCAGTTGAAGCGGCAATGGCTGCGAAAGAAGCATGGGCAAATATGCCTTGGGAACACCGTGCATCGATTTTCTTAAAAGCTGCTGATTTGATTTCCGGTCCTTACCGCGATGTCATGAATGCTGCAACGATGCTTGGACAATCCAAAACAGCTATTCAAGCTGAAATTGATTCTGCACAAGAACTAATCGACTTCCTACGTTTCGGCGTAGATTATGCAAATCAGGTATATCAAATTCAACCAGAAAGCATGAAGAATATTTGGAACCGTACGGACTACCGTCCATTAGATGGTTTCGTATTAGCAATCTCTCCATTTAACTTCACAGCTATTGGCGGTAACTTACCAGCAGCTCCAGCGATGATGGGGAACGTAGTTGTTTGGAAGCCTGCGACAACTTCTATGTTAGCAAACTACTACTTCATGCGTATTTTGGAAGAAGCGGGATTACCAAAAGGTGTTATCAACTTTGTGCCATCTCGTGGTTCTCAAGTATCTGAAGTCGTGTTAACTGACCGTCGTATGTCTGGATTCCACTTCACTGGTTCTACCAACACGTTCAACACGATTTGGAAAACAGTAGGGGAAAATATTAATAACTACATTTCTTATCCACGTTTAGTTGGGGAAACAGGCGGTAAAGACTTTGTATTTGCTCACGAAACTGCACAAGCCGATAAAGTAGTAGCGAGTCTTGCTCGTGGGGCATTCGAATACCAAGGTCAAAAATGTTCAGCGGCTTCCCGTGCTTACATCCCTGCAAGCATGTGGGAAGATGTAAAAGCTGGATTAATCGAAGAAACTGCAAAACTGAAAGTTGGGGATGTCCGTGACTTCCGTAACTTCATGGGTGCTGTAATTGATAAGCCGGCATTCGATTCCATCACAAGCTATATCGAATATGCGAAGGAATCGGATGAAGCTGAAATCATCACAGGTGGTACGTATGATGATTCAGTCGGTTATTTCATTCAACCGACAATTATTGTGACAACAAATCCAAACTTCAAGACGATGAAAGAAGAAATCTTCGGACCGGTCTTGACGATCTATGTATATGAAAATGATCAATTGGAAGAAACTTTGACAGCTGTTGATACAGCTTCTATGTATGCATTGACAGGTTCCATCTTCGCACAAGACCGTCAAGCGATCCAATACTTGGAAAACCGTTTGTCCGGTGCGGCTGGTAACTTCTATATCAATGACAAGCCAACTGGTGCGATGATCAACCAACAGCCATTCGGCGGTTCACGTGGATCAGGTACAAATGACAAAGCAGGTTCTGTCTTCAACGCAATTCGTTGGACAACTCCTCGTGTCATCAAGGAAAACTTTGCACCAACAACTGATGTTGCATATCCATTTATGGATGAAGAATAATAACTAATGAAAAGGGTTGAAACGAATCGTTTCAACCCTTTTTATATAAGTGTCCACTTCCTTTCTACTGTTAATTGTGAGGGAAGGTAATTCATGTTACAGTTAGTAAGAAAATTTTCACAGTGAATAGGAGAACTACATGATCGAAATTAAAACATCTTCCCTTAGCGATGGAGAATTCAATCGAGGGGTATTTGCCACACGTGACATCAAAAAAGGTGAACTGTTGCATGAGGCACCGGTGATTGCATACCCGAACGAACAGCATGAGCATATCGAGAAGACATTGCTTGCAGATTACGCTTTTGAATATGGAATTAACCATACTGCGTTTGTGTTAGGTTATGGGATGTTATTTAACCATTCCTATCAACCGAATGCCACTTATGATATAAATTTTGACAATCATACTTTTGACTTTTACGCGTATACGGACATAAAAGCAGGAGAAGAAATCTTGATCAACTATAATGGCGACGAAGAAGATCAAGAATTACTCTGGTTTGATCAGGACAAAGAAGGCAAAGAAGAATAAAATACAACTGGTTCTGGCGTTAATCCCACACAAATGGATTAACGCTTTTTTTATTGAACCTTTTGTTGATTAACGCGTTATAACTAATGAGTATAATTAATTATCAATAATAATATAATGCAATACAATTATTATTTATTGTAACTCGATAAATAATGGTTTAAAATTATGATTAATATCAATAGTGAGGTGCTTTTAATGAAACTTGGTTCAACAACATTTTTAAAGTTAGCAGTTTTTCTACTCGGGATTCCAGCACTCATTTTATATGGGGTGGGCTTGCCGTATTTAATTAAAAATCCTGCAAATCCGGACTATGGCCATATACTGTATCCGATTGTAATCGTGATTTTTATCTCAACGGTCCCGTATATCGCAGCTTTAGTTCAAGCTTTCAAGCTTCTCAGTTATATCGATCAGAACATAGCATTCTCGGAAAGATCAGTGAAGGCACTAAAAAATATTAAATACTGTGCAGTCACCATTGTTGGTTTGTATGTAATTGGTTTGCCTTTCATCTTTATGGTCGCAGAGTTGGACGACGCTCCAGGTCTCGGTGTAATAGGAATGCTCCTGATCTTTGCTCCACTGGTGATCGCAGTGTTTGCTGCTGTTCTCCAAAAACTTCTACAGGAAGCCATTCATATAAAATCTGAAAATGATTTAACGGTCTGAGGTGAAAACATGGCGATTATTATAAATATTGATGTGATGTTAGCGAAAAGGAAAATGAGTGTGACGGAACTTTCGGAGAGGGTTGGCATAACGATGGCCAATCTTTCGATATTGAAAAATGGGAAGGCAAAGGCGATTCGATTATCAACGTTAGAAGCGATATGTAAGGCATTGGATTGCCAGCCTGGTGACTTACTTGAATACCGAAGTGAAGATGACTAGTACAAAATTTTCAGGAGTCCCTTTAAAAGGAGAGTATCTCATGAATTCAACTTTACAAAATGATTCCTCGGTAAGTTCCAATCGAGTTGAAAACGCGTTTAAACAGCTTGTTCGTTTTGGGTGGGAGCAAGCATTATCCTGTTTGTTCCCTGTCGTGATTTTCACTTCATTGGCCCTTACACAAATCATTCCACTCCCTTTGCTGCCCAGGTATGATTGGCTGCTGATCATTTGTCTTGTAATGCAGTGGTGGATGGTGCGATCTGGACTTGAGACACGGGATGAACTAAAGGTGATTACATTATTTCATGTAATAGGTCTCGCTCTTGAAATATTTAAAGTCCATATGGGATCGTGGTCATATCCGGAAGAAGGGTATTTCAAAGTTTTTGGAGTTCCTTTGTATAGCGGTTTCATGTATGCGAGTGTTGCCAGTTATCTATGCCAGGCATGGAGGAGACTGAAAGTCCAACTCATTAAGTGGCCCCCGTTTTGGTTAGTTGTACCTCTTGCAGCGGCAATCTATTTAAACTTTTTCACCCATCATTACTGGATTGATGTCCGGTGGTGGTTAGCGGGACTTGTCATGATCGTCTTTTGGCAGGCATGGGTTACATATGAAGTAAATGGGTTCCGTTACCGGATGCCACTCGCACTGGCATTTGTACTTATCGGCTTCTTTATATGGATTGCAGAGAACATCGCCACTTTCTTTGGAGCTTGGGAATATCCAAACCAAACCGATGCATGGAGCCTCGTGCATTTAGGAAAGGTCAGTTCCTGGCTTTTGTTAGTGATTGTAAGTTTTTTAATCGTTGCGACATTGAAGCGGGCGAAGGGGAACGAGATGGCTATTTTTAATTCAAGAAAGAAAAGCGGTAATATAGAGCAGTAAATTGAGATTGAGAGCGATTCGTTGAATGGGCTCTCAATTTCTAATATTCATCCCCTATTTAGCTATTTTTGAGGAATTGGACGTCTATACTATAATTTATCTAACGCACTCCTCCATATATAGGAAGAGCAGTTAAAAAAGTATTTTAATACTAAACTATTTAGTGCTAAAATAAACGAGAGAGGGAGAAGTGGAATGAAAGAGTCCGTATTTGAGTTAATTAGACAAGCAGAAATATTGAACAATGAATCCATTATCCGGTTTATGAATTTGTTTTCGGGAAACCTAAGTGTGTCTCATTGTTTAGTTTTAAATGAACTGAAAGAGAAGGGACCGCAAAAGCCTTCTGAACTGGCCAGGAAATTGAATTATACGCCTGGAGCGCTTACTGGAATTTCCACAAAGCTGATTAACGAAGGGTATGCTGTGCGACAGTATGACAAGGCAGATCGCCGAATTGCCCGGATATCGATCACGGAGGCTGGAATTGACATCTTGAAGATTGCACAAAAAGCAGGCCATGAATTGCGTGCAGATCTATACTCTGTATTGTCTGATGAAGAAATAAATCAATTATTGGTGATTCAGAAAAAATTGCTCAATCATCTTCTCTCCAAGAAATAACTCATAAGGAGTGGGAAAAAATGGGTCGAGTATCAGGTAAAGTTGCTCTAATAACTGGAGGAGCATCAGGAATTGGCTTGGCAACCGCTAAGTTGTTGGCCAAGGAAGACGCAAAAGTGGTCATCGGTGATTTCAACCTTGAAGGCGCAGAACAGGCAGTCAAAGAGATTAAAGAGGCAGGCGGAGAAGCCGCTGCTATCTTCTTGGACGCCGGGAAAGCCGAATCGATTGAAGAAGCAGTGGAGTTTACAGTTTCCACCTATTCCAAAATCGACATTCTATACAATAACGTCGGGTTAACGAATCTTCAAAAGGACTTGGATGTCGTCAACATGGATTTGGATGAATGGGATCGGTTGATGAACGTTAACTTAAAGAGCGTATTATTGGGAAGCCGCTATGCGATTCCGCATATGCAAAAAACTGGCGGCGGTTCAATTATCAATACGACTTCGATGGCAGGATTTGCATCAGATGCAATCCGCTCGGCATATGGGGCTTCGAAAGCCGGAGTTGTGAGCCTTACCGGCTATATCGCTACTCAATACGGAAAGGATCGGATCCGTTGTAATGCAGTTGCTCCAGGTTTGATCTTGACACCTGCAGCCGAGAAGAACCTTCCGCCGCAAGTGCTGGAAATCTTCAAAAAATACAATGCACTTCCTTATAATGGAGAACCGGATGATATTGCTTATACCGTCTTGTTCTTAGCATCTGACGAATCTAAATATATTACTGGCCAAACAATTAAAGTCGAAGGTGGACACTACATCGCCAATCCGTCCATTGCTGATTTCCAAAGCTTTATGAGTCAAGCCCGTTCTAATACGAAGGAATGAGAGGAACTGGCATGACGACGAAAAAGAAACTGCATTTTGCATGGTTGGTATTAATAGGACTTTGTATCACCGTCGGTTTAGGAAAGGCCGGATTGAATAACACTGCCGGATTATTCATATCTCCAGTGGCACACGATCTTGGTGTCGGAGTGGGTAATCTTACACTTTACTTAAGTATTTCTGCCATCATCACGATGATATTCCTTCCGATCGGAGGAAGGATTTTAGGGAAATACGATGCTCGTATTGTGTTGATCGTGGCAATCCTGTTACAGGCAGGTGCATATGCCTTATTCGGATTCATGAATTCTGTGTGGGGTTGGTATGTATTAGCGATCCCGTTGGCTGTCGGTGGCGTATTTATTACCGTATTAGCTGGACCGGTCATGGTTGAACGCTGGTTTAAAAAGCGTAATGGAATGGCTCTTGGAATTATGACAGCAGTCGGTGGCCTTTTAGGAGTATTGGCTCAGCCAGTGGCTGGAAACTTAATCGCCAATCTTGGCTGGAGACATTCCTACACCATATTAGGAGTAGCAGTAATAATTATTGTGATTCCGACCATCCTTTTCTTGATTCGAAACAATCCGAAAGATAAAGGCTTGGCGCCTTATGGAATTGATGCTGCCCAATCTGATGAAAAACACGGTATGGATTTAATGCAAGGGATTGCTTTTAAAGATGCAAGTAAGTCTGCAGCGTTTATTTTATTGGCTCTATTCCTCTTTATCGTAACTTCTGTGGCGAGTTTCGCCATTCACATTCCAACATATTTAGTGAATTTAGGGTACGATGTGAAATTTGCGGGGAATGCCATGGCGGCACTAAGTGTAGGCGTTTTCGTAGGGTCCCTCACATTCGGTTATTTAACTGACCGGAGCGGAGCCAAGATGACTGCGGTTATTGCCATGATTATCGGTTTTATCGGCGTGAGCCTATTGCTGCTCTTCGCTTCAAGTACCGCTATGATCATTACAGGGTTAATCCTGTTCGGATTTGTTTCCACGTCTATCGGAACAGTAGGTCCTGCCATGACATCCGCTCTTTTTGGGAGTTTGGAGTACAGTCAAATCTTTTCAACCGCATCGCTTGGACTTGCGGTAGCATCCATCATCGCCTTGCCGGCTTATGGATATGTATTTGACTTCTTGGGAAGCTACATCCCAGCGATGATTACCATTTTAGTCTTATTAGTACTTAACATCTTTTTCGTCTTGCTTGCATTTGCAAATAAAGAAAAATTGGTTAAGAGTGGAAAATGGCAACAACAATCTAAATGAGGTGAGAGAATATGCGGTTAAAAGATAAAGTAGCAATCGTAACAGGAGCTGCTGGTGGAATCGGCCGTGGCATCGCTTTGGCAATGGCCAAGGAAGGCGCACATGTCACCATCGTTGATATTAACGAAGAAAACGGGAAAAAAACGTTGGAAGAAGTCAATGCACATACGGAAGGTCTATTGTTCATCCGTGATATTTCGAAGCGAGAATCCATCGAAGAGATCATCCAGGCGGTCGTTTCCAAATTCGGAAAGCTTGATATTGTCGTCAACAATGCACATGCTTCCAGACAGGCGCTCTTAGTGGAAACAACACAGGAAATGTTCGATCTATCGTTTAATACAGGTTTCTATCCGACATTTAACTTCATGCAACTTGCTTATCCGGAACTGAAGAAGACAAAAGGGAAAGTTATTAACTTTGCTTCTGGGGCAGGAATTAACGGTCAGCCTACGCAAACTTCCTATGCAGCCGCGAAAGAAGCGATCCGTGGGATTACACGGGTGGCAGCGAACGAATGGGGCCCGGACGGCATCAACGTCAACCTCATCGCACCGATTGCCCGAACACCGGGTGTGGAAGCATGGAGTCAAAGTTCGCCAGAATTGTATGAACGTATGATCCAAGGAATCCCGCTCCGCCGTTTAGGGGAACCTGAAGAAGATATCGGCCGTACGGCAGTGTTCTTGGCAAGTGAAGATTCGGATTATATTACCGGCCAAACGATTATGGTGGATGGCGGATCGATTAAAATTTATTAAATCAGGAGTGAAATGAAATGGGACGGTTAGATAACAAAGTAGCGATTGTAACTGGTGGAGCTTCCGGTATTGGGGAAAAGATAGTAGATTTGTTTGTGTCTGAAGGTGCAACAGTCATCGCAGCCGATATCAATGAAGCGGCATTGGAAAAAGCGAGCCAGAAACAGAAAGTACATGGCATGAAACTGAACGTTGCTGACGATCAAGCATGGGCTGACTTTGCGAAAGAAGTAAAAGAAAAATTCGGCCGGATTGACGTCCTTGTTAACAACGCAGGAATCTCTTCCGAAAAAGGCTACCAAGACATCACTCTCGATGACTGGAACAAAATGATGGCCATCAACGGATTTGGCGCGTTCGCAGGCATTAAACACGTTGCTCCGATCATGGCTGAACAAAAAGCCGGTTCCATCGTCAACATTTCTTCCTATACAGCTCAAATCGGACAAGGATTCAATCACTATTCCGCATCCAAAGGAGCCGTTCGTGCATTCTCGAAAGCAGCAGCTACCCAATTCGGACGTAGCGGGGTGCGAGTGAATGCGGTATTCCCTGGAATTATCGAAACACCGATGACAGCAGCTTTGACTCAATACAAAGAATTGTTGAACCAATTAGTTCAAGCTACTCCACTCCAACGCTTAGGGCAACCAGATGACATTGCGAAAGCAGTTCTTTTCTTCGCTTCTGACGATTCTTCTTATGTCACGGGCGCAGAATTAGTAATTGACGGCGGTTTCTCTGCGCAATAAGCATTCTAAAACTATAAACCGTTGTGAAGAGTAAAAAGGAAATTTTAATGTTCTCACAATCAATGAAAAAATGTAGAAGATAGTTAAACAAAAGAAATTAAATAAATATGAAAAAGTACATGGAACCATTAACCCGTTCCGTTTTGAATCACTTTTTTTCAAATTACTCAATAAAACTCATAGGTTTTCGGGCTTTTTTAGACAATCGAATAACAACATATTTAGCTCCGCTTTTAGCGGGGCTAAATTAATTTTAGTTGTTAAAATATTCGATCACTTTATGTGGATAACGATGGTAAAATTAAAGTGTAGTTATTGAACTTAAGCGGCTGTTTAGTGTGAGGAGGAATTAACAGTAAAGAGCTAATGCATGAAAGGTCAGGTATTTCTACTATAAAATAAATCTGATGGGATAAGGGGCGTTCTGTTTATTATCTAGAAAGGTGGAAGGCTTTAAATGAACGAATATATGAATATGATAGAGACCGTTTTGAAAGACAGTAATCCATTGAAACTAATTTTAAAAGGATGGATGGAAGAGGGGGTGGGTGTTGTCGCTGTAGTTTATGCAACTACAGATTCTAACAAAGCTAGAAGTCGTATCGAGGAACTAATTTCTGTAGTCAATGATGACAGCTACTATATGGTTTATAGTGTCCCTTTTGATGTGGATTTAACTCAAATTGGGCATTACCCTTCAATAGCAATTTCTAAAGAAGATTTTAAATAATTGGTATTACATATCAGTTCCTGTATGCCTTATTAGAAAAAATTAAACAAGAAAGATTAAAAATCAGCTTCGTTCTTCTGTGAACTGAGCTTTTTTTGCAAAAGAAAAAACCGCAAAATGCGGTTTAATTGTTATTACAGCAAATTCATATGCAAAATCAGTGTTTTGCGATAGGGAACGGAACCTGTTAATGAAACTATTGAATCAGTCTGATTCTGTTTAAGGCTAAATGTAATAAACCTTCCTCATATGAAAGATAAAACAGAAAGACAAAACCAAAAATGTCGAATAGTCGTAGTTCTAACGTTCTTCAACCTCTCATGATGATGTATACAAAATAGACAAGGTAAGCAACTGTGAGAAGGCTACCCTCGATTCTCGAGATTTTGTATTTAGACCATGCAAAAATAAATAAGACAGCGGTTACGGCAATTAAAATATACAGGTCCGTGAAGATATTGCCATCCACAGGAAGCGGAGCAATCACCGCTGATGTTCCGAGTACAAAGAAGATATTAAAAATATTGCTGCCGACTAAGTTACCTAAGGCAATTTCACTTTCTTTCTTTCGTGCGGCTGTGATGGAAGTTACGAGCTCCGGCAGAGAAGTTCCGACTGCGACAATCGTTAAACCAACAAGGGTTTCGCTCATTCCAAACGAATAGGCGATTTCCACTGCATTAGTTACAACTAAATCTCCACCAAAGATAATGGCAGCAAGACCGCCGAGGGTGAATAGGATATATTTTCCCCAACTGGGCTTAGATGAAGTATGAGTGTCTTCCGGTTCAGCAGTAGCCAGTGTTCGATTATGTCTGGCGACTTCAAAGATGTAATACATAAAAACACTGAAGATTGCTAAGAACACAAGCCCATCGCTGCGGGTAAGAAAGTTGTCGGTTGAACCATTAAGCGTAAGATCACTCGCTAAGACGAACAGTACAATACTACCTAACATGGTAAAAGGAATTTCTTTGCGTACGATCGAGTCATCCACTAATAATGGGCTGATTATTGCTGTCACACCGACAATAACGGTGATGTTAAATATGTTACTCCCTACCACGTTCCCAACGGAAACATCCGAATTTCCTTCTAATGCTGCAAGTATACTTACCGTTGCTTCAGGGGCACTTGTCCCAAAGGCAACAATAGTAAGTCCAATGAGTAAAGGCGAGACCTTTAATGTTCGAGCGATATTAGAAGCACCCTCCACAAAAAAGTCTGCTCCTTTTATAAGTAAAGCAAATCCAACTAGTAACAATAAATACGTCATTCATTTACCATCCTCTTTTTAGAACTTCTTATACAGACTTTACCTAACCTGCCTTAGTTTAAGCAAATATATTTCCAATGTGACTATGATGTCCCCTCTACGTTTACATTTATATAACAATAGATGACCTGTTAACTAAATAATATCTGAACACCGCTTGCCAACAGATAAGCGTGGTTTTTATGCAAGAACTATTTAGCATTCAACTCTATTAAAGTGTGAATTCATAAAACTTTTACAAAAACACAGACTGCTATTTACAATTTACATTTATCCTTTACAAAGGAGCAATTTTTGGAACTTAGGATCCAACGTATGGATATGTAAGTTTCGAATCAGAAAGAGTTAAGAAAGGATGAGAAACAATGAACGTTCGTAAAAACTTCGATAAAAACCTGCAAGATTTACAAAGCAAAATGAATGAAATGAACGAACTGTCAATTTCAGCATTTGAAAAAGCATTTACGGCTTTTAAAACGCAGGATGTCGAACTGGCTTTAAAAGTAATTGATGAGGATTCGGTAATTGATAACTTGGATAACGAGATTAATCAATACGCAGTGTGGCTCATTGCAAAAGAACAGCCATTCGCTACGGATTTACGTAGGATCATCGCATCCTTGAAAATTACGTCGGACATTGAGCGGATTGCTGACTTTGCTGTAAACATTGCTAAAGCTACAGTAAAAATCGGGAAAACCGAATCGTTAATCAATATTACACAGTTAGAACAAATGAAAGAAGTCTCCATGAAAATGCTCAAAATGGGCGTTACATCTTTTATCGAAGAGGATATGGCCCTTGCGAAAGAAGTGGGGGACTTGGATGATCAAGTGGATAACTACTACGCAGAAACATATAAGAGCATTACCGAATTCTTGCGTACTCATCCGGAGGATACAACTCAATTAGTGCAATTGTTGTTCATCAATCGATTCCTTGAACGTACAGCTGACCATATTACAAACATCGCTGAAAGTGCGGCGTATTTAGTAAAAGGTCAAATTTACGATTTGGGTTGACCAATCATCTTATACTATTTGTTAAGCAAAGAAATCTGTTAGACCGTCATGGGTCTTCAGATTTCTTTTTTGTTGGTAGTATGTTAACCCAAGTACTTGAATACTATGAACTAATAAAAGTGTAATAGAAATGCACAAGGTGGCGGGACAATGAAAACAATCATCGTTTTACTTTTCCTCATCATCCTTTTCTTTTTCATAGCTGGAGTAGTGTTTGATCGGAGAAAAGCTGTATCCCAAAAGAATCACAATGAATGGCTGGCTGATTTGCCACATGACCATTCGATTTCTTCCATCAACTTTTCACAAGCCTTATTGATCGATGAATCGGCAGAGGTAATACTGTTTCTTCAAGAATTGGATCAGGAGGAATATGAATATGATGAAATCCCCTTTTATAAAATCCTTGAAGTAGCATTAATAGAGAATAATCAATCGGTCTATTCCTTTCCTAAAAATAGTGTTCTCCTTAATGAAGGGAAATCAGCCGTACATGATGAAGAGATGGACGAAGAGGATGAATACATTGAAAATCTGACTTTGAAAGTATTAGTGGATGATCTGACAAATCCAGTGAAGGAATTCAATTGTATTGAGGAAGAGGATTATATTTCAAGTGAAACAGATGAATATATAGATGCTTTCGAGGAATGTAGTGACTGGTATCATAAACTTGTCATTCTTATTAAACGAACGGAAAAAAGTAGGACTAGTTCTAAAGGAAGAATAGAAGTGTGACACGTACTGCACGTCCTTTGACTATACAATATGTATCTTTGCATATTTTAAAGAAGGTTAACCCGAATGAGCGGAGGGAACTTGTGAAAGCCATTTTTTATGAAAAGTATGGCACACCTGATGTACTCACCATGAAAGAAGTTGACATCCCACAACCACAAGACCATGAAGTGTTAGTGAAGGTTCATGCAGCATCTTTAAATTACGGCAATTTAGTGCTGTTAAAAGGGGAACCGTTCTTAGCTCGCTTCGCCTTTGGTCTCACTAAACCAAAATATACTATTCCAGGCGGAGATGTTGCGGGAAAGGTAGAGGCGGTTGGAAAAGATGTAACATTGTTTAAGACTGGTGATGAAGTGTTCGGTGATTTGTCCGCGTCAGGATGGGGAGCTTTCGCAGAGTATGTGGCGGTTCCGGAAAGTTCGTTAGTATTAAAATCCTCCAATATGACCTTTGAAGAAGCAGCTTCAGTACCGATGGCAGCAGTAACTGCTTTACAGGCATTGCGTGACAAAGGTCAAATAGAACCGGGAAAAAAGGTTTTAATAAATGGGGCATCAGGAGGAGTCGGCACATTCGCGGTACAAATCGCAAAATCTTTTGGTGCAGAGGTCACCGCTGTATGCAGTACGAATAATGTGGAAATTGCACGGTCAATTGGTGCAGACTACGTAATCGATTATAAGCAAGAAGATTTCACGAAGAAGGCAGAGAAATATGACCTGATTATAGGCGCCAACGGCAATCATCCGATTACAGCATATAAACGGGTCTTGAAACCAAATGGGAGATTTGTTCATGTGGGGGGTTCCGGTACTCAAATGTTCCAAACGATGAGCCTTGGTCCGATCATATCAATGACGGGAAGCAGAAAAATGCTCGGCTTTTTACAACGCGCGAACAAACAAGATCTTCTTTATGTAAAAGAATTGCTTGAAGCAGGAAAAGTAAAAGCTACGATTGACCGGACGTATTCGTTTGATGAAGTTCCGGAAGCGTTCCGATACTTTGAAAAAGGGCATGCCAAAGGGAAAGTAGTCATTACCATTAACCAATAAGAAAAGCAGAGAAAGATGTTCAAGTTCTTTCTCTGCTTTTTCTATTTTCTATTTACGAAGACATTGCCATACCGCCGTTCACATGGATACATTGTCCCGTAATATAGGCACCTTCATCTGAAGCAAGGAGGACGTATGCTCCTACCAAATCAGCAGGTTGGCCAGGACGTCCCAGTGGGGTGGATAAGCCGAATTGCTCCACCTTGTCTCCTTCGAAGGTTGAAGGGATCAACGGTGTCCAGATTGGACCAGGTGCTACCATATTTACACGGATACCTTGTGAAGCGACACTCTTTGCAAGGCTTCTGACAAAGCCGACAATAGCCCCTTTTGTTGCCGTATAATCGATGAGAGTATCATTTCCGACATAGGCGTTGATAGACGTCGTACTGATGATGGCATCCCCTTGACCCAAATGGTCGAGTGCATATTTGCTCAAGTAAAAGTGTGAGTATATATTCGTTTTAAATGTTAGATCCCATTGATCGGAAGTAATGTTGCGGATATCATCCGTCGGGAATTGAATCCCTGCGTTATTCACAGCAATATTAAGTTTGCCGAATTCTGCCACGGTTTTATCAACAAGCCCCTTACAGGTCTCCTCTTTTGTTATATCACCTGGCAATAACAAGCAACGTACTCCCTCTGCTTCGACTAATGCCTTCGTTTCTTCCGCATCATTCTGTTCTTCAAAATAGTTTACGACCACATCAGCGCCTTCTTTTGCATAAGCGATTGCAACTGCACGCCCGATGCCGCTGTCACCACCTGTAATCAGCGCAACTTTCCCTTTTAGCTTCTCACTACCTTTATATTCAAGTGGCTGGACAGGCAGTGGTTTCATGTTTTTTTCAATTCCCGGCTGTCTCGGTTGTTCCTGAGCAGGTTGTCCTTGTTTTTGAACATCATATATATTCATCGTTTGGTCCCCTTTCTCAAATTGTTCCTTTAGTAAATGGGTACCACGACAGAGTGTATTTAAACTGGACAGATTTGCTTTCGTCCTTATATGTTCAACCCCTCCTCACAATTGCGAATACAGTGGGGAAGTCAATTGATGAGGCAAGACAATAGCCTCTGTTTAATTATCCCATTGCATCCTGTTCAAATCAGTGTATAATAACAAATTAGGTGCCAACCTTAGTGACTTCGAGTCACACCCGGAAATACCGCTAACAGCACGGATTGCTGGGTGTTTTCGTCTATGAGCAGGAGATGAGCCCTGCTCTTTTATTTTGACTAATAATGCGCTTAGATCCTATTTGGGTCTAAGCGCTTTTTAATTTCTTGAAAAAACGATTGAAATCATGAAAGTAACGAAACATATCATAAAACGTCTATTTAATTACAAGTTTTACTGGAGGTGAGTGAAATCATGAAAAAGTTAATTCCTTTACTTCTATTGTTACTCACAATAACTGGATGCATGGCGGAAGAACACGCCAGTGAAGGTCAGTCAGGGGAGCGCCAGCCACCGATCGAAATAGATGAGAATGTGAAGGAATTGATATTGAGCATCGTTGAGAACTTTGGCTATCAGCTACAGAACGTTTCTCTATTGGGACCTAAAGAGGAACTGGAGAAGAGCATGAGAAAACACTATAGCGGCCTCGTTTCTTCAGAATTGATCGGGCAGTGGCTCAATGATCCGGTCAATGCTCCAGGAAGGTTAACGTCAAGCCCTTGGCCAGATCGAATCGATGTAACAGATATCCAAAAGGTGTCGGAAAGTAAATATTCTATAAACGGTGAAATTGTTGAAATAACAAGCGTACCTGAGATTGCAGCCAAGATTCCGATTCATCTCCTTGTAGAAAAGGTCGGGGAACGTTGGATGATTACTGATGTAAGAATCGACAAAGATGAAAACTATGATCAAATATTCTATGAAAATGACAAATATGGTTTCCTTTTTAAGCTACCTGCTGGTTGGAAAGACTATTCAATTGTTGAGGATGAGTGGAAAGGGGTG
Source organism: Chungangia koreensis (assembly GCF_042651785.1). Lineage (NCBI taxonomy): Bacteria > Bacillati > Bacillota > Bacilli > Lactobacillales > Chungangia > Chungangia koreensis. The sequence continues at coordinate 90,293 of NZ_JBHSEC010000007.1, forward strand.
TCGACAAACGGAGAGGTGATTGAAACAGGCCCCATCATTTCAATCCGCCATCCTGAATGGACACCGGAAAATCCGCGTCAGGATATTCCAATCATGATCCTGAATTTAGAACAATGGGAGTTAATGCAGTCCGATGAATTCCACATTGGCGCAGCACCTATTAGACCACGAGAACTGGCCCGTAATGTGCAGTATGTGTTTGCATTGCCTGCACGTTATAACTTTGCTTTCCCGACTGGGTACGAGGAAGTGGAAAAGATTATTGAAAGTAATCCAATCGAAGTACAGTTATAGAGAAAACACCTCCGGAATCATTTATTTCCGGAGGTGTTTCTATTATAGTTGCACTGTTGTGTTTGGTGTTTTTGCATACTTCATCGAAACTAAAAAGAAAAGCCCTGCACTCGTGAACCTAAGGATTGAACTGATATTCATGGCCATATTGACTCCGAGCCATTCCAACAAGCCGATTCCAACTTGTGGAGCAATGAATGCCACCACCGATAACAATACATTGTATGTTGTTATGCAATATGTCCTTTTTTCGGAAGGGGATTGCTCAAGGAGTAGGTTGAACAACAGTAACACAACTCCTGCAACAAAGAATCCCGAGGTTGTTTGCACGATGGTTAAGTAATATAAGTTTGTCGATAAGACCGTAAGGAAAGGTGTCGTCGCCATCCCGATGGCCGCCCATACAAACACAGCAGTATTCGACTTTTTGTCAGCCCATTTTTTCCAAAGAGGGAATGAGAAGATTTGAGCCAAGCTTGCGCCTGCTGAAAAAATGCTGAGCCAGAAAATGGTCGCACCGGCAATGCGTACATTGTAGATATTAAATATTCCCCACGCCATCTGCCAAGCGAAGTTAAAGAACAATGCCGCAAGTAGAAACCATACATAGTTAGAGTGCTTGAAGATTGACCAATCCATGAGTTTCTTCTTCACAATCGGACCAACGGATTCACCTATTTCTTCCTTATGTTTCATTAACAAAAAGACTTCCAAGAGACCGAATGTAAAGGCTAAGCCGAATACTATCTGATAAGCAAGGGCACTTTCGGAGGCGTCCCTCATAACTAATCCTATGGTCAATGTTGAAATTAGTCCCGCAACGGTTAACAGCCGGTTCCGGTCGCTAAAAAAAGCTCCGCGACGGGATTCGTCCACTATATTGCTGATGAAAGCCTGCCATCCGATATTGGCTACAGTATTTGGTACATTCATGAGAGCGACTAAGCCTAAGAAAAACCATGCGGCTGACTCAGCAGGAAGATAGATAATGCCGATCATGAGCAGGAAAATTAACCTTGCCAGCATGACGGATCCCGCAACTAGTTTCTTTTGGGTATGTGCTTTGTTAATCATGACGGCTGCGGGAATGGTAATCAGTAATGCCATTAATGGCGGTAGTGAACTGATCAGTCCGACCTGATAGTTTGTGGCACCCAAAATGGTGATTGCGAAAATGGGAAAGAAGTTTCCGGTAATATTATTGGCAATAGTAGAAGCCATACCATGATATATACTTATTTTTTCGTTGTATTGGCGCATGATGTTTTCTCCAAATTCATAAATGTTGCACTTCTCAGATGAATTATACTCCGGAATCCGAAGAATACAAGACCTTAGGGACACGAAATTTTTAAAAAATATAGATGAATAGAAGAAATAATTTTCATACTCAACTAACCATGCTTCTATTGCTTGTAAGGTGGGTATATATTATCGGAGTTTACTGAGGAAAGGGGCGAACAAAATGTCTTGGAAGAAACTTCGCCGCTTCACCAGAATCACCTTTGCTGGCATTCTTACGGCGATCGTAATTATTTTTGTTGGATTATTCATAACTACCTCATTTACCCCCGTGCCATTTATCACTTTATTACAAGAGGCAGGAATGGTTGAGGGAGAGGTGAATTCTTTTAAGCCGAAGGAAACGCCAGCAGAAACGGTGTTATCAGATGGAACTTTACTGGTCAGTGATATTCAGTATGGCGATAAGTATCCGAATAGTTTCTTAGATATTTACATACCTGAGGGTCAAGAGGACACAAGACGCCCTACCATCCTCTTCGTGCATGGAGGTGGATTTGCATGGGGGGATAAAACGGTTGGTAAACCAAAGGAAGATGACGAATCTCCTCATTATCTCCGGACGTTAGCCAAAAATGGTTTTAATGTCGTAAGTATCAATTATGCTCTTACTCCGGAATACGACTACCCAGTACCATTATTCCAATTAGATCAAGCAGTGAAATTCTTGCAGGAATACGGGAAAGAATATGGCTTGGCGGATGAAGGTGTGATTTTCATGGGGCAAAGTGCCGGTGGCCAAGTAATCGGACAGTATGTAAATATTCAGACCAACTCTAAATATGCCAAACAGTTAAATATGAAGCCCACCATCAATCTGAACGAAATCAAAGGGGTTGTGTTCAATTCAGCTTTACTTGATGGAAATCAGATGGATCAAACAGATAATGGACTTAAAAACTATCTTTTTAATGCAATGGGAAGGCTGTTCTTTGATACAGATGACTTGAAGAAGGGATATTCGGTTGACCAATCCAATGTCATCCAACATATGAATTCTAACTTTCCTCCAACCTTCATCACGGATGGGAACAGTGGGTCGTTCACGGAGCAGGCAAAAGATTTAGATAGGCGAATGGACGAGTTGGACATTCCTCATCAGTTTAATTACTACGATAAAAAAACCGCGAAATTGACACATGGCTATGAAAGCTTATTAACAAATGAATATGCTAAAAAGAATATGGAAAAGATGTTGGATTTCCTCATCAGCAATGATGTAGAACCGATATCGTAGAAAAATAGACGCACCTTTCGAATCGAAGGATGCGTCTGTTTTTTAAAGTATTTCCCATTAGATGTAACTTAGTTTCCTTTTCTCACGTTGCCTCGGCAATTTCCGCTGTTTCCGTTACTTGTAAAGCAGGCTTAGACGCCCTTGCATATCGTATAGAGATGATGAAAAACAGAACTGCAGCCATAAATCTTAGGACAGACGTCACATTCATGGAGCTCACAATTCCATACGTATCAAGCAGCCAGATCCCGAATTGTGGAGCAGCGAAAGAAACGAGAGATAACAGTACGTTATATGTTGTAATGCAATACGTTCTTTTTGCTTCAGGAGCTTGTTCTAATAGCAGGTTAAAGAGAACTAACGTAACCCCTGCTACAAAGAAACCAGTTGCTGTTTGTACAAAAATTAACCAGTACAGATTCGGTGATAGTACTGTTAAAAACGGTGTAGCTGCCATCCCCATTGCAGCCCAAACAAATACTGACACGTTCGACTTATTTTCAGCCCACTTTTTCCAAAGCGGGAAGGATAGGAACTGCGCCAACATGCTGCCGACAGAAAACATACTAAGCCAAAAAACTGTAGCATGCGCCACCCGGACATTATATATATTGAATATTCCCCACGCCATCTGCCAAGCAAAATTGAAGAATAACGCCCCGAATAGAAACCATACAAAATTCGAATGCTTGAAGATTGACCAATCCATGATTCTCTTTTTCTCATTTTCAGCCGTAAGAACGACTGTCTCCTCTTTGTGCTTCATTAAGAAATATACTTCTAATAATCCAAAGCAGAAAGAAACACCAAACAATACTTGAAAGGCGAACGCGCTATTGGAGACATCCTTCATTAAAATACCAATCAATAAGGTAGAGGCAAATCCGACAATTGTCAGCAAACGGTTACGGTCACTGAAAAAATCCCCACGTCTGTGTTCATCAATCGTATTACTGATCAATGCTTGCCATCCCATGCCGGCAAGTGTATTCGGGATATTCATAGCTGCTACCAGGACAATGAATGCCCACCCTTGAATTTCACCAGAAGGTAAGTAAACAATCCCGATAATCGCCAGGAATAATAGGCGGGCAAACAATACGGAAAAGGCGACAAGCTTCTTTTGTGAGTGTGCACGGTTAATCATCATCGCTGCTGGAATTGTCATAAGCAACGCCAAAAGCGGAGGCATGGAGCTAAGCAATCCGACTTGATAGTTGGTTGCACCTAAAACAGTCATCGCAAAGATCGGGAAGAAGTTTCCGGATGTATTGGAAGAAATGGTTGATGCCATTCCGTGAAAGATACTTATTTTTTCGTTATACGGTCTCAAGTTATTCCCCTATTTCATAAGATTTTTTTAAACCTTAAGCATTATATATGGATGCTTCTAAAATTAGAAGATTTTAGATGAATTTGTAATAATACGGAATATTCTTCTGATTCTAAGTTAAAAGGAGAGATTGTTTGATTACGACTGAGCTTTTCAATTTTGAAGGGCAAGAATTCACTGCGGTTACGGTGAAATTGCCCAAAACAACGTTGCTTACCGTATCGAATGAGAAGGGCTATATTATGTGCGGAGCTTTGGATGTCGGGTTATTAAATAGTCGTTTAGCAGACCGAAAGATTATCGCAGGAAGAGCGGTAGGAGTGAAGACAATCGAAGAATTGCTCCATGCGCCACTTGAATCTGTGACGCTGGAAGCTGAAAAGTTGGGGATTACTGTAGGAATGATTGGGAAAGAGGCTTTGTTGAAGATGGTTTGATAAAAAAGAGACAGTCTGGTGCGCCCAGGCTGTCTTTACGTTTTTGATCGCTTTATTCCATTAATGGTTTTAGACCAATATACATTAGCGCTTCATTCACATTTTCAATCCGATAGATTTTCCTTTCCAAGCAAAATTTCATGACCAAATCGAATTTTTCGCTTTCGGATAATGAATAGCCGGCAGCATTCAGTAATTCTGTTGCATCCATCACATTGAGTTCTAAAGCAAAGGCTAACGCCATGACTGTATTTTTCTTCGGTCTATATCCGCTGTTTGACCGGATTTTGGAAAAATGTTTTCGGTCAATCCAAGCCTTTTTGTAAATGGACGCATCGCTTTCTCCTGTCCGGTCAATAAATTTAAAAAGGGTTTCTCTGAAGGAAGGTTTCTTATGATCGCGAATGAACTCTTCCAAACTAATATTTCGGACACTTTCAGAGACAGTAAATTCCGAGTAGAGAACAACTTCTTCCTCTATCATATGATCGAAAATATATGTAGATAGTTCCATTAATATTTTCTGTTCAAGCATGGATATCCCTCTTAACTGTCGCTTTTCAGGCGACCATATTGGATGTGGGTTTCGATATGATTATACCATCGAACAAAAAGTGGAGGATGAAGAGATATGAAACAGACAGAAATTGTTTTTCTTTTGGACAGGAGCGGCTCGATGGGTGGGTTTGAAAGTGATACGATCGGAGGCTTTAATTCTTTTATTCAAAGGCAATGTGAGTTAGAAGGGGAGACACGACTGACAACCGTGCTATTTGATGATGAATACGAAATCCTATGGGACGGTGTCGAAGCAACTCAAGTGAAGCTGACAGATAAGGAATACTATGTCAGAGGCATGACAGCCCTATTAGATGCAGTAGGGAAGACTATTTTGACGGTGGGAAACAGGATTTCTACATTAGGGAAGCGCAAGCCGGATCAAGTCATCTTTGTCATTACGACAGACGGTATGGAAAATGCGAGTAAGGAATTCACCTATAAAACTGTTAAGAAATTGATTAGGCAAAAGACAAATGAGGGATGGGAATTCATATTTATGGGAGCGAATATTGATGTAAATGAGGAAGCGGAGCATATTGGGGTCTCTGTGGAGAACGCCTATAGCTTTGACGTAAGCGAAAAAGGTGTAGAGAGTATGTATGAGCGAGTGTTTGAAGCAGTTGCTGAAAGGAGAAAATCTTAAGGGCAATACAAAATTATATTCGTATTGGGCTTGCAATCCGGGTCATTCATCATCACCTGAATACTATTGCTGTAGAAGGAATTCTGAGAGGGGGATTATGATGTCAATTGTGCCTTACGATCCTTTTAAGAGGTTTGCATCAATTTTACGGGAGTTTGAAGATTTTTTCTCAAGTGTTCCAGTAGCTTTTGAAAACTTGGCCTCACAACAACATGTAAAAGTCACAATGGATGAAACGGATCATCAACTGACTGCTAAGTGCCACATCCCAGGTATTGATAAGATGGAGGACATAACAATTGAAGTGAATCATAATATGATGACGATTACAGGATCGAATAATCAATCTACAGAAATCATCCGCCAGGACAGTTATCAAAAACAATGGTTTTTAGGAAGGTTTCAACGATCCATCCATTTGCCATGTGCCGTAAAGAGTGAGGGAATTATGGCGGTGCATGAAGGTGAAACCTTAACAGTCATCATGCCAAAAGAGAAGAGAAAATTAATTGATTAAAAACAAAAGGTGACCGCAGAAAACTGGTCACCTTTTTCGTTATGCTTCTTCTAAAATTTCCTTCTGTTTTTTCTTAGTTAAACCTCTAAGAACTAATTCGTAAGATTGGTCAGCCATTTCTCTCAGTACTTCATCCGGAACATGCCCGTTCAGTTTAACGGAATTCCAATGGACTTTATTCATATAGTAACCAGGTATGACATCTTCGTATTGTTCCCGAAGAAGCTCTCCTTCCTCAGGTTTTAGCTTCAATGTCACAAGATCATCCTTGCCCTCGCTGTTCTTGCAGACTGCGGCATACAACTTGTCCCCAATCATATAGCGGTCCCAGTTCCATTCTTCTTTGTAGTCCTTATTCACACCTTTTTTGTTCAATAAATAATCATGCAGCCATGGATAATTCAACACGATCTCCCCCTTTGTTTACTTCATTTTAGATCATCTACTTTCACCTTTGTAGCCCATGGGCGCTTTTTTTCATACTATACACTATCAATCTAAAAGTGGCAGGTGAAGGAATGACAGAAAAGGTGATCATTTTAGGTGGTGGGGTAGCGGGGCTAAGCGCAGCACATGAGCTGGTGGAACGCGGATTTGATGTAACGATTTATGAGGCAAAACCCATTCTTGGTGGAAAAGCGCGTTCTGTTCCTGTTTTTGGTACGGGAATGTTGGGGAGGAAGGATCTTCCCGGCGAGCACGGGTTCCGTTTCTTTCCCCATTTCTATAAACATGTCATTGATACGATGAAACGCATTCCGCATGAAGATGAAACCGTTTATGATCATTTAGTTTCCGCTACGGAGATGGGCATAGCCCGGTTTGATCAGCCGGTTGTACCGTTTTCGTTAGGATTTCCAAAATCTTTTTTCCATCTTAAACGAAATCTTAATAGCTTGCTTAAGACCAATTGGGGTTTAACCGATGCAGAACGTGATCTTTTTATCGATAAAATATGGCAAATTATGACGAGTTGTTTAGAAAGACGAAATGTGGAATATGAAGGGATGAGCTGGTGGGAGTTTTTAGAGGCGGAAGAACAATCGGAAGACTTCCGAAGGGTGTTTGCAGGAGTTACGCGCTCACTTGTTGCAGCGAATGCGAAAGAAGCAAGCATGAAAACCATCGGCAATGTACTTTCCCAGCTTCTGCTTGATTTCATTAGTCCGCTGACAGATCCTGATCGGCTGTTGAATGGTCCGACGAATGACGTTTGGATCGGCCCTTGGCTTCGTTATTTACAAGGTCGAGGTGTAAAGATTGTCCAAAATGCCCAATGCATTAAAATACAATGCGAAGGGGGAAGGATTGGTAACGTTTTGATCCTACAGGATGGCGGGGTTTCAACAGTGAAGGGTGATTATTATTTATCTGCCTTGCCGGTTGAAGGAATGGAGAAGTTGCTTACTGATGAAATGATTCAAATAGACCCTTCTTTGAAGGGAATCAGGAAGCTGAAGGAAAGCCTGAATTGGATGAATGGTATCCAATTTTTCTTGAGAGAAGACATTCCGATTCTGCATGGCCACATATTATGTCAGGATACACCATGGGCATTGACGATGATTTCCCAATCCCAGTTTTGGCCAGCAGACATAACGAATTATGGTGATGGAAATGTTAAGGGAATCCTATCAGTTTGTATTTCCGACTGGAATACTCCTGGGATTATATATAGAAAAAAAGCGTCAGAATGTACCCGTGATGAAATTAAAGAAGAAGTGTGGGCTCAGCTTAAGAGAAGTTTGAATGCCGAAGAATCGATTCTAAACGACGATGTGCTTCACTCATGGTTCCTTGATCCTGACTTATTGTTTGGAAAGAGTGGGATAACGAATGGGTCCCCATTGTTGATAAACGAAGTTGATACCTGGCGGCTTCGGCCGGAAGCCACTACTGAAATATCCAATTTATTTTTAGCTTCTGACTATGTAAGGACAAATACTGATTTAGCCAGTATGGAGGCCGCGAATGAAGCAGCCAGAAGGGCAGTGAACGGTATACTCTCAGTTTCGAGATCAGAAGAGCCAAAATGTGATATATGGGAGATGTATGAATTCGAATTATTTACTCCGTGGCATCTTGTGGATTCAAAAAGGTATCGGAGGAACCTGCCTTGGGACGGTAAGTATTCCATGCTCAGAAGAATGCTAAAAATGATCCAGCTATTAATGAGACAAACAGCATATAATCGGAAAATCAAAGCCACCCATGTGCAATGAATTGGGTGGTTTTTTAGCTTTTTTTAATGCAATACTTCCTCGATTTGTAGACATAATAATTAGTGGTTTTCATTTTAAAAGCCCGTATATACGGGCTTTTAGTTGGACACAAATTGATTATGTTAACTAAATTGTGTATAATAGATAAGTCGTTACATAAAAAATTGCTATTGTCTAAGGGTTTTCAGCGAGGCAATAGAATCCTCGAAAGACCATTTTGACTAAAAGGAGACGTGAGAATAGCATAGAGAAAGGATGATTATATGAAGGCTGTTCAAACAGCAGACGTAGAAGTAACGAAGACAGTGGATGATTATTCTTTTGATCGAGTCCCTGAAGAAAAGAGGAATATGGGTTGGTTCAGTGTTACCAATATCACATTCGGGATCGCTACCGCTATATTCTATTTCCAAATGGGAAGTGTGATGGCTCTACAATTCGGAGCAATTAATGCCATCATTTCAGCAATTTATGCCATAATTGTGGCAGGTATTTTAGGAACCGTCATTTCTTATTTATCGGCAAAATCAGGTATGAACGTTAACCTGATGTCGAGAAGCGGTTTCGGTTATATCGGTGCTTCTTTAACCTCATTAATATACGCATCGAACTTTATCATGTATTGTGCGTTTGAAGGCATGATTTTGGTAGCTGCGGTACACGCATTTTTCCCCTCAATTCCAGTTTGGCTATTAATCATCGTATTTGGCACCATCATTATTCCGCTAAATTGGTTTGGCATTAAGCAGTTAGACAAACTGCAAAAATGGTCCTTGCCGATCTTTGCTATCTTTTTAATTGTGACCATTATTGTTGCATGGAACAAAACATCTTTATATGAAGGCAGTTTTTGGACTTATATGCCTGAAGGCGTACAAATCGGTGGCAGTGCATTATTGCTCTGTATCGGTATGCAACATGGGATTATGGGTTTAACAGCTCTATTAGGTTCTGACTATGCTCGTTTCCTAAAACCGAAAGATCTTAAACTTGGATCAGTTATGATTGGTTTTATCCCGCAAATATTTTGTTTCGGTGTAATGGGCGGACTAGGTATTTGGTTTGGTGTCCGCTTAGGCGAATCAAATCCAGGGGTTTACATTGTCACACTTCTTGGACTTGGCGGCGTATTGTTTACATTGCTCACTCAATTGAGAATTAATGTAACGAATATATACAGCGCATCGCTATCTCTTTCCAACTTTTTTGAGAATGTATTTCATTTTAAGCCAGGCAGACGATTCTGGGTGGTCGTTGCAGGTGTGGTCTCGATGGGACTCATGCTTGGCGGCATTTTAGACCACTTGAGTGCTGCTATGACATTCCAAGGTGTATTCCTGATGACTTGGGCAGCGATCTTAGTGACAGACGCATTAGTTGTGAAAAAGCTGATGAAGATTGTTCCGGAAGGCTATGAAGCGAAGCAGGAAAAACTATTTAAATGGAATCCAGTGGGTGTTGCTCCACTTGTCATTGCGAGTATATTAGGCACAATTGCTGCACTCGGTTACATGGGAACATTCCTGCAAAGTACAGCTTCTTTCTTTGCAGCTGTCTTGGCGTCCATATTGACAGTAATTGTTGCAAAGGCGACAAATGGCCAGTATTACTATAAAGAATCCGCTGTTCGTAAAGCGAAGAAAGAAAAAGAACCGAGATCTTCTAATAGTGAAGGCCGGGAAGCAGAGAGTTATTAATATAAAGAGGATGTCCATTGACCCGGACATCCTCTTTTCTATACATATGTTAACTTTCCGTTTTCGGGTTTGGCGACCCTTTCCCTCGCATCTGCAGGGAATATAAACGTCCAAGGCATGCTGCAACTTGAGGGTACTGTAACATTTGGCAAGTTGAAAGTATGCTCAGCAAACTGTTCTTGTCCTGCATCATACCGAAGCTTAGCATCGATGAAATTGAGGTCTGTTTCCGTGAAATTATGAATTAGAACAGTAATGAGAAGCTCTTTTTTATAGTTCTCAGCTTCCCAAATTGGAGTGAACCGGATTGGTTCAGTAGCCGGTTCTTTTGTTGATTCAAAAAGTTCCTCAATCATAACCCGATCTTTTTTCGATAACGCTTTGTCCCAGGAAGCTTCAAATTGTAGTTTTTGCATCGGAACACTCCCCTAAATAGTAGGTTGAACGCAACTAATTCCTTACTCGATTATAGCAATATTTGTGTGCTGCCTAAAGGAATCAGCTGAGCATCCAATTTAATCAGAATAATAACTGGGTGTTTGAATAAGTTACACAAAAACCCGGGAAATTATATTCCCGGGTTCTTCGTTCTTATTATTTGTTTGCAACTAAGACAAGTTTCCCCTTGTCGAGTTCCTTTTCATATTGTGCTGCTTCTGTTTCACTCAATCCGACCGAAGCAAGTTTATTGCGGAGTTCATCTCCACGAGAGTTGACCATGTTTTTCATGGATTTTAGGAACCCTTGTTCACTTACACCGGCTTCTTCTGTTCCTAACGCATCGTTAATGTCTTCTTCCCGTTCTTCATAGTGTGCAAAGATGTAAATGTTGTCACGTAGATATCCTTGTGCTTCTAAATTTTCTACTTCCTGTTTGGCCTTAACTGCGTTTTCTACTGTTAGTTTAACTGTCATTTATATCCCTCCTAATTATGTTCACATTTATCTATTCCACTAAAAAGGAGGAACAAAACGTTGTCGCAGGATTTGAGGGGGAATAAAAAAGCTAAAAACTATAATCGGTAGTAAAGCGGGAGGAATCGGTAGTAAACGTACAATAATCGGTAGTAAAGGGATAAAAATCGGTAGTAAACCCAAGATAATCGGTAGTAAAACCTCCAGAATCGGTAGTAGCCTGCCCCAGCTGCCTGACAAAAAAACAACAGCTTGTGGCAAATAAATGCACAAGCTGTTGTTACTATGAAATATAGGCAATGATCCCTAATTCATCATCAAGCTTTAACTCAATAGCTGCAGCGAAAGGATCCATATTCAAAAACTCATCAATCCATAAGCGAAGGGCTTCAATGATGTTCGCCAAAATTAGGATCTGTTTCCTGCCATCCACCCATGACTCTGCGGAAAATCCGTAATCATCATCATACAAAAGCTCTACTTCCACTTCTTCTGGTCGAACCTGCTTTTTGCGAGCTGTATAAACGCAAAGAGAGTTGATGATATCCTGTTCGGATATGATCAATTTCTCCATGGATTGGAATCCTCATCACGTTTTTTTATTAGCATTGTAAATACTGTCTTAATCAACCAAAGCAGTACAAGGATACCTAACACATTAATTAATAAGCCTAAAACGGACCCTAACATGCCCATGTTCGCAAACAAGCTGCCGAATAGTAACCCGGCAAGGCCTCCAACAAATAATCCTCTCATTAAACCGCCAGATGAGAACCCTTTATTGTTAGTAGTGGTATTGGATTTGTTGACGGCTGTTGAATCAGTGTCTTTCTTTTGTATATTAGATTTTTGATTTTGTTGGTTGTTATTGAAGTTGAATCCCTTCTTACCGGATTTATAACCTTTTGCCTCTACTGAAGCCGGATCACTAATCAGCACCGTGGTTCCTACCGCAGCAAATAGTAGAGCGGCTGACAATAAAGCTGCCATGAATTTTTTCAAAATTGATGTCCCTCCATGTTGTTTGTCCTACATTCATTATATACGAATAACTTTTTAATTGGTTTCATTTAGTATGTCCATTTTAGGAGAAATCAGGTCGGCATAAAATCATGTGAACGAGAAATGATATCGGTGAATGGAGGTGGAATCATGAACACTCAACCAAATGGGAAATATACGGAAGCCGGAACGGACATTGAGGAAGTGAAAAAAAGAAATGCCGAATCGGGTATGACATATAATGAAGTGAAGGAAATGCTGGCAAGGTCAATTACGAAAGAGGCTGCAGAACGTACCAGTGTGCCATCCAATAGTAAAAGTATTTAATGAGAAGGCAGGAGAAATCCTGCCTTTTTAGATTCTATTGACAGGGATTTAACAGTAAAAGGAGAATATGTATAGATAGAGATAAATAGAGGGGACGAACTAATGGATGGGGTTTAATGTTGTTGAATGGTCACTGACGAGTTTAATCTGGATCATAGTGGCTGTGCTTGCTTTTCATGTTTATAAAAATCAAAAAGAAAAAACGAAATCATGGAAAATCGTTCTTTTACTCTTAACAGGAATATTTTCCTTCTCCTTTACTATTCCGATCGGTGGAGAATTTATACGAGTTGCCATATTGCCGCTCGGTGTCATGGCATTGGCCTTCCTATTCAGAAAGAAGAAAGAAAAATGGTTAGTATATCGGAAATATGCGTGGCTTGGTTTTTGGGCAAATTATCTCTTTTTATTTGCAAGCCTGCTTTCAAATCCAATTCATCATGCCATTTATCCAGAACACTTGGCACATACATACATAGCTAAATTTGATGAACCATCGTTAATGATGATCCATCCTTCGGGTGAAGAAAGAATAGTCGTTCAAGAAGAGTTCGAAGATGCTTTAACAACAATGACTTTTCAAGGGGATTTTCCTCCTTTGGCCTGGTATTATGAAACGGAAAATCATGAGCAAACAGAACCTAGATATGTAGAAGAACGATTTCCTTACATTGTAAATGGAGTAGTCCCAAAATGGGGAAGCGGTATTGAGTCAATCGTTTATATGGAGAAGGATGGAAAGGGGATCATGGTGAGTACACCGGATGGCCAGTATTATTTCCGTTCAGTACAGGAATTGTTCGTGGAGGGTGAAAAATGATGAAAAAGAGGATCCTAATAGGAGTAGCAGCAGTTGCACTGATTATTGTCGCCATTTTCGTCTTCCGTCTACAGTTCTCAAAGCCTCCCTCTAAATTCTTGACTGCTCAGGAAATAAAAACGGAGATCAATGAGGTTTACCAAAACTCTGAAATAAGCGAAGTGCAGGATGTAATTTTTATAAATGACCGGAATGTATTCGTGCCTCTTCTACTCGATGATGGAAATTATGGCTCGGCTGCTTGGACTTGGAAATCTTCAGAAAACTGGCAACTTCAATCTTTTGATTTGATCGGTTCTCCTCGACTATGGAAAATTGGGGATGAGGAAGGTTACTTCATTTGGAATATGCCTCCTGATGAGCAGGTGGCTGGTATCAATTTTTACATGATTCGTGACCGAAATGCGTGGGTTAGTGGAGGCACTCCTTTTTACTTGCCAAGAATTCAAATGGAACACCATATCCCATATGAGAAAAACGGGTACGGTGTTTATGAGATGCCAAAAGAATGGATGAAACTGACGAAGCAGCTGTCTGAAAATGAAGCAGGACGAACAGACCAACTATTCCAAAGTATGTTTTCGCATAATGAACTTGTACAATTCGGCTGGAGAACTGTGGATCATGAGGGTCAGTTAAAAGATATCAAGCAGGACAATCATATAAGTGGCGGCTTCGCATACTCCTCAAGCCCAGATTTTCACTTTGTATTTCCTCTACATGAAGGCGAAGTGGAATCAGGCAAATAGGAAAGGGATCTTGCATTTACACAAGATCCCTTTGTTTTACTCACCAGTTTCGGCAAATCGTTTTATTCTGTCGCCAATTTCGTCTCGTACCCGTTGGAATACGGACCATTTCTCTTCTTCAGAGCCTTCCGCTTTAGCCGGGTCATCGAATCCCCAATGGTCACGCATTACATGAGGCGGTGTTGTGGGGCATTTGTCCGCAGCGTCTCCACATAAGGTTACGACAAAGTCTGCGTTGTTAAGCACTTCACGGTCAATGATATCGGAGGTTTGGTCGGCAATATCGATCCCAATCTCCTGCATGGCTTTTACGGCTTTAGGATTTAAACCATGGGCTTCTATTCCTGCGCTTAAAACCTTCCAGTCGTCCCCTAAAAGTTGTTTTGCCCAACCTTCAGCCATCTGGCTTCGGCATGAATTGCCTGTACATAAGAAATAGATGATCTTCTTCTCCAACACATTCGCCTCCTATAAAATGCGCAAGGTGATATAAAGTCCGATCAGTGTAATGAACAAGATCGGAATCGTTAAGATAATTCCAGTTTTAAAGTAGGTACCCCATGAGATTTTAACTCCTTTTTGCGATAGAACATGGAGCCATACTAACGTTGCCAAAGATCCAATCGGCGTGATTTTCGGACCTAAGTCTGAACCGATGACGTTAGCGTATATTAATGCTTCACGCATTGTGCCGGAAGTACTTGTTTCGGCAATTGCCAATGCATCAATCATAACGGTCGGCATATTGTTCATAATCGAAGAAAGGAGTGCAGCAAGGAAGCCCATCACGATTGTAGCGGCCAAGAGTCCTTGGCCGGCAGCTGCTTGGATGAGACCAGCTAAAGACTTTGTTAGCCAAGCATTTCCAAGACCGTAAACAACCACGTACATCCCAATCGAGAAGAACACGATATTCCAAGGCGCACCTTTCACGACCTCTTGCGTGTTGACTGCTTGGCTGTTTCTGGCAATCAGTAAAAAGAAGATCGCCACAATTCCAGCGATGAACGAAACGGGTATTCCGATGAATTCACTTGTAAAATAACCGATTAGTAATATTCCTAAAACAAACCAGCTCAGCTGGAACATTCGCAAATCCTTGATGGCTTCGTTCGGTTTTTTCAACTTCGACATATCATAACTGGTTGGAATATTTTTTCTGAAATAAATCAATAGTACGCTGATGGTCGCCACCAGAGAAAATAAGTTAGGAATGATCATATGTAGTGCATACTCCACAAATCCGATCCCAAAGAAATCGGCAGAAACGATATTGACTAAGTTACTGATGACAAACGGAAGAGAAGTCGTATCAGCGATGAATCCACTTGCCATGATGAAAGGGAAAATCATTGCTTCTTTAAACTTCAAGTGTCGTACCATGGATAACACGATAGGAGTTAAAATAAGTGCTGCTCCGTCATTGGCAAACAGTGCGGATACGACTGCTCCAAGAATGCTAACATAAACGAACAGTTTGATCCCATTACTTTTAGCGGCTCTTGCCATATGCAAGGCAGCCCATTCAAACAACCCAATTTCATCTAATATCAATGAAATGATAATTAGTGCTACAAATGTCAGTGTGGCATTCCACGTAATATCCACGACCGCCAATACATCTTGTAAACCCACTACCCCGAATAGTAAGGCGATTACCGCTCCGCCAATAGCAGACCAGCCAATGGACAGGTTTTTAGGTTGCCATATAACCAACGTTAAGGTGATTACAAATATAAGTGTTGCCAAAATAGCGTTCAAACGAAATCCTCCATTAATTACAGTGAATACGCAAACCAGTACAACTCACATCATTATAGAAGTATAACAGGTATGGTGCAACGCGAATGTGGAAAGGGAAAAATAATTAGAGGAAGAAGCGATTTATTGTTGAATAGTAATTAGAGGAGGGTTGTTATGAACATACTATGGGATTTTGATGGCACACTGATCGATACGTATCCTGTTTATACAGAATTATTATATAGAGTGTTAAATAATCAATATGAACGAGAAGAGATTTACCGTCAGCTGAAAGTTTCGTTCGGACATGCATTTCATCACTTTCAGATGACTGATGAACAAGTGGAGGAATTCAAGCGAATTGAAAGAGGAATATTGCCTGACCAGGCAAAACCGTTTGACGGGGTTGAGGAAGTGCTGAAGTTCGCGTCAATGAATGTCATCATGACACATAAGGACAGAAATAGTGTTGAGTTATTTTTGAAACATCATGGAATCAGTCATTTCTTTACTGAAATTGTTTCCGTGGAGGACGGGTATCCTCGTAAGCCGGACCCTGCCTCCTATCGATATTTACATGAAAAATACACCATCGACTTAGCGATTGGCGATCGAGAGTTGGATTTAAACCCAGCAAAGAAATTGGGAATCAGCACGTGTATGTTCCAAGGCGAAAGTGTCATCGCAGATTATAGATTAAATCAATACCGAGACTTTTTTGACGTCGTAAAGATTGAGGGAATATGAATGATCTTACATACAAATGTAATTGGAACTGGGGAATCAATCGTATTTTTGCATACAGGACTTCAAACGGGTAAGAATGATTTTACCGTTCAACAGGAACATTTCAAAGAACAATACAAAGTCTTTTCACCGGATTTACGGGGACACGGAAAATCGGTTGGAGATGTGACTGAGCATTATTTTGCTGATGCTGCGAAAGACTTATATGAAACACTGAACCATCATGACGTGAAAATGGTCAATCTTGTCGGATGTTCATTAGGAGCTTTAGTAGCAGTCAAATTTGCTCAACTTTTTCCCGAGTTGGTCAAATCGTTAACCGTTTCGGGCATAACGATTGAAAAACCGGACAATTGGCTGGAACTACATGCTTCCGATGTAGCAGTTCAATCGGCCATTTTGAAGAACGAGGAGTTCATTAATCACTTCAATCAGCTACATGATTCGGATTGGAGACAGTTTCTCGAACTTGGGCGCAGGGAAGATTGGTATCCTTTTGAAGATATGCAAGCTTTCAATCATTTCTCCTTCCCGGTATTACTACTGGTTGGTGAACGCCAATCAGCGGAAACCGCGGCAGTTGAATTATTTCCGGAAAATAACGAAAATGTTCACATTGCAATTATCCCTTTTGCTGGCCATTTGGTTCATGATGAGCAAACGGAGATATACGTTAGAGTGTTAGAGGATTTCCTTTTAAATTGCAAGAAATCTAAATAAGAGGTGAATTGTCATGAAAGAGTTCAAGGTAACATACTTTTTTGATGAGGAGCATTACATTAGAAGATTCATTTATATGGAGTCCCAAGAAGCAGCGGAGCAACTAATCCAAAGTGAAAGAGAACGATACATTTCTTTTACCGATAGCCGAGGCATTTATCATGAATTGAATACCCGGAATGTTCGGGTTACTCAAATCTCTGAATACTTCCGGGATCAGTGAACTTTTATGTTTTAATTCGCTGCAAAATAGGAATAGGTTAATGTCATATAATGATCGCATTGGAGAAGGCAACTGTGAGACCACACTGCATCGACATCTTAAGTTGGTGTTTAGTAGTGGTCTCTTTTTGTACCTGGCATTCAGGAAGGAGAGAGTAAGTTTGAAGCAATTTTCAGCTTTGAAAAGACAGACAGTATTAAAGAGTATGGAATCAGATGTATTTGATGTGCTCATAATCGGTGGCGGGATCACAGGTGCAGGCATTGCACTTGATGCAGTCACACGCGGGTTGAAGGTGGCATTGGTGGAAATGCAGGATTTCGCATCCGGTACATCCAGTCGCTCCACTAAATTGGTTCATGGCGGGCTACGCTATTTGAAGCAATTTGAGGTGAAGGAAGTTGCAGAATTGGGAAGGGAGCGGGCGATTGTTTATGAGAACGGTCCGCACGTAACGACACCGGAATGGATGCTTTTGCCTTTCCATGAAGGTGGGACATTCGGTAAGATGACCACTTCTCTTGGATTGAAGGTCTATGATCTTCTGGCTGGCGTGAAAAAATCAGAACGAAGAAAGATGCTCACGAAGGAAGAGACACTAAAGAGAGCTCCCATCATTAAAAAAGACGGGTTGCTCGGAGGGGGCCTGTATGTCGAGTATCGGACGGATGACGCCAGACTGACCATTGAGGTGCTCAAGGCAGCTTTTGCCAAAGGAGCGGTGATTTCGAACTATGCGAAGGCGGACCAATTTATTTATGATGAGAACCGAAAAGCTGTCGGGGCTGAAGTCGTAGACGTTCTGACTGAGGAACAGTTCAGCGTCAAGGCTAAAGTGATTATCAATGCGTCGGGACCATGGGTGGATTCCTTAAGGGAACTGGACAGTTCTAAAATGGATAAGCACTTAATATTATCAAAAGGAGTACATTTAGTATTCGACCAATCTGTATTTCCACTCTCACAGTCAATCTATTTTGATACGCCTGATGGAAGAATGGTATTTGCGATTCCAAGGGACGGAAAGACATACGTTGGAACGACTGATACGTTTTATGAAGGTAATCCGAAGGAGATGACCATCACTGAGGAGGACCGACACTATATTTTGAAATCCATTCATTATATGTTTCCGGAATTGCGAGTGTTGGAAGAGGACATCGAATCCAGTTGGGCTGGGGTAAGACCACTCATTCATGAGAAGGGAAAAGGGCCCTCTGAGATTTCGCGGAAAGATGAGATTTGGGAATCCGATAGTGGACTGATTACGATTGCAGGAGGGAAGTTGACCGGATACCGGAAAATGGCCCAAACAGTGGTTGACTTAGCTGTACGGAAACTTAAGGAAGTAGAGGACGGGAATTTCGGTCCTTGTATAACTAAGAAGTTACCAATTTCGGGTGGTGATTTTGGAGGCTCTTTTAAAATGAGGCAGTTTATAAAAGAAACAGTGCATCAAGCTCTGCAGTTGGGATTAAATCAGAAGGAAACTGCAGAAATTGTGAAAATGTACGGAACGAATGCTCGTAATGTCCTAAGTTATGTAAAGCATAACGGCTCAGCTCTGCCTGATGGATTATACGCACGCCTCATGTATGCCATTCATGAGGAAATGGCCATCAAGCCGGCTGATTTCTTTGTTCGGAGGACTGGTAAACTGCTGTTTGATATTTCCACAGTCCTTGAGTGGAAGGGAGAGGTAGTTTCAGTGATGGCTGAAACCTTTAAATGGACTGAAACTGAGCGGGAAAAGTATTCCGATGAATTAGATCAGGAAATTATTATTGCTACAATTCCACAGTAATAGGGTTGAATAGATTTCAAGGTTTAAATCGGGTAACAGAAGTGATCGAATAGGTCAGTCTACATAGTGAACAGATGTTCAATGGGGAGCATTTGGCCTAAAGTGATCGCTTACAAACATAAAAGGAGGAAAGATGTTGTCATCGTTTTTGGCAGAATTAGTTGGAACGATGCTCCTGATCGTTTTCGGGGGCGGGGTCGTTGGTGGTGTTCTGATGCGGAAATCGAAGGCCGAAGGTGCAGGATGGGTTGTCATCACCATTGGATGGGGTCTTGCAGTAGCAATCGCAGTCTATGCGGTTGGACAGTTCAGTGGGGCACATATAAACCCTGCAGTAACATTAGGTCTTGCGGCAATTGGAGAATTTCCATGGGCTGAAGTTCCGATGTATATCCTTGCTCAAATGATTGGTGCTTTCATCGGTGCAGTCGTTGTGTTCTTCCACTATTTACCTCATTGGAAAGAAACAACAGATTCCGGATTAAAACTTGCTGTATTTTCAACTGACCCAGCGGTTCGCCATCCGTTATCAAACTTAACAAGTGAAATTATTGGAACTTTTGTGTTGCTGGTAGGACTTTTATCGATTGGAGCGAATTCCTTTTCAGAAGGATTAAATCCATTGATCGTTGGTGCATTAATTGTCGCAATCGGGATGTCATTGGGAGGTACAACAGGCTACGCGATCAATCCAGCGCGTGATTTGGGCCCGCGTATTGCGCATTACTTCCTGCCGATTCCGGGTAAAGGATCGTCGAACTGGAGTTACGCATGGGTTCCTGTTGTAGGCCCAATCCTTGGAGGGGTGTTTGGCGCATTATTTTATAAACAAGTTTTCTTAGGTGAAAACTCTTTAGCATTCTGGATATTCGGCATTATCGTTGTCGCCATCTTGCTTGCTGCACATTTCTCTATTCATAAAGACTCAAAATATACCGCTGGGAAAAGGGCGGCATAATTTAAAGGGGGATCCATTAGTGGAAAAGTATATTTTAGCATTAGACCAAGGTACGACAAGCTCTCGCGCCATCCTATTCGATCAGAATGGCTCAATCTACCATACCTCTCAACAAGAGTTTAAGCAGTACTTTCCGAAAGCGGGCTGGGTGGAGCATGATGCAGGTGAAATCTGGAGTTCGATTCTGTCATGTATCGCAGGCGTTCTAAATCAAAAGAATATCCGTGCAGAACAAATTGCCGGTATTGGCATAACAAACCAACGCGAAACGACCGTTGTCTGGGATAAAAACACTGGTCAGCCGATTTATAATGCAATTGTATGGCAATCCCGCCAAACGGCAGGCATATGTGATGAGCTTAAGGCGAAAGGTTATAATGACTTGTTCCGTGATAAAACAGGGTTGCTGATCGATGCATATTTCTCTGGTACAAAAGTGAAATGGATCCTGGACAACGTAGAAGGTGCAAGGGAAAAAGCTGAAAATGGGGACCTGTTATTCGGTACCATTGATACATGGCTCGTTTGGAAACTTTCCGGTGGGCAGGCGCATGTGACCGATTATTCCAATGCATCCAGGACACTTATGTATAATATTTACGAACTGAAGTGGGATGAAGAACTGTTGGATATTTTAGGCGTTCCAGCTTCTATGCTTCCAGAGGTGCGTCCGTCTTCCGAGGTTTATGCCCACACGGTGGAAGAACTCTTCTTTGGCCACAGTGCACCAATTGCCGGAATCGCCGGAGACCAGCAGGCGGCTCTTTTTGGTCAAGCATGCTATGAAGATGGAATGGTGAAAAATACGTACGGAACAGGCTGCTTCATGCTCATGAACACAGGCCAGAAAGCTGTTCGGTCGGAGCACGGTTTGCTGACGACGATTGCGTGGGGAATTGACGGAAAAGTGGAATATGCCTTAGAAGGAAGCATCTTTGTGGCGGGTTCTGCAATTCAATGGCTGCGTGACGGATTACGTATGTTCAGAAGCTCGCCTGAAAGTGAAGAGTACGCGACGAGGGTCGATTCGACGGATGGAGTGTATGTGGTTCCGGCATTTGTCGGTCTTGGTGCTCCGTATTGGGATAGTGATGTTCGCGGTGCCATTTTCGGTTTGACACGAGGCACTTCTAAGGAGCATTTCGTTCGTGCGACACTTGAATCACTCGCTTACCAAACAAAAGACGTATTGGATGCTATGGAGGCAGATTCGGGCATTTCATTGAAAGCATTGCGTGTAGATGGCGGTGCAGTTAAGAATAATTTCTTAATGCAATTCCAAAGCGACATATTAAATGTGCAGGTCGACCGTCCGGTAATTAATGAAACCACTGCATTAGGTGCTGCTTATTTAGCAGGATTGGCAGTGGGCTACTGGAAGGATCGAAGCGAAATTGCAGACAAGTGGCAAATCGACCAAGCATTCGAACCAGAAATGGAAGATTCCAAGCGGGAAGAATTGTATGCTGGGTGGAAAAAGGCTGTGCAAACAGCTATGGCATTTAAGTAAGAAATCAAACAGGGGCGAGCATAGCAATAGCTTGTGCCCTGTTTTTCATTTTGATAAGGTAAACAGAAAAGGACTGACGTTAGTGAGCGAACAAGATTATGACCGACTTTTAAATATACATACGTCAGATGAGCAAATGGGTTTTCCGAAATCATTCCACTATCATCGATACGAACCGACCCCGTACAGTGCCTTGGAGATATTATTTAAGCATTATAAATTCACCGATACTGACCGAATCATTGATTTCGGATGTGGGAAGGGAAGACTCAATTTCTTTCTTCATCATTTATTCAACGTGAACGTGGTTGGTATTGAAATGGATATCGAATTTTATCAGGATGCTTTAAGGAATTTAGAGCGCTATCTTGTGAAAAATCCGAAAGGGAAAGGTAAAATACTTTTCCATCATGGAATGGCTCAGGAGTATAACATCGAACCTATGGATAACCGCTTCTATTTTTTTAATCCTTTCTCCATTCAGATTTTCACTAAGGTCATCAATCATATATTACTTTCTGTCGAAAGCCATTATCGTGATATTGAACTGATTCTCTATTATCCTTCCAAAGATTATACGTACTTTTTAGATAATCAATCTCCATTCCAATTGAAGGAAGAAGTACAACTGGGTGGAGACTATGATGAAAATCCTTTTGAAAAATTTTTGATTTATCGTTTTGAGTATTAATAGTGGAATAGATCTTATTTTTATAGTTGCAAAAAAAAACGCAGGAGTTACCTGCGTTTTTTGCATTTCATGAGCTTTGTTCAGATAATGGATGTTTGAGTTCAATCTTTTGTTTTTTTCCATAGGCTTGTACAATCAGTACGCCTGAAATGGCAATCGCCCCTCCGATGATCGATAGGGTTGAAGGTAGTTCCCTCAGCCATATCCATGCAGTGATAATCGAAATAACTGGCTCCAAGTACAGTGTGCTTGAAACGGAACTGGCATTGCTTAAAGACAGTGCCATGGCCCAAGTCAAATAAGCGATGGCGGTTGGAAAGATACCGATGTAAATGGCAGAAATGTTCGCTTCCAGAGTGGCATGTTGGATTTCATCTATCAAACCTGGAGCGAAAATCAGCAAAGGAATCATACCGGCCCATGTAAAATAAGCAGTCAATTCAATCGGACTATATTTCTTAAATAGCGGTTTTTGATAAACGAAAAAAATGGCTGTGGCGATTGCCGCGATTAACACCAATATGACACCAGGAGAAACATTAAACGTAGAGCCTCCGGTTCCTAAAGCAATGATGGTAATACCGGAAAATCCTATACTAAGGCCGATCCAACCAATTTTTCCGAGTTTTTCTTTGAGGATGATAACAGCAAGTATCGTTGTGAAAACAGGGGCTGAACCTATCAACATTCCAGCTGTCCCTGCGGAAACCGTCAATTGTCCATATGTAATACAAACGTGGTAAACTGTAATTCCTATTAAGCTAAGAAGAAGAATATTAGTGAGATCTTCTTTATGAGGAAGTCTGAATTTACTTCCTGGCCATAAAGCAATGATGGCAAAAATAATGGACGCAATCAAAAATCGGAATAAGGCAAGATGACCTGGAGAGTAACCCCCTTGTAAACTTGCTGAGATTGCTGCAAAAGTGGATCCCCATATAACGACAGTAATAAGTGCAAGAACTAATGATTTGATGTTCAAAGATTGTCACATACTTTCAATTTATTAATAGAAAGTATCGTACAATATTAATGTGTTATGTACAACCTTGTATTTTCAGTTGCAACAATTGGAATAGAAAAAAAGCGCTAGCCAATGGCTAAGCGCTTTACATTAGTTATAAAGATTGTAGACGGTTTTGCTCGACAGCTTCTCTAAGAGTTTGAACGGCAACACCTGTTGTTGCAGGTGGTACACCAATCTCTGAAATATCGCAAATGTTGATAAAGAGTCTGCTGTAATTGAACTCACCTATTGGAAACGCCCCAAGAGCAGGGAATTTAGTAGCATTTGTTAGTTGAACTACTGAACAATCGATTACTCTGGTAACTGTTCCGATTACAATGGCATTACTTTTCTCATAAATTGTTACTTCTTGCCCTACAAGAGTACATAGAACCTCAGCCACTGACTCTGTGCAACCATTTGTGTGATTTTTGCTCATTTTCCCACCTCGCTTTGTTTTGCATCCACATTCTTCAACAGCACCACTTTCACAATTGCATCGACGTGCTCTATTTTGTTCACCGCCAGTGTTATTGCCGGCACCATGGCCATGATCTTCTTCATCCAAGTTGTCTTCGATTTCATCTAATTCGCGAAGAATTTTTTTCAATAATTTGAGGATATCATCTAATTTATCTTCTACATCTTCTTCATTGTTGCGGCGTTTGTGTTCGAAGAAGTCACCCGCCACTTCATCATCGGAAAATCTTTTTCGATTGAAATCAGCTGCAACTCTAGCTCTGTTCATTTTTCGTGACATTATTTCACCCCCTCATTTGTGTGATAGTACATTATATGACTTGTTAAAAAGATGCATAGGGCGACTATACTAAGCATCTATTTTTTTATAGAACGTAAATCTCCCTATGCCCAAATCCGAGTAGATATTAGCGGCGGTGTTTACCGCTTCCATCTTCCTCAAGATCAGCTTCGATATCATCCAACTCCATCAAAATCTTCTTTAAGAGTTTGATAATATCGTCCAACTGGTCTTCTACATCCTCATCACGACGTTTTTTGTGATGAGGGCGGTTGTCTTCTTCCTCAAGCTCGCTTTCAATATCATCCAATTCCTTTAGAATTTTGTGCAACAATTTGATGATCATATTTAGCTGATCTTCAATATCGTCTTCACGACGGCAATTGTGGTGGCCTCTCTCATTCTCGTCGAGTAGGTCCTCAATCTCTTTCAATTCTTTAAGAATCTTTAGCATCAGCTTGATGATGACGTTTAGTAAATCTTCAACATCATCCTGGGGACGATGTTTTCGGTCGAAAAATTCTCCTGCTACATCGTCATTTCCGCGGTTTTTGCGTTCGAAGAACTCACCAGCTACATCGTTGTCACGTTTTTTGCGCTCAACAAAGTCACCGGCAAGCTCATCATCAAAGCGACGGCAAGGTTTGCGCCCTTCGAACTCACCAGCTACATCGTTGCTGTCAGTCATATGCTTAAGCATTTGAAATTCAGCAGAGGTTCTTCGTCTATCATTGTAAAATCGGGACATTCTTTCACCTCCCTTACTGTGAGATAGTACATTATATTAACTTTGAAGCTCGTGAAAAGGGCGACTATACTAAACCTTTGAATTTAGAGATGGTGGTTTTTATACTTTAGGGAAATTTAATGAGTTTTAGCTATGCTGGCGTGTTCATGCCGCAGATTTGTCCATTAAAAGAGTCGGTATCAACACCTCTGACTTTTCATACTATGTACTAAACCATGCCCTGAATGGAGGGAACACAATGGACATTTTGAATAAGGTGAAAAGCTACCGTGAAGAAGAGAATCGATTAAAATGGGTTGGTACGTTTGCAGATTATTTGAGTATTGTGAAGGAACGGCCAGAAGTTGCCCAGACAGCCCATTCCCGAATCTATAACATGATTAAAAGTGCTGGAGTGACGGAGCGGAACGAGCAGAAAATGTTCCATTTCTTTGGTGAAGAAATTTTCGGACTGGAGTCATCTTTGGAGCGGTTAGTCGAGGAGTATTTTCATCCTGCCGCTAAAAGACTGGATGTCCGAAAGCGGATCTTGCTGCTGATGGGACCTGTAAGTGGAGGGAAGTCAACACTTGTTACCTTATTGAAGCGTGGCTTGGAGCATTATTCGCGCACTGATGAAGGAGCCGTTTATGCCATTAAGGGCTGTCCGATGCATGAAGATCCCCTTCATTTGATTCCGAGTCATTTACGAGATGACTTCGCCAAGGAATATGGAGTGCGGATTGAAGGCAGTTTATCGCCTCTTAATACGATGCGTTTGGAGAAAGAATATGATGGAAGAATTGAAGATGTTTTAGTGGAACGGATCTTCTTCTCAGAAGATCGCCGAGTTGGAATTGGTACATTTACGCCATCCGATCCCAAATCACAAGATATTGCAGATTTGACGGGAAGTATCGACTTCTCTACGATTGCGGAATATGGTTCTGAATCCGATCCTCGTGCGTACCGTTTTGACGGAGAATTGAACAAAGCTAACCGTGGAATTATGGAGTTCCAAGAAATGTTGAAGCTTGATGAAAAATTCTTATGGCATTTGCTGTCATTGTCCCAGGAAGGTAACTTCAAGGCTGGCCGGTTTGCACTGATTAGCGCAGATGAAGTCATTATTGCTCATACGAATGAAACAGAATACCGGTCGTTTATTGCCAATAAAAAGAACGAAGCGTTGCATTCCCGAATCATCGTCATGCCAATCCCTTATAACTTGAAAGTGTCACAAGAAGAGCGGATCTATGAAAAGATGATCAAGGAAAGTGATATGGCGGATGTGCATATCGCTCCGCATGCGCTACGTACCGCAGCGATATTCTCAGTCCTGACGAGGCTGGAGGTGCCGAAGAAACAGGGCGTCGATATCGTGAAGAAAATGAGATTGTATGATGGAGAAAGTGTAGAGGGCTTTAATCAGATTGACTTAGAGGAATTGAAGCGAGAGTATCCGACAGAGGGAATGCATGGTATAGATCCGCGGTATGTCATTAACCGGATATCATCTGCCATTATCCGCAAGGAAATACCATCGATCAATGCACTCGATGTACTTCGATCCTTAAAGGACGGATTGGATCAGCATGCTTCCATTTCCAAGGAAGATAAAGAGTCATTTATGAATTATATCGGCATAGCCCGAAGGGAATATGATGACATCGCGAAGAAGGAAGTACAAAAGGCGTTCGTCTATTCCTATGAAGAGTCTGCTAAGACATTGATGGATAATTACTTGGATAATGTAGAAGCTTACTGCAATAAGCACAAGATCCGCGATCCACTGACCGGCGAGGAATTGAATCCGGATGAAAAGCTCATGCGTTCAATAGAAGAACAAATTGGGATTTCCGAAAATGCAAAGCGCGCATTCCGGGAAGAAATTCTAATCCGGATTTCGGCATTCGCCAGAAAAGGGAAACGCTTTGACTTCAATTCGCACGAACGGCTGCGCGAAGCAATACAGAAGAAGCTATTTGCTGACTTGAAGGATGTCGTTAAAATTACAACGTCGTCGAAAACTCCGGACGAATCCCAATTAAAGAAAATCAACGAAGTAGTGGCCAGACTTGTGGATGAGCATGGCTATAATCCTTCTTCCGCGAATGAATTGCTTCGATATGTAGGGAGTCTCTTGAATCGATAAGTTTGTGTAGGGTAAAAAAACAGGACTGATTAAAAATTAGTCTTGTTTTTTTATACCCAATATCATGCGTGACCATCATCCCTTCTGCATAGTATAGAGAAAATTATAAACTTTCTAATAATAGATGGGTGAGGATGTAAATGAACGAAAAGCCGAATAGTCGTTTTGTCATCTCTCAGGAAAACTGGTCATTGCATCGAAAAGGGTATTTGGATCAACAACGTCATATGGATAAAGTGAAAGAAGCCATTAAGAATAATTTGCCTGATTTAGTGAGTGAAGAGAGTATCGTTCTTTCCAACGGAAAACAAGTGATTAAAATCCCGATCCGATCTCTGGACGAATATAAAATCCGTTATAACTACGATAAGTCAAAACATGTCGGCCAGGGAAATGGTGACAGTAAAGTCGGCGATGTGGTGGCCCGAGGAGGCGATCAAAAGGCAGGCCAAGGGAACGGAAAAGAAGCGGGAGATCAGCCTGGTGAGGACTTCTATGAAACAGAAGTATCGATGGCTGATTTAGAAAGTGCACTGTTCAAGGAAATGGAATTGCCGAACTTGGAGAGGAAAGAACAGTCTGATTTCATTACTGAAAAAATTGAGTTTAATGATATCCGGAAAAAAGGTCTAATGGGGAATATCGATAAAAAACGAACTATCCTGACAGCGATCAAGCGTAACGCAATGGAAGGAAGTACTGGAATTACACCAATTTATAATGATGATTTACGGTTTAAAACGTGGAACGAAGTACTGAGGCCGGATTCCAAAGCTGTCGTCCTCGCCATGATGGACACGAGTGCATCAATGGGGAAATTTGAGAAGTACATGGCGCGCAGCTTCTTTTTCTGGATGACGAAATTCCTCCGTACAAAGTACGAGACCGTTGATATTGAATTCATCGCGCATCATACAGAAGCAAAGGTTGTGACAGAAGAGGATTTCTTCACAAAAGGAGAAAGCGGGGGAACAATTTGTTCATCCGCTTACCAAAAGGCATTGGAACTGATTCATGATAAGTATAGTCCAATTCGCTACAATATCTACCCGGTCCACTTTTCGGATGGTGAAAATATGTCCAATGATAATGAACGTTGTGTCCGGCTTGTGAATGAGCTGATGGAGCTTTCCCGCATGTTCGGATACGGGGAGGTTAATGCACATAACCGTTATTCGACGTTGATGTCCGCCTACAAGAATATTAGCAGCCCTAAGTTCCGCCATTATACATTGAAAGAAAAGAATGATGTCTATCATGCATTGAAAGGCATTTTTCATAAGGCGGGAGAAACAGTCTGAACGGGCCTTCCCGATTACTGATTTTGGGAGGAACATGAATGGACGTAACTTTAAAGAAAGCTATCGAGGAAATTACAGAAATTGCAGAGGGATTCGGCCTTGATTTTTTTGAAATGCGGTATGAGATCTGCCCCGCTGATGTCATTTACACCATCGGGGCTTATGGGATGCCAACTCGATACACACATTGGAGCTTCGGTAAACAATTTCACAAGATGAAGCTCCAATATGATTTAGGACTTAGCCAGATTTATGAACTTGTCATTAATTCGAATCCTTGCTATGCGTTTTTACTGGATACCAATAGCTTAATCCAAAATAAGTTGATCATCGCGCACGTCTTGGCCCATTGTGATTTCTTCAAAAATAATGTCCGCTTTTCAAATACACGGCGGGACATGGTCGAGAGCATGACAGCAACGGCCGAACGAATCGCCGCTTATGAAAAAGAATACGGCAAGGATGAAGTGGAACGGTTTATCGATGCTATATTGTCGATTCAAGAACATATTGATCCGTCAATCGTACGGCCGAAACTTCAATATGAATTACTTCAAGAGGAAGAAGAACCGAATGCAGCACCCATTACTCCATATGATGATTTGTGGAATTTGGACGGAAAGTCGGAAAAGAAGGAATCCCCGAAACGAAAGAAGTTCCCGCCAAGACCTGAAAAGGATTTGCTTCTATTCATTCAAGAATACAGCCGTGAATTGACGGAGTGGCAGCGGGATATCTTAACGATGATTCGTGAGGAGATGCACTATTTCTGGCCGCAGCTCGAAACGAAAATTATGAATGAAGGATGGGCATCGTATTGGCATCAGAGAATTCTTCGGGAACTGGATTTAACGACAGACGAAACCATTGAGTTCGCCAAGTTGAATGCTGCAGTCGTTCAGCCTTCGCGGACCTCCATCAACCCTTATTATTTAGGTTTGAAGATTTTTGAGGATATTGAAAAACGATATAACAATCCAACGAAAGAAATGATTAGAACAGGTATTAAACCGAATTCGGGCAGAGATAAAATATTTGAGGTTAGAGAAATTGAATCAGACCTTTCCTTTATCCGTAATTATTTGACGAAGGACTTAGTGAAACGAGAGGATTTGTATTTATTCCAGAAGTCAGGAAACGATTACAAAATATCTGATAAGGATTATGAGCAGGTCAGGGATCAATTAGTTTCCATGAGGGTAAATGGGGGGTTCCCTTACATCGTCGTCGAAAACGGGGATTATTTAAAGAACGGAGAACTTTACTTGCTTCATGAATATGAAGGGACCGAGCTGGATCCACACTACCTCGAACATGTTCTTCCGTATATTTATCAATTATGGGGCAGGACTGTTCATATGGAAACGACTGTTAGTGAGAAGCCAATTGTTTATACGTATGATGGCAAAAAGGTTTATCGGAGATTCACATGAGAAAAATCGTATGGCGAAATAGAAAAGAAGTCAGTGGAAATTTGCGTGTTCTCGTAATTTCCAAAACTGACTTCTTTTTGTTGTTTAATGGGTGTTCAATACTCTGTCTTTTCTTCCATGAAGGATTGTGTAGAGGAAAATAGTGAAGAGAACGCCGCCGCCTAATATCCCATACAGTGTGTTATAGCCTGTAAAAGGAATAAGGAAACCAAGCAAATACGGTCCAAATCCAAGACCCGCATCCAAGAAAATGAAAAACGTTGAAGTGGCAAGACCCATTCGTTGTGGCGATGTCAGTTTAACCGCTATTGCCTGAGTACATGATTGAATGTTGCCGAATCCTGCACCGATCAGAACCCCTGCAAGTAATAACAAAACTCCCGTTGACGCGATGGATAATAGAAACATGCCGATTGCAAATAGGACTAATGCTGGATAAATAACGATATTTGCACCTTTTAAGTCAAAAAGTTTTCCTGTAATCGGACGAGAAAGGAGAATCGCAATTGAATAGACTAAGAAGAAATAACTCGCAGCACTTACCAATTCGTTTTCAACTGCGAAGAAG
The DNA here is from genome assembly GCF_042651785.1 of Chungangia koreensis. Taxonomy (NCBI): domain Bacteria; kingdom Bacillati; phylum Bacillota; class Bacilli; order Lactobacillales; genus Chungangia; species Chungangia koreensis. Next base: position 120,695 of record NZ_JBHSEC010000007.1, read on the forward strand.
TTGATAAAAGAAAGGACACTTGAATAGCAGAAGGCTGCTACAAGAGTTATAAAAGCAATCGGAATCGCATTCGGCTCTAAATAGTTGGAGATACGGAAACCTTTCTGTTGTTCGACAGGAGCAATTTCTGTTTCTGTATAACCTGACTTTAAAAGTACAAAAATTATCAAATTAAAAAGGGCCAAACCTACACAAAATGAAAAGATTAAATTGTAAGTAAAGTGCTGACTCATATACAGTCCGATGAAAGGGCCGATTGCCGTAGCTAAAGTGGCGCTCATACTGTAATAACCAATGCCTTCACCTTTACGGGTAGTTGGAATAATAAGAGCGACAAGTGTTCCCGTGGCTGTACTTGCAACTCCTAATGATAAACCATGGATAAAGCGATTAATTAAAAGGAACGATAATCCCCAGTCTAAGAAGTACATCATAGAAGTAACAATGAAAAAAATCAGACCGATAAATAATGTACGCATCCGGCCGATTCGATCCATGTAACGCCCAATTCCTAAACGTCCGATTAAAGTACCGATTATGAATATTCCAGTTACAAGTCCCGCTTCACTCGTCGATGCATCATATTCCGCAACAGCATAAAGAGCGATTGTAACCATCAATAAATAAAAGACTAAAGTTAAAAAGAAATTAATAGCTGAGACAGTCAAAAAGTTTTTTGTCCATAATTGTTCTTTGTTTTCCACTAATCATTCTCCTTTTCTAAATTAGATAGGTTAGACCTGACTATCGACATAATACGAATCACTTCTTTTTGTTCCTCCATGGAAATGTTCTCCACAATTTTCTGTTCAAATTGGTCGATTGATTGTCTCACTTCAGAATAGATCAGTTGACCATGCTCTGTTAGCTGAATTCTCTTTTCTCGCCGGTCCTCACTTTGAATCCGTTCCACTATTTCCATCTCAAATAAGCGATTAACAATTTTGGTCATCGTCGGTTTTTCAACAAATTGAGATTTTGCCAGTTCGCCGATTGTTGAAGTTTTTTCATGGAATAAGCGATATAAAACTGACCATTGTGCTCGGAATAACCCGTGCTTTGCCAATTGCTGCTGTAAGTGATGATCAAATGGACGATGAAGTAATACAAGCTCTCTGAGAAAGTCATGATATGCAGAAATAGAAATCACCCCAGTCATTTAGTTAGCCTTGCTAACTAAATGATGATAACAAAAATTCCTGTATACAGTCAAACCTTTTCGGATGAAACTTAGGAAATTGGAAAACATAACGAAGAAAACTGAAGAAAGGAGTTGAGGTCTATGAAATCACTTGTTGTTAAATTTCTAATGACATTAGCGGTACTATGGCTGGTACTTGGATGGTTTTACGCGGTATCGTTTACTGATATTTTAATATTGAGCTTAGTTATTACAGGAATCGGCTATGTGGCTGATCTTTATATTCTGCCCCGAGCCGGAAACCTCTTTTCCTCTGCACTCGATTTCGGACTAGCCTTATTGATCGTTTGGTTTTTGGGCTCTTATCTATTCGAGGGTCCAGTTCCGTTAGCAACGGCCGCCATACTCTCCGCCATTGCACTGACAATTGGCGAAATGTTCTTCCATCGTTATATGGAAGGATTGAGAAAGAGTGACGACGGTGAAGAAATGACATTGGAAAGCCAACGGGGATATTACAACCGGACGGATCTGCAAACAGAATTCGGGAAAGAGTTTGACACAGAAGAAGCAAAAAATGAAGCCCGCAGAAATGACACAGATTACTAAAAAATGCCGGAGCTCTTTTGAGCTCCGGCATTTCAGAATGTAGACATGTATCGCTTTACCGGACATTTCTTTTTGGCTTTGCTTCACGAAGGCGTGAGGCAATATGAGCTATAAAGACAAGAAATTTGTTCTACTTATATGTAAATGTTAGACATGGTACGTATCTCTATATCAGAGGGAATTGTGGGTAAGGAAATTTCAAAGACGGTCCCTTTGCCTACTTCACTTTCAGCATGGATTGTCCCGTTCATCGCTCGAATTATACTAAATACGACCATAAGGCCAAGACCTGTACCTCGATCACCTTTTGTTGAATAGTATGGTTCTCCAATTCGTTCGATCTGCTCTTTTGTCATACCTGGTCCTGTATCTTTAATACGAATCGTTACAGTTGAGTAATGAAGAATAACCTTCACTTTCAATAATCCGCCATTTTCCATAGCTTCTAAGGCGTTTTTCATAATATTCATCAAGCATTGACGGAGTTTTTGACGGTCTCCTTCGATGATTACATTCTTAGGTAATACAGTAATGATCCTGATTTCATTTTTCTGTGCATGTGGTTTTAACGAATGGACTACATTTGTAACTTCTTGAATAAGATCGAACTTCTCCTTTTCGATATTTGGATCGGAAAAGGTTAAATAGTCTTGAATGACGTTTTCAGCAGAATGAAGCTCTTGTTTTAAAATCGATAAATACAGTTCTCTTTCTTCTTCATTTAACTGATCATTTTCTAACAATTGCACAAAACCAAGGGCAGCTGTTAGAGGATTCCGTATCTCATGAGAGATGGCAGCACCCATTTGTTCAACAGCTTCTAGTCTTTTTGTCTCTACTTTATGGTTTTTAAATTTATTGGACTTGCACAACTCTTCCAAGAAGAATGCAATAAGCCCAACTCCGATTGGTTGGATGAACAAATAGGCAGTATATGCACCCCAAGGATGCTCCTGTGTTATAAAATCTAAAGCGAGACCTTGAAGAATTCCAATTGCGAGAGTGATATAAACTGCAACCAATATACGTTGCTTAGGAAGTAGGACCAGGAATTTAGGGGCCCATTTTATGGAGATATGGGCAAGGGTCAAATATAGTAGTGCATTCAGTATAAAACCGAGATCAAACCCGAAAAATCCTCTGACGATCACAGCCAGTATTCCTAAAATAATGCCCATCCCTGCATAGAGAGAACCAATGATAAACGGAATAAGCCGAAGGTCCAAAAGAACATTCTCATTAATGGGATACGAAAAGAAAAAACAGATGGATATACTAGTGATGAAATACGTCTTTGTTAGAACTTTTAAGGTGGAATCACTTGAGTGTCTTCCCCATAAACCTAAGAAAAATAATAATACAACTAATAGCGACAGATTAAATAAAAAGTGTTCGACGATTTGCAAGGGGGGCTCTCCTTATGAGTCAACTTAGATACTATAGCTGCTCGTATAAAATCTAATCTTTTACCCTTTTTTAAACGTTAGTAGGAATGTATGTCCAATAGGAGTAGTTTTACTTTCGATCATGCCTTTCATAGCTTTGATCGTATGCATGGACGACAATAGTGCGTTTTGTTCATTTAAACTCTTCTCAAGATAATTTTTTCCTAATAAGGCGACTTCATGGATGTCTAAACGAATGATGACTTTAGTTTTAGATAAGGATGAGCTGATGACAAGTGTGCCACCTGGCTCCATGGTGAGCAGGGAATGTTGGATAAAGGCAGTGACACTTTCGTTAAATTTCTGACGGTCTATAATAATAGTACCTTTAGATATTAGATTAGTTTCAATCTTAATAGAATGAAGATTTGCTAAGGGCTGTAGCATTTGGACAACCTTATTTAACTCGTTATCAATCGATACATTGGTGAAAGATAATGTTGCAGGTTTCGTGAAGTTTAGGTAGTTCTGTAAAATTTGTTCCGCATGTTCAATTTCAGTTTTAAGAATAGAAGTGAAGTGTTTTCGGCTCTCCTGGTTAATAGAGTCGGAAGAAAGTAATTCTGTGAAACCAATTGCTGCGGTGAGGGGATTGCGGATATCATGTGATATGGCTGCTCCCATCTGTTCAATTGCTTTTAACTTTTCCTCTTTAAATAGCCGGCGTTCATTTTCCTCATTATGAGCAATCAGTTCAATTAGACAAGTAAGTATCAAGGCACTCATGGCAGGTACAGTCAAGGCCGCAAACCAGATCTCCATCACATACTCAGCTGGGATCCACGTAGTTGATATGAGTAATGTGCCTAAACTGAATAGTGATGTGGCGGTAAACGTTACAATCATCTTGGTGAGTGGTTTTAATTTCAAAAAAGTGTACCGCCATTTCCAAAAGGCCAAGCTAAGCACGGAAAAAACAAGTGCGTTTAAATAGAACCCTTCATCGATTCCATAAAAGCCCCGAACAATTATTGCCAATATACCAAGAAGAAGACTTAAAGGATGGTAAAGGGAGCCAATAAGAAAAGGAACGAAGCGCATATCAATGACAAAGAAATCATTCAACCGGAACGAAAATACGAAACACAGTATAAGTGATGAAGAATAAAAGAAAATTCCCGGAAAGCGAGATATGACCATCCTCAGATTTACAGTTGAAATATAAAAAACATAAAATAATGCGAGCATTAAAGAAAGGTTAAACAGGAAATGGTAGGTAAGCGATTCCATATGGTCACTCCAGCAATTTTTGCTATTTTCCCATATCATAACTGGTACCAAAGTAATAGACAATGCTTTCTGATGAAATATTCAAATAATATTAAATTATTTTTAAAATAAGAGCTTAAGAAAAAAATTATATTACAGAGTCTAAAACAACCGACTCCATGACTGTAATGGTATTGCTATACGTATTCAAATTTACGGTAGCCCCCAGAGGGATTGCGGCTTTATAAGTTCCATGAGCAGTTGCGACATTTGTCATTAACGGTTTTCCTAATGGAACGAGAAATTCTTGTATGATATCGTCGTATGTCTTTCCGTACGCTGCCTCACATCCAGTACATTCCCCCATGATGATTCCTACGCAATCATCAAGCTTCCGGGCCATTGCTAAATGAGTCATGTATCGATAAAACGTATTCGCCGGTTCATGGGTCTCTTCTAATATTAGAATTCGCCCTGTCGTATCCACTTCGTATGGTGTGCCTAATGTACCGATAAATGAAGTTAAATTTCCGCCGATGAGCATCCCTGAAACGTTTCCCGGAACGAGGCTTGTCTTTAAGATTTCAGGTGGGTTTTCAATTTGCCAGGGGACCTCCCGAACAGAAGTAGCGGAAAAGAACTGATCTAAATTATATTGAGGAATATCTTTGTCGAAGTCGAGAAGCATTAGGCTTTGGAAGGATAGAAGGTTGGCATATTCCACAAGGACATTCTGAAGAATAGTAATGTCACTATAGCCAGATAAGATTTTCGGATTTCTTGAGATTGTCGAGAAATCTAAATAAGGCAAGATCCCCTCTACACCGACTCCACCTCGTGTTGAAAGAATCATGTTAACTTCAGGATTTTCAAACATCTTCATTAAGTCGGAGGCACGTTCCCGAGGACCGGCACTTAAAAAGCCATTCGCAGCATATACATAATCCCCTACGACAATTTTGTAACCCATCTTTTGAAGTATATCAATTCCCAAGTCTATTTGTTCCGCAGCCAATGGGCTTCCAAGAGTTACAATCCCGATCGTGTCACCGGTTTTCAAGGCTGGCGGTTTTGTCACCATAGTTTGCAGCTCCTTTTTATTCTTAGTTCTCTTAGTATATTGGTTCAAATAGCCGGACATGAAAGAACCTAACAATAAAACCGGTCAATCGGGAATGAGTTGCATAGTTTAAAAAGGACGTGTCAAACAGAGGAGAGGTATCTTAAAAATTCCAACGTACAGGAGGGAAACCAAGCCCTTGTAAGATTGGAAGTTCATGATGGTCAGCAGGGTAAAGAGAAAACAGCCAGATTTCTAAAAGTGGAAACTGGCTGTTTTTTTAAGAAGGCAGTTATTCTTTTATAAATTGCATCTTTTCATTGAATAGAACCGGGTAGGAAAGAAACCCTAAAAGTACGCTTGTGACCCCGGCTGTCGTCAATAAAAGAAAGAGAATAAGCAATTGAAATTGCACTGCGATGACAGGATCGGCACCGGCGATGATTTGTCCGCTCATCATGCCAGGCAATTGGACAAGTCCTACCGTTTTTTGGCTTTCAATGGTTGGAATCATACTGGCTTTTATGGCACTGAGCAACTGCCGATGAACGGCTTGTTTTGGCGTGCCTCCAAGTGAAAGGATCAACTCTGTTTCTTCATGGCGTGCTTCAATTTCTGCAGTAAAACGATTTAAGAAAAGAATCGCAAGAACCATTGAATTCCCAATCACCATACCACTAATCGATATGATGTATGGTGCTTCGGGAGGTATAATCCGGAAGCCTAAAAGAATCGATTGCGTCAGCACTTCTACAAAAATGAGCGCAGCCGCCACTTTCCAAGTGATGCCCTTGATTGAAAGTCCTTTTTTCTTCACATTATTAGTTGCTGCGATGATCATTAGCAGAACAATGAGGAGTATATAGACAAAGCTATCGGAGTCGAAAACAAACTTTAGTACATAACCAATGACCAATAATTGAATAATTGAGCGAATTGTCGCAATAAGCGTATCTTTTTCCAAGCCTAATCCAAATGTTTTGGAGAGAATAAGCGGAATCAGGACAAATATTAAGGTTAAGGACAACGTAGTGAACGTCATTTTCCTTCCCCCTTCACAAATTTTTGCACTCGTTCATTAGTCGGAGATTTTAATAGCGCACTATCACCGGTTTCAATGATTTCCCCATCCATTAATACCCATGTAAACGTTCCTATTTCAAGAGCCTGCTGCAAGTTATGTGTAATCCAAACGATGGTTGTCCCGTTCTTATTGACCTTAACGATCAAGTCTTCGATTTCTTGCCTTGAAGTTTGATCGAGAGAAGAAGTGATTTCATCCAGCAAAAGAATTTCTGGACGATTCATTAAGGTGCGGGCGATGGAGACCTTTTGACGTTGTCCACCGGAAAGATCTTTCGTGTTTCGCTTCAACAAGTCCTCTGGCAACCCAACTTTGTTTAATGCCGTTTGTGCTTCTTTTTGGTCCAACTTTTCTTGTTTTAAGGTCCGGGGAAGTGCAAGATTTTCCCAAACTGTGCCAGGAATCATTGGAGCACTTTGGAGGGCGAGACCGACTAATCTTCTTAAGACAGGTGGAGAATACGTGTCAATCGGTTTGCCATGTATATAAATATCTCCTGAGTCAGCAGATAATAATCCATTACAAAGCTTTAACAGAGTCGTCTTCCCGGCCCCCGATGGTCCCACTAAAGTAGTGATCGATCCTTCCGGAAATGAACCCGTAACTTGCTTTAAGATTTTATGGTCATTTGCAGAGAAATTGACGTTATTAAAATGAATAGCAGGTTGATAGTTCAATTAGATTCACTTCTTTCTAAAAGGCTTTTCGTTAGTAATAGTTATAACATAAAGGCGGACAATTTAAGGGCAATAGCAGTTTTGTGTAAAATAGAGGAAAGAAGAGTAGAGGAGGACGTAGTTATGGCATTGCATCACTTTCATTTAAAAGCAGATTGGCCTGGTTTAAGAAATGACGTCGGGACGATTGAATCGGGAAATCTAAAAACTGAAATTTCAATTCCTCCAGAAATGGATGGACCGGGTGTTGGTACGAATCCGGATGAAATGTTATTAGGAGCCGCTGCAACCTGCTATATCATCACGTTAGCAGCTATGATGGAGCGTAGTGGACTTGAGAAAAAATCCCTTTCGATGGAATCAGAGGCGATTGTAGAAGTAAAGGATGGAGTTTTTACATATAAGAAAATTATTCACCGCCCCACTATTGAGTTAAAAGAAGGAGCATCGGAACGTGAACGCTCCCTTGCCAAGAGACTTGCAGAAAAGGCGGAGAGTTCCTGTATGATCAGCAGAGCGATTGCAGGAAATGTTGAATTGGAATTAGAAGCGACCATCTCATAAACGTGATGAATTCTATTATGTCAGTGCCCTTCTTCTTATCTCCCGCATAAGATAATAGAGTAGATCAGAAGGGGGTGTGAGGCATATGGGCTTGTATATGAATGACAATCAGCACCCGGGCGTGTATCGAAACCGAAAAAAATTGAATGAGTCAAACCAAAGGATTGAACGCAGGGATTATTTGTCGGAAGTGCTGGAGAACCAGCAGAAAACGAACAGGACCTTCCACCGGGCAATATATGGCTTAAGACATTCACAGAAAAAGTTGGAAATACGGCAATCCAATCAGTGGAAAGAACTTATGGAGCATCTGGAGGAAATGCAGGAAATGAGTGAGCGCCACGAGGAATTGGAGCAGGCCGTATTGGCATGGCTTAAAAGCTTGGAGCTTAAGAATCGTAAACTCCAACTTGTTTTAAAGCATGAGCAAAATAGCAAGAAGGATCTCGTACAAAAAGTGGAAGATATGAACCGGTTAAACCAAGATCTCATGACACGATTAAGTGATTTAAGTGAGTCGAATGGGCGGATTGAGGTAAAAGTCGATGAACAGACGGAAATTCAAAAAACCCTTTCCAATCAAGTGACAAGGTTAGAAACGGTCCAGCAGGAAGTGGCCGACAAAATCGATAGCCAAGAGGGACTGATTGATAAGTTGAATCGGCAAATCGATCATATCCGATCAGTATTGTTTGAGCGTACAAATCATTTAGAAGAAAAGATTGAGAATTTGTACAAAACGACTGCTGCACTATTCCAGCGGCTATCCCCAAAAAATAAAGAAAGTGAAGGAGATTCGGAGAAGGAAGAAAACACAACCTCCCGTAATCTTCATTAAAAAATATAAAAAAGTAAAAACAAGACTTCTCGATTGAGGAGCCTTGTTTTTTATTACATATGAATCACTTGTCCGATGAACCCGGTTCTTTAGGAACCAAGTTGAAAATTTCTTGGTCCTCGAAAGCATCCACTAACCGATCGAGCCATTCATAATACGCTTTCATACTTTTCAGCTTCTCAATATCCTCAACCGCGAACTCTTTCACTTCAGCAGATATTTCTGGGTCTTGGATGAGTGTCTCCAACTCAGCTATTGATTTTTTTATGGCTGCGTTATGGAGGGAAACGGATCGGCGCCATTTGATCGAGAACAGATCAATAAAATTTTGATGCCAATCGTCCGTTACTTGATACAAATCTTTTCGAATTCCTTTTCTCCAGGCGCGTTCAACCAGTTTCAGGTCGCTTAACGCCTTGACAGAAGTACTGACACTCGTCTTGCTCATACCTAAAAGATTGGTCATTTCGTCAAGAGTCAACGGTTCATCATGGAAATACATGACCCCGTACTGTCTGCCTACTGAAGGAGCCAAACCGTATAGATGAATATTTTGTGCAATCGTTTCAATAATACGTTCACGGGCTTTTTCTAAGCGTTCTTTGCCTTCCATGATGATGTCCCTCCACTTATTAATGGCTCATAATTACAGCATGTGTTTAATATTCTAAATGTATTATACCCACTTTTAAAATGCAATTTATAATAATTATAGTTCGTACAGTTTTTTCTGTATGAACTAAATAAAAAGTTTGAACAGTTGTTTTCATTTTATATTACCTTTATACTAATTAAGGAGTTAAGCAAAAGGAGTGTGAATATGAACGGGGAAATGAGAACTAAAAAAATAGAAGTTCTCCAAGCTTCGAAAATATTTGGTAAGAACAGAAGAAAAGCAACACAAATGATTTCTGACGGGAAAACGAAAGCGGAAATCCTAAAACAAACAGGAGCAACTGTTGGGGTCAAAAATGCAAGTTTTGATGTGTACGATGGAGAGGTTTTTGTCATCATGGGACTTTCAGGAAGTGGAAAATCCACATTGGTGAGAATGCTCAACCGTCTGATTGATGCGTCATCCGGGAAAATATTGCTGGATGGTGAAGACCTCATGCAGATGAACAAAGAACAGCTCCGAGAAGTACGAAGAAAGAAAATCGGTATGGTGTTTCAGAACTTTGCTCTCTTTCCGCATAAGACGATTATCGAGAATACGGAATATGGTTTGGAACTTCAAGGTGTTCCAAAAGAACAGCGTCGTCAAAAGGCAACGGAATCGTTGAGACTCGTAGGTCTTGCAGGCTACGAAACTCAATATCCAAGCCAATTGAGCGGAGGTATGCAGCAGCGTGTAGGACTTGCAAGGGCACTTGCAACAGATCCTGATGTATTGCTGATGGATGAAGCTTTTAGTGCGCTGGATCCTCTCATCCGGAAAGACATGCAAAACGAACTCCTGCAGTTACACAGTGATGTGGGGAAAACGATTATTTTCATTACCCATGATTTGGATGAGGCACTTCGGATCGGCGACCGTATCGCCTTGATGAAAGATGGGGAAATCGTCCAAATTGGAACACCGGAAGAAATTTTAATGAGCCCGTCCAATGAATATGTAGAACGGTTTGTCGAGGACGTAGATTTATCAAAAGTTCTGACGGCCGGCCACATTATGAAAAAGGCGGATTCTGTACCGATTGAACGTGGTCCACGTGTTGCTCTACGTTTAATGAACCAGCTTGGAATTTCTTCTATTTACGTTGTTGATAAAGGAAACAAACTGATAGGAGCAGTTACTGCTCAAGATGCACTAAAAGCAGTGGAAGAGGATCTTTCTCTTCGGGATGTGCTGATCACGGATATAGTAAAAGTAACTCCGGATACAGTGTTAACAGACTTGTTTGACACGGTATCAACGGCTACAATCCCAGTCTCAGTGGTTAACGAAGACCAAAGACTGTTAGGAATTATTATCCGAGGTGCATTAATTGGAGCTTTAGCTGGAGATGACCAGTTTATTAATGAAAAAGCGGAAGAAGCTGTAGAAGCAAGTTCTGAATTGGAGGTGATGTAGGTGGATGAACTATTACCTCGTATTCCGTTCGCGGACTGGATAGATCAGTTAGTAGATTGGTTAGTAGCAACTTTCGGAACTGTTTTCGATGGAATCGCAGATTTCTTGGAAGGTGTAGTCGAAGGTTCGGTCGATCTATTAAATATGGTCCCTTCCATACTATTAGCTGTTTTATTCGCCGCACTTGCTTGGTTGATCTCAACACGTAAGGTTGCCATCTTTACATTGATCGGCCTGTTATTTGTCGACTATTTAGGTTATTGGTATGAAATGCTGCAAATGTTGGCGTTGGTGCTGACATCCGTTTTCTTTGCAGTGGTTGTCGGGATTCCAATAGGAATTTGGGGTTCTCAGAGCAGCAAGGTCCGTAAGGTTATCAATCCGATCTTAGACTTGATGCAAACGATGCCGGCCTTCGTTTACTTAATCCCAGCAATCTTCTTCTTTAATATTGGAGTTGTGCCAGGGGTTGTCGCTTCCGTTATATTTGCAATGCCGCCAACTATTCGGCTGACTATGTTGGGAATTCAACAAGTTCCAAGTGAGCTGATTGAAGCGACGGAAGCATTTGGATCTACTACGTGGCAACGGCTTGGCAAGGTTCAAATACCTTTGGCGAAACCGACGATCATGGCGGGTGTGAACCAAAGTATCATGCTTTCACTCTCCATGGTGGTTATTGCCTCCATGGTAGGGGCACCAGGTCTCGGTGAAGAAGTTTACCGTTCTGTTACGCAGTTGAAAACCGGAGTCGGTTTTGAAACTGGCTTATCGATTGTCATTGTGGCAATCATTTTAGATAGAATTACACAACACGCAGGAAAAAGAAAAGTAGGGGGAAAAACAATATGAATTTGAAAAAGAAGTTAGTAGGTTTAGGAGCAATCGCTTTATTGACAGCAGGTTTAGCAGCTTGTGGAAATGATGCAGAGGGTGATAGTTCATCTTCAAGCGAGTCTGTCGGTGAAAAACTCGACTATAAGATTACCGGAATTGACCCAGGTGCCGGTATTATGCAAGCAACTGAAAAAGCAATTGATGAGTATGGTTTAGAGGATTGGACTGTAACATCTGGTTCAAGCGCAGCCATGACTGCAGCTCTAAAAAAAGCATATGATGCAGAGGAGCCAATCATTGTAACAGGTTGGACACCTCACTGGAAATTTGCTGAATACGATTTGAAATATCTTGAAGATCCAAAAGGTGTATACGGTGGAGAGGAAGAAATCCATACAATTGGCCGTCTTGGACTGAAAGAAGACATGCCGGAAGCTCATCAAATCCTTTCGAACTTTAATTGGTCAGAGGATGATATGGGTGCAGTCATGATTGAAATTAAAGACGGAGAAAAGCCGGAAGTTGCTGCCCAGAATTGGATTGATGCAAATCCAGAAAAAGTTGCAGAATGGACAGACGGTGTTGAAAAAGTAGACGGAGATAAAATTAAACTTGCTTACGTGGCATGGGATAGTGAGATTGCCAGTACAAATGTCATGAAATTGGTATTAGAAGATATCGGGTATGATGTGACAATGTCACAAGTTGAGGCTGGACCAATGTGGACAGCTGTTGCTGATGGTAGTGCAGATGCTTCACTTGCAGCCTGGTTACCTTTAACGCATGCAACGTATGCAAAAGAATTTGATGGTAAATTTGAAGATTTAGGAATTAGTATGACTGGAGTAAAAATTGGTTTAGTCGTTCCAACATACATGGAAATCGATTCAATCGAAGACTTAGCCAAGTAAGTCAATACCATTCCAAATCGTTAAGTGAATCACAATAAAAAAATCTGCCGCTTCTGTAAGGAGGAGAGCAAAGCCTAATTGGGCAATGCTCACTCTACAGTTGGTGGCAGATTCTTTTTTTAGTTAGTTATGCTTTAGTTTTCGCCGACCTAAGAAGGCCAATAAGGCAGATAATATGAGTAGACCCGTGATGACAACGGAATTACCAACGGTATGAGGATTTTGTAGAAATGATTCAGTTACATGCAATGCTTTTGAAGTAATCGGTTCCCGAATATGAATCGGCCGTTCTTTCACATAAAAAACATGCTGAACAGAATCTCCCCCGATAGCAGGCTCTAATCCAAACTCTCCCTCATCCAACCAAACTTCAATGACATCTCCGACAGCAATATCCATCCCTTTCCCACCATCACGACTGACCCATGGCGGGCTATACGTATACGTCGCTTCAATTGTTCTCAGCGGTTCGTTTGTCGGGGCACGATTGAGCTCCATTAATTCGATCGTCATCATGCGAAGCTGGGATGGCGACTTCTTTGACACGGATAACTGTTGGATCAGCTTGTCCTCAGTAACAGTCCCAATCAGATGATAGGGAGCTTGGTCATTGATTTCTCGTATTTCCGCAGGTTCCATTGACGCGGATGCTGTAGACCCGAAAGAAAGGAAAAGAAAGCTGACAGTAAGCACTGCCAGCATCCTTGTGAATATCTTCGTATCGTTATTCGATGTTGTTAGCTTCAAACTGCGATACGCTCCTTTACTTTTGCTATATCTTCATCAGACCGTTGTTTCTGGACGAACCAAACGACTACTACTAATGATAATCCGATGACATCCGTAATGATTTCCGGAACGATCAACATTAATCCGCCAACGAGGAGGATCGCTCGTTCCCAAAGCCTTGAATTTCTTATAAAGTAGCCGATTAGAGCACTGCTGACTCCCATCATACCGATGAGTGCTGCAAAGATTGAGACGATGAGCATAATCGGTTCAACATCGACCATGACCAGTATCGGATTATAGACGAATATGAACGGGATGATGAACGCTGCGATTGCCAATTTAACGGCGGTCACCCCTGTTTTAAATGGATTAGCTCCAGCTATACCTGCCCCTGCATAAGCTGCTAAACAAACAGGGGGGGTAATGTCAGCTACAATTCCGAAATAGAATACGAACATATGGGCAGCAATCGGAGTAACTCCGAATTCATTGATGAGTACAGGTGCAGCAATGGTAGCCGTAACCACATAGTTAGCTGTAGTCGGAAGCCCCATGCCTAATACGATACAAGCAATCATCGTGAAGAAGAGGGCCAAGATTAGGTGCCCCATAGACAATGCGATGACACCAGCTGCAAACTTCGCTCCAAGTCCGGTCATACTGACGACTCCGGCAATGATTCCTGCAGCAGCTACTGCAGCAATTACGGGAAGCGCTACTCTCGCACCCTGCTCCATGACGTAAATGATTTTCCGCCATGACATTCGGGTCTCTTTTTGAACAAAACTGACTGCAAAGGCAGAAAGTATACCGAACAATGCGGCCCGTTGTGGCGTAAACCCAGACATGATGGTCGTAATAATGACGACCAAAGGTATGATCATATACCAGTTCTTTTTCATCAACTTTGTGAACGAAGGAAGCTGATCCTTTGGTAATCCCAAAATTTTAAGCCTTTTTGCCTCGAAATGCGTTCCAATGAAAATTCCAGTGAAATACAAGATGGCTGGAATTAAGGCAGCAAGCATAATCACACTGTAGGATACACCCAAATATTCCATCATGATGAAAGCGGCAGCTCCCATCATAGGTGGCATGATTTGACCTCCAGTAGAAGCCGCTGCTTCTGTGGCGCCAGCAAACTCAGGTTTGAATCCGGCGTTTTTCATCATCGGTATTGTAAATGAACCTGTAGCTACTGTATTTCCTACTGAACTACCGGAAACGGTTCCTTGAAGGGCACTTGCAACAACGGCTGTTTTCGCCGTACCTCCGGTGTACCGACCAGTTAATGAGAATGCTACATCGTTGAAAAACTTTCCGATATTCGTCTGAATCAGCATGACTCCAAAGAATAGGAACAGGAAAATGAATTTAGCAGAAATCTGAATCGGGGTTCCAAAAACACCGCTCTCTTTGAACCAAAGAGTAGTGGCGGTACGGTCAACCGAAAATCCCGGATGAGAAAGTATTTTTGTCGGTACTAGATTTCCGAAAATCGCATACAAAATCGCTACAGAGGCAACAATGACGATTGGAAGACCGACTGTCCTTCGTGTAGCCTCTAATACCAATACAATTCCTAAAATAGAAATAACTGTGTCCATCATACTGTAGCCGGAGATTCTGCTTTGCAGAATCGAATCGAAGAAAATGATTTTGTGGTAAGTCACGTACATGGCCGTGAAAGCTAAGACGAGATCATACCATGGAACAGTCTTTTGAATTTTCTGCAGCCCTTTTTTAGCAGGATACAGAAGGAAAATAATGCCGAGAGCTGTCCCTAAATGGACAGCTCCTTGTTTCTGGGATGGCAGGACCCCAAAATAGGCCGTATAAAGATGGAAGGCGGTCAAAGCGACACCTAAAAATGTCACAACCCATGCCCACTTGCCGATATTTGTCCGGTATTGGTTTTCTTTGTCGTACTTCTCTAACATCTCTTGTGCATTTACGGTTTGCTTGTCACTCATCGAGCCACCTCTCTATTCTGTGTAACGTTTTATTTCAAATCATCAAAGCTTTTAATACCAGCATTTTCACGTGTCACAACTTGAACGACTTCAGGATAAATGTGACCGATGAAAGCAGCATTCGGCACTGCACTTCCTTCGAAAGCACCTTCCCCATTGACTGCCAGCATGGCTGGAACATGAACCGTCATACCCAAATCCATATTTCCATCCCGGATACTGGATAAGTTTTCAACGGATGCTCCTGTTTCTGTATTTGTGACGTTAATACCGTCAATATACTTATTCCAGATGCTTGCCATTTCGCCTCCAAGTGGATAATACGTACCACCTTGGCTACCTGTACCTAAGATCAGTTCATTTTTGCGGTCGGTTGCACCTATTTCAGCGACAGGATTATCAACTGTTAATCCCTGCTCTTCGTAATACTTTTTCGCACCAGGGTGGATCGGTAGACCTTCCGCACCCTTCAATGCGTTTTCTAAAATCATTTGTTTGGCCTGCGCATGTGTATTTTCGCTTGCTTTCTCAATCATGATTTTTGCAAGCTCATATCCAAGGTCCTCATCGATCGTATCTGTGTTTGCCATCAGAATTGCATAAGCAGTGACCGTTTGGATATCTGAATCCAAGAAATCATAGGTTTCTTTCGGAATGATGTGTTTTCTGTAACCACTATTTTCTTCTATATAGTCGATTGCTTCATCAGAAAGACTCATCATTACAACATCCCCAACAGAAGCTTGTAAACTTTCAATGCTTGCTGCAGGCAATCCTAAGATCCCGATGGAAATGTCAATATTCCCGTCTTGTACGCCGTCAGCTGCATCACCGAAACCTTCTTGGAATTCCTTGTAATCCCCTTCGCCAAGTCCATAAGCTTCCAAAATGAGTTTTGAAACGTTGTTCGTCTCACTCGCAGGCGGTCCGATTGCGATGTTTTTAGCACCTCCGCCGCTACATGCGGCAAGTAGGAACGCCAATCCAATAACTAGTAGTTTGAAGCCTAATGCCTTCTTCTTTTTCAAGTTCATCCCCCCAGAAATAGTAAATCCCTTCAAAATGATAGCGTTTTCAAATGAAGTGGAAGCCATAGGAGTAATTGCTGCTCAATTAGAAGAGTTAACATTATTATACTTTTAAAGAAAGATGAATTGCAACGTTAATTCAGTATTTTCTAATAATTTTAGCGGGCAAAATAGGTTAAAACATTGGTAGAATAGTAGTCATCAAGGGAGTGGGATAATTTGAATGAAGAAAAAATAGTAAAGATGATTCGGGAAGATGAATGGATGATGGAAACTCTTCGAGCAGTTGATATTTTACGTCTTCCCGATTGGTGGATTTGTGCAGGATTTGTACGTTCAAAAATATGGGATGTCCGATTCGGAACTGGGGAACGAACCCTTTTAGATGATATAGACGTCATATATTTTGAACCAGGGAATATTGAGGAACGAATTGAGAAGTTCTATGAAAAACAACTTTGTTCAATGATGCCGGGGCCGAGATGGTCAGTCAAGAATCAGGCGAGAATGCATGTGTTGAATGGCGTGCCTCCATACAGCTCTTCAGCTGATGGAATATCAAAATTCCCCGAAACAGCTACGGCTCTTGGTGTGAAATTAGATCAATCCGGGAACATCATTCTTATAGCCCCATGGGGGACCGAGGATGTCCTGAATGGAATTATTAGGCCCACACCGCCATTTAAAAAGACACGGTTAATGTCCATTTTTGAAACAAGACTCAATACGAAAAAATGGGAACAGAATTGGAAAGGGCTAAAAGTCTGTCGGGAGTGATTGAATGGATACGATCATTGAATACATTGCTTCGATGTTCAGCTATTTAATCATTGCCATGCCTACTTTTGTTGTTATTCGCTTCCTATGGTTAAACTTAAGGAATGAGAGGATAACTCCATTACATGAAGCAGGTGTGGTTCTGTTCTTCTCTTTTATCATCGGTTTATTCGCTTTAACATTTGACCAAGACGCATCGGATCAACAAACAGCGGTGAACTC
The DNA here is from genome assembly GCF_042651785.1 of Chungangia koreensis. Taxonomy (NCBI): domain Bacteria; kingdom Bacillati; phylum Bacillota; class Bacilli; order Lactobacillales; genus Chungangia; species Chungangia koreensis. Next base: position 137,876 of record NZ_JBHSEC010000007.1, read on the forward strand.
GGTGCCATTCAAGGTATTCGTTGATACGTTCAATGCCATTCAAGATGCGGGATTTTGGGAACCTTTCACCATAAATCTCTTGGGCAATATCATTGTTTTTATGCCAATTGGTTTACTTCTTCCGCTTCTTTGGGGACGGTTCAATGCAAAGAGGGCAATCTTGACAGGTTTCCTTATTTCTTTATTCATTGAGTCTACACAGCTTGCATTGGATCGGAGCAGTGATATAGATGATCTAATACTCAATACCTTTGGTGCCCTAATCGGTTATGGAATTTACAGATGTATACCTGCTGTTACTGCCAAAAGATTTAAACAATTTAGCAGGTAGTTTTAGTCTAATTTAGGGCGGGTAAAAATAAGAGTGAGATTAGAAAGAAGGAGTAGTCAGCATGAAAGCGCAAGAAGACTCGAAAGTGAAAGAAAAAATCATTAAACATCTTTTAGAGAATGGGATTTTTAAAGTAAATGGAAAACAATTATATGAATTGACATCCTATGAGTTAATGAAAGAATATACGGTAAAATATCGTTAAAACGTCCAGTGTCATGAACACTGGAATTTTTTCTTTTCGGAACAAAAATGTAAAATGAAAGAAAAGAATTCAAGCGGAGGTAACGGGAATGAAGTCTAATCAATTGGAAGAGTTACGGGATAACTGGCTGGATGAAGCAACAATTGGTCAGATGCAAGAAAAAATGGAGTCAGGAGAACTGTCTTCTGAAGGATTGACACTTATGTATTTAGCGAATATCTCCTTACGAGATGTTAATGTGAATGCTGTTTTGGAAATTAATCCTCAAGCCCTTCAAATTGCACAGGCATTAGACTACGAGCGTTCTGTTAAAGGACCAAGATCTTCGTTACATGGTATCCCCGTCTTATTAAAAGATAATATCGATACAGGAGATCATATGCATACGAGTGCTGGCTCATTGTCGATGCAAAACCACTTTGCTGAAAAAGATGCCTTTTTAGTCCAAAAGCTTCGAGATGCCGGGGCAGTCATCTTAGGGAAAACGAATATGACGGAATGGGCGAATTTTATGTCCGACCGCATGACAAATGGCTGGAGTTCCCGTGGTGGCCAAGTAAAAAATCCGTACGGTCCATTTGACGTCGGTGGATCGAGCTCTGGATCAGGTGCAGCCATCGCTTCCAACATGGCAGCATTTTCAATTGGAACTGAAACCTCCGGATCCATCTTGAATCCATCTGCCCAAAATGGAATAGTTGGTCTAAAACCAACAGTTGGCGCAATCAGTAGAACAGGTGTCATTCCGCTCTCCCACACACAGGATACGCCAGGTCCTATGGCTCGGACAGTCGAGGATGTAACAATCGCATTCGCGGAAATGGTCGGCTATGACGAAGAAGATCCGGTTACGATTAAATCTACAGTTTGGGAAAGTGTCGATTGGTTAGCTTGTCTTAATAAGAACGCTTTAAAAGGCGTCCGACTTGGAATTGCACGTGAAATATTTGAAAAAGAAACCAAAACGGAAACTTTGGAAATCTTTGAACAAGCAATTGAAAAACTGAAACGATTAGGAGCGACTATTGTCGATGAAATCGACCTTGGTACGATGGAAAATGATTTAGGTTACGATGTACTGCTCCACGAATTTAAATCCGACTTAAACGCGTACTTGGCCAAGACCACACCAACGAACCCAATCCGTTCATTGCAGGATGTCATACAGTTCAACAATAGTCATTCGGAAGAGACTTTACAGTTTGGTCAAAGCCTGTTAGAGAGCTCCGATCGTATCAGTGGTACCTTAACAGAACGGGAGTATATTGAAGCTCTTGAACGCAATCGCCACTTAGCGGGTGAGATTGCTCTTGGCGAAGCATTGGAAAAGCATGACGTAGCAGCACTTGTTTTTCCGCAAGACCATGGTTGCAGCTTTGGGGCTGCTGCTGGATACCCTTCAATTACTGTGCCTGCAGGATTTACAGGGGAAGGGGAACCTTTCAATATAACATTTTCAGGTCGAGCGTTTGCTGAGCCTAATCTCATTGCGTATGCCTATTCTTTTGAGCAAGCGACGAAAGCGAGAAGAAAGCCTCAATGGCTTGAGGAAGACGAAAATCAGTGAACAATTGCAATAAATGACCAAGACAGGTATTGAAGGCTTAAATATGCATATGCAACCTTCATCGCATGGCGACACACATATTAGATGTGATAGAATGGAAAAGCAATTAAATTCACAAAAGTGAGTGAAGTAATCAATGAATAATAGAAAACAACCTTTCCTGCCGATATTATTAGGATCAGATATGAATGCCTATGGAATGGCTCGTGCTTTCCATGAGGCTTATGGAATTAAACCGCTTGTATTAGGTCGTGCAAATTTAACTGCTACTCAAGATAGTAAGATTTTGAATTTCCGTGTAATCCCTAATCTCAATGAACAGGATTATTTTATACCTGCTCTCAAACAGATTGCAGAAGAGTTCAAGGATCAAAATCTATTATTGTTGGCATGTGGAGATGATTATGCCAAGCTAATCATTAAAAACAAGCCCACTCTCAAAAGTTATTTTGCCATTCCGTATATCGATGAAGATTTAATGGATCGGATCGTGTTAAAAGAGAATTTTTACGAAATGTGTGAGAAGTATAGTTTTGCTTATCCAAAAACAACTCTTTGCACCTTCGATACACGTCATAGTTTTACATTCGATTTCGACTACCCGATCATCATTAAAGCGTCAAATTCAGTAGAATACTGGAAATGTTCATTCCCGGGGAAAAAGAAAGTATTTGTGGCACATGATGAAGCAGAAAAGACGGCAATTATTGATGCCATCTATAGCTCATCCTATCAGGATAACTTGACCATCCAAGAATTCATCCCAGGTGATGATTCCTATATGCGTGTGTTGAATGCGTATGTCGGAAAAGACGGAAAAGTTAAGCTTATGGCTCTTGGTAATCCGATTCTGGAAGAACATTCTCCAGAAGGGATCGGGAGTTACGCAGCAATCATCAATACTTATGATGAAGAATTGCTGGACAAGGTCCGCTTCTTCCTCGAGGATATCGGCTATACCGGATTCGCCAACTTTGACATGAAATATGACATGCGAGACGGACAGTACAAGCTGTTCGAAATTAACTTGCGTAACGGACGGAGCAGCTATTATGTTACGGCAAGCGGTTATAACTTGATGAAATATGTAGCGGATGATCATATTTTAAACCTTCCGCAAGAGTTGACATATGCGAAAAACAAACATTTGTGGCTGATTATTCCTCCCGGTGTTCTATTCAAATATGCACAAAATGAACAAATGAAAGAGGAGGCTAAGCGCCTCATCGAGGAAGGAAAGGCGACAAACTCCTTGTTTTACAAAGAAGATTTCAGCCCGAAACGCTGGATGAAGTTGAAGCTTAACAACTTGAACTACTATAGAAAATACAAAAAATACTTCAACAACAAAGGTTTGTCATAACGTATGGAGAAGAAGACACTTGGCATCGTCGGAGGGGTTGGCCCCTTGGCGACGATGCTTTTAGGTGAAATGATTGTAAGGCGGACAAACGCATCTAAAGACCAGGAACACGTTGACATGGTCATAACCAATAATACGAAGATTCCGGATCGTACAGCGTACGTACTTGATCGAACAAAACCGAACCCTGTGACGGTTATGATTAAAGACATACAACGCCTGACATCGATCGGAGCGGAAATTATTGCAATCCCATGCAACACAGCACATAGCTTCTACTCAGAAATGCAGCAAGCTTCACCCGTTCCTATCCTAAACATGATTGAGGAAACAGTTAAACGTGCATCCGAAGACGGAGTAAAGCGTCTCGGTATTTTGGGTACAACTGGAACAATTACTGCTGGTGTTTATCAAGATGCCTGCAAAAAAGCAGGGATTGTTCCAGTCGTAACGGATGAAGGAACTCAGGAAAAAGTTATGTCTATCATTTATGATTATGTCAAAGCAAACAAACCGGCTGATCGGAGATTATGGACGGAAATTGAGTTCTATATGGTCGAACAAAAATGTGACAAGGTTATTTTAGGGTGTACTGAGTTATCGATTGTCAGGGAAGAGCTTAACCTACAAGAACTTTACTTGGACTCTATGTTAGTCTTAGCCGAAGAGTCCATCCTTGCCTGCGGCTATGAATTGAATAAAAAATGAAATATGTAGAAAACTTCATTAGAAAGAAGAGCGACTGATTAATGGACAGTCGCTCTTTTTCATGTGGATATTGTCCAATTCACTGACTTTGAAGGCATTTATGGTACACTAAAAGCATTAGATAAGAGGTGGAGAATTCAATGTCTTTCTTACAATTGCTCAATGAATCAACCAAGAAAAAATGGACGTTCGAGTCCCCTATGCCGATCCAAGAAAAAATGATTCCAGAAATGCTTGAAGGTAAGGATATCGTTGCTCAATCCCCTACAGGCACTGGCAAGACATTAGCTTACGTACTCCCATTGCTCCAATTAGTAGACGGCACCCGACAACAAACTCAAGCATTGATTGTCACGCCTTCACAGGAACTTTCCATGCAAATCGTCGAAGTCGTAAGGGAATGGACTGAGGGGACGCCTATAACGGTGGCACAGCTAATTGGCGGAGCCAATATGCAGCGGCAAATTGAAAAGCTTAAAAAGAAACCAACGATCGTTGTCGGTACGCCTGGAAGACTGAATGAACTCATCAAGGCAAAAAAGTTAAAGATGCATGACATCCGATACCTCATATTGGATGAAGGGGATCAGTTACTGAGCCGAGAGCATCGCGTAGTTTCAAAGTCTTTTATTGACCAGGCAAACCCGGAAAAGCAAATAGTATTAGTATCAGCAACAGTTACGGAAGAAATTGAACTAGTTGCAGATCGGATGATGGATGAACCGGTCCATATAAAAGTTGAAGCACAAGAACTTCCGGAATTAGGCACGGTCGTTCACTCTTTCATAAAGGTTGACGTGCGAGATAAAACTGAACTTTTAAGACGGATTTCCCATATAGAAGGAATTCGTGCATTAGCTTTCGTAAATCATATGGATCAATTGTTGATGAAGGAGACGAAACTGAAATTCCGGGATGCACAAATTGTGGCACTTCATTCTGAAATGAAAAAAGAAGAGCGTAAAAATGCTCTGGATTCATTTAGAAAAGGGGAAGTTCGTGTACTTCTTTCCACAGATGTGGCTGCACGTGGTCTTGATATCGAAGGCCTTACACATGTAATTCACGTCGATGTTCCGAAAAAGACGGAGCAGTATCTACACAGGTCTGGACGGACAGGAAGAGCAGGAGCCGATGGCGAAGTACTGACACTTCTGACGTATAACGACGAAAAGGATTATAAAAAATTGACCAAGTCACTTGGAGAAAAACCCGTGCAGAAAATTTGGCATAAAGGAAAGATTATTGAGGGGAACTCAAAAACCGTTTCTAAGAAGGGATAATCATTTATGAATTTCAATGAAAAATTAGCTCAGTATGCTGAACTTGCGGTACAAGTCGGAATGAATGTCCAAAAAGGGCAGCCAGTACTGATCAATACTACAACGGATGCCGTAGAGTTTGCACGTCTTGTAGTAGCGGAAGCTTACAAGGCAGGGGCGTCCCGTGTTACCGTGAATTTTACAGATGAATTTGTATCAAGAGCGTTTTACGAAAATGCTTCAGAAGAAGAGATTAACCACTATCCAGAATGGGCAGCGAAGCAACGTGATGAACTGATTGCAAAAAATGGTGCTTTGTTATGGATTGACTCCGAAGACCCGGATCTATTGGAAGGGATTCCGTCTTCCCGGATTTCTGCACAGCAGAAGGCGGGAGGGAAAGCATTGGAGAATTACCGGAATGCGGTGATGTCTGACAAGATTGCTTGGTCCATTATTGCGATTCCTTCTGAAAAATGGGCAAAGAAAGTATTCCCTCATCTTCCTGAAGAGGAACAAGTAAATGCGTTATGGGAAACAATCTTTAGCACCGTCCGAATTGGTGAAGGGAATGCAGTTGAAAAATGGCATACCCATATTGAAGAGTTAGAAAGCCGAGCCACCATGCTGAATGAAAAACATTATAAAAAGCTCCACTACAAAGCGCCTGGGACAGACCTGACAATTGAGTTAGCAGAAAAGCATATATGGCTGAGTGGTGCGAGTAAAACCCCGGCTGGAGTACCCTTCATAGCCAACATGCCAACGGAGGAAGTGTACACTGCACCGCTTCGTTCTGGGGTTAACGGAACTGTTTCAAACACGAAGCCTCTCGTATATTCCGGAAATGTAATCGATGGATTCGTCTTAACGTTCAAGGATGGAAAAGTGGTCGATGTAAAAGCGGAAAAAGGGGAAGATTTGCTAAAGGAATTGCTGAATACGGATGAAGGTTCAGCTTACTTGGGCGAAGTAGCCCTCGTTCCACACGAATCACCCATTTCGTCATCCAACATTTTGTTCTACAATACATTATTTGATGAGAATGCATCCAACCACTTAGCACTTGGTGGAGCTTATGGAACGAATGTTGAAGGCGGTCGTGATTTAACTGAAAGCCAACTCCCTTCAGTAGGACTCAATACATCTATTACGCATGAGGATTTCATGGTCGGCAGTGCGGAAATGGATATCGATGGAGAGCTGGCTGATGGAACATTAGAACCAATCTTCCGTAAGGGAAATTGGGCATTCTAAAGGGATGATCGAGTGAAAAAAATAGCCTTTCTTATAATCGCTGTCTTTCTCTTACTTACGCCATTGCCAGTATTCGCGGAGCAAAAATACCCGATCGTTTATGTCGCGATCGGTGATTCTTTAGCAGCCGGACAAACGCCAAACAAAGAAATAGATGCTGGTTATAGTGACTTGATCGCTCAAGAATTATCACGGAATTTGCCGGTCGCTGCATTTACTAAAAACCTGTCATTCCCTGGTTACACAACAAACGATGTAGTACGGACAGTTAAGAGAGAAGAGACCCAGGAAATACTTGGCCAGGCAAATCTGATTACAATTTCTGCTGGAGCGAATGACCTGCTTCGGATGGTCCGTCATGATAGTCGTTCAGGCACCTTGTCATTCCAGCAGATTCAGGCTGACTTTGCTCTAAATAGAGTAAGGATTAACATGGCTGAAATGATTTCGGAACTCAAAAGTAGGGCACCCAAAGCAGAAATCTACGTTATGGGCTATTATTTTCCCTATCCACACGTATTAGAGGCTCAAAAGAACGGCACTGCTCGTCAATTGAACCGTTTAAATGAGATTCTGAAAAACGTGGCCGAGATCGCAGATGTACAGTTTGTCGATGTATCAAAAGGGTTCGAACAAAATGCAAAAGACTATATCCCGAACCCGGCTGATGTGCATCCGAACATGGAAGGTTACCGGATTATGGCCAACTCATTTTTTGACGTCATGACAAGAGGAAATCTTCAAGTAAGCCAATCAGAACTGCCACAGCCTGCGCCAAAATCTTTCGAGGAACTAAGCAAGGAAATGAACACTCCAAAAGAGGATGAAACGGCCAGTAAAGGACCCTTGACACCTAACTTATATGTAATGATCGATGAACTTCATCGGACATAAAAAAACCGGACTTTCTATTATTGAAAAGTCCGGTTTTTATAATCCTTTGAATTGATCACTTGTTTTTGTTTACGGGAACTCAGAAATTTCCGGGCTATCGGATAAATGACCGGTGCCCACTTAATGGCAGTCTTGATTAAGCGTTTCATTTTCATATATTTCACTCCTGTTAATTCGCCTATACCAATAAGATTCCCGTATAGAGATCAAGTGAAACTCATCGAAGTACCTTGACTCCTTGGTAAATATTCCAAACCGTTATAATCAGGGAAACTACAATATAAGCAATCATGAAAATGAAAGGCAGACCAGCAGTCCAGAAGAAACCGGATGAATCAGCGTAAGGATCATAATAATTCATATTCATCGACTGGAAGGAAACAGCAATGAGTAAAAGGAATCCGATGATTCCAAGTCCAACCGGTATCAGATGTGATAATAATGCCCGCTTTGCGTGAATCTTCACTTCTTTATCATGTGCAATAAAAAAGACAATAATAGGTAATAAGAACGGTGCAAACAAAATGCTGAAATAGCATAATGCAGCGAGGACACGGTTATTATCCATCTATATCAACCTCCTAACGTATACTATAGTCTACACAACTTTGAGAGAAAAGTTTCAAAGATTAAAGGAAATGTTGATTCTTTTCTGCAAATTGTGTACAATAGGCACGAATAGAATAATCGATGAAGACCCACAAGGGGAGCCGTTTAGGACGGCTGAGATTGAACAGTGCCATGTTCAAGACCCTTTGAACCTGTAAGTTAGTGCTTGCGTAGGGATGTGGATAGAAACCGACAATACTCGATGTCCGGCTCTGTCCGTGGCGTCGTTTTTTATTTACCGGCCTATCGTGAGCCCCTTGTGTCAATCATCGGAACTGGGGGAACGTAAAATGAGGAATAAAAGATTAGTGATGTTAATGGAGATTGCCATCTTTGGTGCTCTCGGCTTTGTACTTGATCGGCTCTTGGTATTTGAAATGCCACAGGGCGGGTCAATCACCTTAGTGATGCTGCCCATACTATTAATGGCCTTTAGAAGAGGTGTTTGGGCAGGGGTATTAACAGGATTCATCGTAGGATTACTACAGCTAATAACGGGTAACTTCTATGCTGCCCCGTTATCTTTTGGTTTTGTTATTTTACAAGTCGGATTGGATTATGTAATTGCGTTCATCGTCATCGGGTTTGCCGGACTTTTTAGAAACCGCTTCCTCCAGGCGAAGGATTTGGATCATAAAAAGGGAATGGTCATAGCAGTAGTAAGTGGCGCATTTGTCGGGTCATTCTTACGTTATATTGTTCATGTAATTACCGGCATCTTCTTCTTCGGTGAGTTTGCCGGAGAGCAAAATGTGGTCCTGTATTCTTTAATTTACAATTCAACTTACATGATCCCTGTATTCTTGTTAGGTGCAATTGTCTGTTCGATTCTTTTCATGACTGCGCCAAGACTTTTACAACCAAATAACTGATGATTAGGTAAGATGACTATGTTTGGGTAGTCATCTTTTCTTATGATATAGTTAAGAAGAGCTCTAAAAGAAGGGAATCTTATAAATGATAGCAAAAACAAAAGAGGATTTTGAAAATTTAAAGATGATCGGCCGAATCGTGGCTGAGATTCGTGATGCGTTAAAGAATGCAACTAAGCCGGGTGTTACAACGAAGGAATTAGATGACTTGGCTGGCCGCATGTTTGAAGAAAACGGTGCCGTATCGGGACCGAAAGGGGAATATGATTTCCCAGGTTTCACATGTATTAGCGTCAATGAAGAAGTGGCACACGGTATTCCAGGTAATCGGGTAATTCAGGAAGGCGACATCGTGAATGTGGATGTCTCTGGTTCATATAACGGGTATTTTGCAGATACGGGGATTTCTTTTGTTGTTGGTGATGGATATCCGGAAAAAGAAAAACTATGTGAAGTAGCGCAAAGTTCCTTTGACCGTGCGATGTTGAAGGTGAAAGTAGGATCACGTCTAAATCAAATCGGTAAAGCAGTGGAACGTGAAGCGAAGGCAAATGGCTTGCATGTCATTAAAAACTTGACTGGCCATGGCGTGGGTAAATCCCTTCATGAAGCACCTCAATATATTTTAAATTACTACGATGCGTGGGATCCGACCATCTTAAAAGAAGGAATGGTCTTGGCTGTTGAACCGTTCATTTCACAAAAAGCTGAGCATATTGTGGAGTCAGGTGATGGCTGGACATTCGTCACACCTGATAAGTCATTGGTTGCTCAAATTGAACATACCGTAATTGTGACAAATGGGGAACCATTACTAATTACAAAATTAGATTAAGAAAAAGAGGCATTGCCATTTTGGCTATGCCTCTTTTTAACAGATAGAAAAGGTATAAGAACTCTGGATAAATAGGCGGAACAAAGGCTAAGGAACAAAGACTAAGGAACAAAGACTAAGGAACAAAGACTAAATACGCCGCGTCCTGCGGCGACGTCTTTGTGACCAACATAGTGTTGGCCCGCGTCCTGGCTGCTCCACCGCTTCGCTCGTCGCAAAATTGCAAAGAAGTGGATTCAGGAAGCTATTTGGCAACGCCTTTGTGACCAACGTCCTGTCTGAGGGAACAAAGGCTAAAAGCGCCGCGTCCTGCGACAACGCCTTTGGACCAACGTCCTGTTGGCCTATGCCTCTTTTTTAATAAACAGTATTCCGAAAATCATTACACCGCAAAGGAATAAAGAAGCTGCAGAAACAAGTAATTCATCTATGCCATTTTGCAGTACAATCCCAAGGAATGTCCAGACGAATATAACCACTATGGCTATATCATGATAGTGATAGCGGAAATGCAGTGCGATTGCAGCCGCAACTGTTAAGAAAATGACCGTCCATAGTGGATCGCTTATACCCCAACCGCTCCATTCAAAGTAGGTGAGTGCTAAAGCGACATTGAACATACATACCATAATGGACCAGCTGAAAAATACTGAAATAGGAAGCTTATCCTGCCAGTTACTTTTTAACTTACCATAGGTTAAGTAAAGTGCAAATATGGATAGCAATTGAGCGAATTGGAAGATGATTGTCCAAAAGTAAAGTTCGAAGTGGAAAAACCAATTCCATGTAATTGTTAAAAGACAGCTAATCGAGAAAAGAATGCTGCGCATTGTAAGTTTTTGACTTTGGTCGTGCCGTTTTTTATATAGACGATAAATCCAAACCGCAAGAAGGGCGTAGAGGACAATCCAAATTGCATACGTCACTACAACTGGTGTAATCAGGACGGGTAGCCAGTTTGTCAGTTCGGCTGTCGTGTGACCGTTAAATTTAAATAAGTCTGCAGCCAAATTAAATGCAGCAAGTAATATGAGCATGATGGACATCAGTAAAATTTGCGGCATGAGCAACCCTCCCTTCTAATAGTATACATAGAAAGAATGAAGCGACAAACGGATTATGTGAATATTTTTGTACAATTTGGAATCTGTTCCGTTAATGCTAAGAACATGCTATACTAATAATGTTTTCGGAAAATTTAGACGCAGGAGGTACATGGAATGACTAAAACGATGTATCCAGAAGTTTGGGATTTAGACGTGTTCTTTAAAGGTGGAAGTGAATCTACTCAACTGAGGGAACACTTGAACACAACAACTGAAATGTTAAAAAAACTGAGAACTGATGTAGAACAATTTAACGTTCCTTCTTCGGGTGATCAGGCCGAAGAGGTTGCTAAGCTCATCGAAAAACTGAAAAATACGGCGATGAACTTACAAGAAGCTGGGGCGGTCATCGGTTGCCTCGCTGCACAGAATACGACTGACAAAAAGGCAGTATTATTAGGCAGTGAAATTGCGTCATTACGAGCAAATCTATCTACTTCTCTCTTAAAATTACAACAGACATTAACAAAAACGGATGACAGTGTATGGTCAGAACTATTAAAGTCAAACGAATTATCACCTTTCACATTCGTTCTGAATGAATGGAGAACTAAATCAAAACTTCTTTTATCCGAAGAGGAAGAAATCTTAGTAACAACTTTAGGTGTGGATGGGTACCACGCTTGGGGAGAACTTTACGATGCTTTGATCGGAGAAATGAAGGTAAAAGTTAGAATTGCCGGGGAGGAAAAGGAACTCTCGGTTGGCCAAGCCAATAACTTAAGTTCTAACCCTGATCCTCATGTCCGTAAAGAAGCATTCGATGCGCTCGAAAGTGCATTTGAACAGAAAGAGGACTTCTTTGCTAAAACATTGAATCATCTGGCAGGATTCCGTTTATCGGTATACGAAAAACGTGGATGGGACAATGTTCTTTCCGAACCGTTACAAATCAATCGTATGAAACAGGAAACACTAGACGCAATGTGGGATGCTATTACTGCATATAAGCAGCCATTTGTTGACTACCTGAATCAGAAGGCGAAGATTTTAGGGAAGGAAAGAATGAATTGGTATGATCTCGATGCCCCGATCACATCTTCTACCCAAAAGATTTCGTATCAGGAAGGTGCAGAATTCATCCTGAAGCATTTCTCAAAGTTCGGTAAGGAATTAACCTCTTTGGCCAAAACGGCTCTTGAAGATGGTTGGATTGAAGCAGAAGACCGCCCACATAAACAACCAGGCGGCTACTGTACAGGTATGCCTTTGTCGAATCAATCCCGGATTTTCATGACCTATAGCGGGACCATGTCCAATGTTTCAACTTTAGCTCATGAATTAGGTCATGCATTCCATTCTTATGCGCTTCGGCCAGTACATTGGATGAACCGTCTATATGCAATGGGGGTTGCGGAAACAGCATCAACCTTTGCTGAAATGATTGTGGCAGATGCAGCCGTTAAAGAGGCGGATTCGCCGGAAGAGAAGCTTTCTTTGCTGGAAGATAAGATTCAGCGAAGTGTAGCGTTCTTTATGAATATCCATGCTCGTTTCTTATTTGAAACAAGATTTTATGAGGAGCGGAAGAATGGAATCGTTTCTGCAAGCCGCTTGAACGAATTAATGGAAGAAGCTCAGCGAGAAGCATATGGCGATGCTTTGGATGCAGCACATCCGCATTTCTGGGCATCTAAAATGCATTTCTATATAACGGGAGTGCCGTTTTATAACTTCCCGTACACGTTTGGGTACTTGTTCTCCTTGAGTATCTATGCAAAAGCATTGGAAGAAGGGACAAACTTCGAAGAGAAGTATGTCGCGCTTCTACGTGATACAGCTGTCATGACAGTTGAAGATCTTGCCATGAAACATTTAGGTGAAGATGTAACACAACGTGCTTTTTGGGAAAAAGGTGTACAATTATGTGTGAAAGACGTGGAGGAATTTTTGACATTAACTAAAGGGTGAAAATCGTTTTGATATTACTTGAAGGCAAGAAATGTTACTTGCGGATATTAAAAGAAGAAGATGCCGGAGCACTGACGGAATTACTGATTCGAAATAAGTTCTATTGGTCCATCTATGAACCGAAACATCATAATTCCTATTACACGGTCCCGGTCCAACGCGAAAAAATAAGGGAATCTCTCTATCAGATGAGGGACAAACGAGAATACAGCTTTGGAATATTTGATTCTTCGACCAGCATACTTGTTGGTCATATCTCTATGTATAGCATTAAGCGTTTACCTTTCCAAAGCGGTTTCATCGGTTATTCCATCGACGAACAACAAATTGGAAAAGGTTATGCAACAGAGGCGGTTAAATTAGTATTGAAATTCGCCTTCAAAGATTTAGGCCTTCATAGGATTGAAGCGTATGTCTCTCCCAAAAATGCCGGTTCCATAAGAGTTCTTGAAAAGGCAGGACTTCAACGTGAAGGCCTGCTCAAAGAACTTCTCTATATTAACGGTGTGTGGGAAGATCACTACATGTATGCTGTCTTAGAAAAGGACTTTTGAAAAGGGAAGGCTTGGCGGCATGCCGTCGTCAAGATGAGACAGTGGTTCCAGTATTAGGCGTGTATAATTACTAAGACACTTTGTTACAACTAATTATTGTTACGCAAAAGAGGGCATCGGTCATAGACTGATGCCCTCTTTTTACCTATTATTTAGTGTCGATTTCCCGGGAAATAGAATTCTACTTTGTCGAATAACCGTCTTCCACAGTTGTCAGTTTACCCGTTGCAGGATCAATAACTAAACCGTGAACTGGGACTTTCTTATCCATTAATGGATGGCTTTTAAGCATTTCTACGCTATGTCGAACACTTTCTTCGACATTTTCGAAACCTCTTAAATATTCCTCAAGGTCAATAGCTGCATTTCTTAGGGTAGCGAACGTTTCCTCTGATATCCCACGCTCTTTCATTTTTTCCATCATCTTCTCAGGATCAATGGAACTCATGCCGCAATCATGGTGGCCAACAACAAATACTTCATCGGCCTGTAATTCATAAACAGCCACAAGGATACTTCTCATGATTCCGCCGAAAGGATGATTGATAATGGCACCGGCACTCTTTACGATTTTTGCATCACCATTTTTAAAATTCATCGCTTTCGGTAAAAGCTCAATCAATCTTGTATCCATGCAAGTAAGTACAACGATTTTCTTGTCAGGAAACTTGGAAGTTGCATATTGTTCGTATTGTTTTTCAGCTACAAATGTTTCATTATGTTTTAAAATGTCATGTAAAAGTGTCATTTCTATACTCCCTTACTACTTAGATTTCAATCTTAATTGTACATAAACAGGAGTGGTATGACCACTTTCAAATTATCAGTTTGCTTTTTTCTTTAGACGGTCAATCATTAGTAGAGACTTTCCGGTACCTTTTGCTACTGATTCAAGAGGTTCCGGTGCAAGATGGACGGGTACAGATAATTCTTGAGAAAGCCACTCTACCATTCCTTTTAGCTTTGAGCCTCCACCAGTAAGTACAACACCTTGATCAACAATGTCTCCGGACAATTCTGGCGGACAGAACTCTAAGGTAGAGCGGATTGCTTCCATAATTGCCAATAATGGTTCCTTTAATACTTCTTGAATTTCAGTAGACTTCAATTCAATCATTTTAGGAAGTCCGGTTACTACATCACGTCCGCGAACTTCGATCGTTTCAACTTTATGTGGAATGAGAGCATAGCCAATTTCTTGTTTGATCAATTCTGCAGTGGGCTCACCAATCAGGACATTGTATTGTTTTCTGACAAAGTTAACGATATCCTCGACCATTCGATCGCCAGCCATTTTGACGGTAGTGGAGGAAACTACTCCACCGTAAGAGATGATACCGACTTCAGTTGTCCCACCGCCAATATCGATAATGACATTTGCGACAGGCTCTGCAACTGGAAGGTCGGCGCCGATTGCAGCGGCTACAGTTTCTTCTATGAGGTGCACATCTTTGGCTCCACTGAATCGAGCCGCATCTTCAATCGCTTTTCTCTCCACTGTAGAAGCTCCTGAAGGCACACATATCATCACCCTCGGTTTGCGAATAGAGTTTCCTAAGACTTTTCCGGCCTTCGCCATCATTTGACGTAAGAACTCTGTCGTTATATCAAAGTCCGCAATTACACCATCTTTCAACGGACGAATAATTGAAATACTCATTGGGGTTTTACCAATCATGCTTTTTGCTTCAGTGCCTACAGCAACTACATTTTTGGTTTTATTGTCAATCGCAACAACGGTTGGTTCATTTACGATAATTCCTTTATTTTTTGTATAAATTAATGTATTCGCAGTTCCTAAATCAATTCCAATATCTAAACTTGACCACATGATAAATTTCCTCCTTACAGGTAGGTTGCACTCACTTATTATAGAAGATTTTAATTTTATTCTCATATGGTATTAACTGGGATGTATCAACTATTTCAATAAAAAATGAGTAAAAGGGAGGGGATGAGTGCAGAAAGATGGGAAAAGAGAATCACGTTGTAACTTTTTTGATACATGGATGTCACGAAAATGTAAATGAATGTTTTAGTTATACAGCGTTTGTAATAAAAGAGAGAATAAAAAAGAAACCGTCTTAGGCGACGGTTTCTTTAGAAGATGCTTCTTTAGTTGGAATCGGATCGATTATAACGGAATCTTCAATAGGAAGACCTTTTCTTAAGAAATATGTGGCAGTATATATTGTGATCAATAACAAAACAGTGAAACCTATCACGATAGAGAGATATAGACCCATGAATGTACCTCCTTAAATACTATTGTATCGACGACTATATTATACAAGACTTTTTCTCTTATTTTAAGAGGTAAATCTTAGTTACAACATAATTTGTGACAGAAATTAGAACGCCCAGTTCCCGTATCTAAAAATAGGTTCTATTTTCCCATCTTTTGTAATGCCATCAATATTCATTTGTTCAGATCCAATCATGAAATCGACATGAGTGATACTTTGGTTTAATCCGTTTTCAGCCAATTCTTCTTGGGACATTGACTTACCACCTTCAATACAAAAAGCATAAGCGCTTCCGATTGCTAAGTGGTTGGATGCATTTTCGTCAAACAACGTGTTGAAGAAGAGAAGTCCTGATTGGGAAATTGGCGATTGGTGTGGAACAAGTGCCACTTCTCCTAAGTAATGAGAACCTTCATCAGTTTCAACAAGCTTCTTCAAGACTTCTTCGCCTTCTTTGGCTTCTACGTTAACAATCCGGCCATTTTCAAAAGTGATTTTGAACTCATCGATAATATTTCCTCCGAAGCTTAGCGGTTTTGTACTGGATACAACACCATTTACACCGGTTTTCAATGGAACAGTGAATACTTCTTCAGTCGGCATATTTGCCATGAATTCATTTCCTTTTTCGTTTACACTTCCTGCTCCGACCCATAAATGGCCTGATGGCAGTTCAATCGTTAAGTCGGTATTAGGCGCAGTGTAATGAAGTTTTTGATAGTTTTTCTCATTCAAGTAAGCTACTTTTTCATGGAGTGTTTCGTCGTGTTTATTCCATGCTGCTACTGGATCTGCTTCATCTACACGCACTGCTTTGAAAATCGCTTCCCATAATGCGGGTACTTGTTCTTCTTCCGGAAGATTTGGGAACACCATGGCAGCCCATTTCTTTGAAGGGGAAGCCACAACAGTCCAACTGATTTTATCGGATTGGACGTATTGGCGGTATTTACTTAAAGCTAAGCCGCTTGCCTTTTGAAAGGCTGCAATTTTAGAAGAGTCTATGCCTTTTAACAAGTCAGGGCTTTGCGACATGATGCTGATAAATGCAGCACCGTTATCAGCCAATTGCTCACGTTCTTGAACTTTCCATGACGGAAATTCACTAAAGGAATCCTCAGGAGCCATTTCAAAACGTGTGCGAGTAACTATGTCATCAGACCAGTCAACATAGACATTCTTTGCACCTGTTGCATATGCACTTTTCACAATTTCACGTACTAATTCAACGCTGTCCAAGGATGTGGATATGTATAGTTCTTGTCCCTCCTGGATATTAACACCGACTTTCACGATCAAGTCAGCGTACTTTGTTAGGTTTTCATTAAAAGATGCCATAATCGTTTCTCCTTTCTCTGTATTACCATAGTACCTTTTTGACTTTACCCCTGCAATGTCAAACATGTTCGTATTTTAGCTCAATTTGTTGTTTGCACTAAAGAATTGACGGTTTCTGCCGAAATAAAAGAAAGAAAAGAAATCTGGGGGTACAACAATGGATTCATCATCGGTTTTCGGGATTATTTTAGCGCTTATCGCATTGTTTGTAGGGATGTTTTTAAAAGGTGTAACACCGGACGCTTTGATTAACCCGGCGGCCTTTTTGATTATCATCGCCGGAACAGCAGGGGCGGTTATTATCAGTTTCCCGATGAAAGATATTAAGAAAGTGCCGAAACTATTCGGATTAGTATTTAAAGAACAAAAGCTTGTTTCAGATATGGAAATTATTAAGTTGTTTTCAAAATGGGCGGACTTGGCGAGAAGGGAAGGACTTCTGTCCCTGGAGTCCCAATTGGACGAGATTGAGGATCCATTTTTGAAAAATGGCATGAGCTTGGCTATTGACGGTCAAAATGCAGACTACATCCGCGATGTATTAACTGAAGAAGTAGATGCTATGGAAGAGCGCCATAGTACAGGGGCTCAAATCTTTTCACTTGCTGGTACATATGCTCCTACATTAGGGGTTTTGGGGGCCGTTGTCGGTCTGATCGCCGCGTTAAAAGACTTAAGTGACATCGACAAATTGGCTTATGCAATCTCCGCAGCCTTCATAGCCACATTATTGGGGATTTTCACCGGCTATGTTCTTTGGCACCCATTTGCCAATAAGCTGAAACGGAAATCCAAAGAGGAAGCCCGTCAAAAGCTGATGATTATAGAAGGGATTCTTTCTGTTTTGGAAGGGGAAGCTCCTCGCGTGATCGAGCAGAAGCTTTCTTCGTACCTATCGATGGAGGAGCGGAAATCCTTACAGGAAGGCGGCGAAACAGACCTTGGCAAAGAAGCGTAAAAAGAAGCATGAAAGTGGCCATGTCGACGAGTCGTGGCTACTTCCTTATTCAGATCTGATGACGCTATTGCTTGCCCTGTTTATCGTTCTATTTGCAACGAGTAGTGTAGACGTGCAAAAGCTTCAGCAATTCTCTGAAGCATTTAGCCAGATCTTTGACGGTGGTACTTCTTTTTTAGAGACGCCAAGTTCAACCCCACTTCCGGTTGCGCCTGAAAGAGAAGAGGACGAGAATGAAGATGCTGCTTATTTGGAAGATCAGGAAGCATTAGGGGAAATTCAAGATCGAGTCGATAATTATATTGCAGTAAACGAATTAGAAAAGCAGTTTGAAACGAAGCTGACTGACGAAGGTTTACTTGTGACAATTCGTGATAGTATTCTTTTCGATCCAGGCAGCGCTGATGTAAAAGAAGAATATTTACCGATAGCACGAGATATCGGAGACCTACTGTCTTTTGATCCTCCACGACACATCATTGTTAAGGGGCATACAGACAATGTCCCGATGAATACATCAGAATTCAGATCCAATTGGGAATTGAGTGTCATGCGTTCAGTTAATTTCCTGAAAATCATTTTGGAGAATCAAGAATTGGATCCACTCTTATTTAGTGCGAAAGGTTATGGCGAGTATCAGCCAATCGCTTCGAACGATACAACTGAGGGAAGAGCTAAAAATAGACGGGTTGAAGTCCTGATTGAACCTTTAGTTTTAAAAGACGGTACAAGCATTGAGAAAACTGAATAACAAATGAGGTGTGTAGCTATATTAGTTATGCACCTCTTTTTTTATTTGACTTCTTATGAACAAAAGTTTATATTATAAACAAATGTTTGATAGGATGTGCTGCTATGAGTATTAAAGATCAAGCCATCATAGATTTGATCAAACAATTTCCTTTCCTCTCCCAACAAGAGATGGCGGAAAAATTGAATATGTCCCGACCTGCTCTGGCTAATGCCATCTCACGATTAATTCGTGAAGGGAAAATCATTGGAAGGGCCTATATTCTGCCAGAGGAAAATGAAATTATTTGTATTGGCGGGGCGAATGTCGACAGGAAATTCCATCTTAAAAATGTAATGAAGCAGGGTACCAGCAATCCAGCCGAGGTTTCACAAAGTGTTGGTGGGGTTGCACGGAATGTTGCTGAAAACTTGGGCAGGCTTGGCCACAAAGTCCGTTTAATAACGGCAGCTGGACAAGATTCGGAGTGGACGTTCATCGAACAGGAGTCATTACCTTTCATGAATCTGCAATCCGTTGAGTTTACGTCTGTTTCCACCGGTTCATACACAGCTGTTATTGAACCGACAGGGGAAATGAGCGTTGCTCTTGCTGTGATGGATGTTTATGAATATTTGACACCAGCTGTCTTGAGTAAATCTGAAAGCTTTCTTCGGAACGCTTCAATGCTCTTAACTGATTTGAATTGTCCAAAAGATACAATCGATTATCTTCGGAAGATTGCGCTTGAATCAGATGTTGAATTGACCGTTGTTGCAGTATCTTCACCGAAAATGGACAGGTTGCCGGACAATCTACTTGGCGTAAACTGGTTAATCTGCAATGTTGACGAAGCTGAGGCCTATTTAAATGTCGATATTCAGGATCAGAAGACTTGGGAAGCTGCTGCTCAGGAGCTTTGCAATAGAGGTGTGACGAATGCAATCGTCACTTGGGGTTCTAAAGGTGTCGTCGCATGCACTCGTGATAAGAGCACTTTGCATTTCTCGGCTGAGAAATTAAATCACATGAGCGATGCCACTGGTGCAGGTGATGCATTTGTCGGTGGATTGATCCATGGAAGAATAACTGGATGGCCATTGGAAATGTCGATTCAAGCAGGGCAAACGAATGCATTTCAAACTCTTCAATCTTCACACACCGTAAGAAAAGAATTAACAGCGAACAGTTTAAGAAACGAGATGGAGGCATAAGAATATGGAACAGTATTTATCTTTTTCAAAAGAAGTATTAGAAGCTAAAGAATCAGGAAAGCCGATTATTGCATTGGAATCGACCATCATCTCACATGGTATGCCGTATCCTCAAAACGTACAGACTGCAAGAGAAGTTGAGCAGATCATCCGCGATGGTGGAGCTGTACCGGCAACAATAGCTATTGTAGACGGAAAGATTAAAATCGGCCTTTCTGATGATGAACTTGAAATGTTTGGTCAAAGTAAAAATGTAGCTAAAGCTTCAAGAAAAGATATCGCTTATCTGATTGCCACGAAGCAATTGGGTGCAACAACAGTTGCTGCTACAATGATTTGTGCAGACCTTGCTGACATTCGCATTTTCGTCACAGGCGGAATTGGTGGTGTTCACCGTGGAGCCGAAACGACAATGGACATTTCAGCAGACCTGGAAGAAATCGCTCAGACGGATGTGTCCATTATTTGTGCAGGCGCGAAGTCAATCTTGGACCTTGGACTCACGATGGAATATCTTGAAACGAAAGGTGTACCAGTTGTAGGGGTAGGAACAGATGTACTTCCTGCATTTTATACTCGGACGAGCCCGATCAAATTGGAAATCCGAGTTGATGAAGCAGCGACTGCTGCTGAACTGTTAAAAGCAAAGCATGACTTGAATATGAAGGGTGGAGTCGTTTTCGCTAACCCGATACCTGAAGAGGATGCTCTTGAAGAGGCTTTCATTACATCTATCATTGATCAAGCTTTAGCTGAAGCGAATGAAAATGGAATTCACGGCAAAGAAGTGACACCATTCCTCTTAGGTAAAGTGAAAGAACTAACAGAAGGTAAGAGTCTTGATGCGAATATCGCATTAGTAAAAAATAATGCAAAAGTCGGTGCGGCGATCGCCGTTGCATACAACGGATTGAAATAATTGCCCAAAAAATCCCGTCCCACGATTATGTGGAACGGGATTTTTCACTTTCTTAAACTGCCGAGTTCTGCAGCAATTGCTTGCATTTCACTTGGGCTAAACGTGTCTCTTTTTATGACCATGTCATAAATGTCGCGTAAATCCTCATACTGTTCTTGACTAAAGTGTTCAGATTTTACGGCATCCACATTGACCATTCGCAGTTTTTCTTTTATTTGGCTGACCATATAGTCGATATTCGCGGGAGTTGGATTTGATAAGTCCAAAGTCAGTACCCCTTTCACTTTGTTCGGATTTATCATTTCATTGATTCTCCCGTATGTCAAATCGAAAATCGATTATGCAGCTTCATCGGAAGATGTAACACCATTCTTTTCTTCTTTGATCTTCGCCAAAATCTTCTTCGTTTCAAGTGCAATGACTCCGGATAGACCAAGTAAGCCTATTAAGTTCGGGATAGCCATCATACCGTTTGCGACATCCGAGAATGTCCAGACGATATCCAACGAAGCCGTAGCACCGATTGGTACAACTAAAACGAACAGAATACGGTAAATATAAATGGCTTTCGGATTTTTGAACAAATACTGGAAACATTTCTCTCCATAGTATGCCCAACCAAAGATTGTAGACGAAGCGAAGAAAATCAACCCGATGGAAACAACAACAGGCCCCGCTCCTCCAAGGAATTCAGAGAAGGCTGCAGCCGTCAAAGCGCTACCCTCAAGTCCTGAATCATATAGTCCCGACATGACGATTGTCAGCCCAGTGATAGAACAGATGATCAGGGTGTCAATAAATACTTGAGTCATTGATACTAAAGCTTGGCGTCCTGGCATATCGGTCTTTGCAGCTGCGGCGGCAATCGGAGCAGATCCGAGACCTGCTTCGTTGGAGAATACGCCACGTGCAACTCCGTAACGGATTACCGTACCGATTGCACCACCTGCTACAGCTGAACCTGTGAATGCATCGCTGAAAACCAGACCCAATGCTGCAGGAATTGCAGGAAGATTGGTTAAAATAATTATTAGTCCAGCAATCAAATAGAAAGCAGCCATGATCGGAACGAAGAATGCTGTTACGTTACCGATGGATTTGATTCCACCCAAAATAACAAGAGCGGCAACAACCATAAGAATGACTCCAGTAATCCAAGTAGGAATGTTCCATGTTTGGAGTACTACTCCTGCAACTGCTTGGGACTGAGTACCATTTCCAATACCGAAGGCGGCAATAGAGCCGAAGATGGCAAATAAGACCGCAAGCCATTTCATTTTCAAACCTTGTTCAATGTAATACATAGGACCTCCGGCCATCTGGCCATTGGCATCCTTTACACGATATTTAACAGCTAATATGGCTTCACCATACTTGGTTGCCATACCGAAGAAGGCAGACATCCACATCCAGAAGAGCGCACCGGGTCCGCCGATTACTACCGCTGTGGCCACCCCTACGATATTACCAACCCCAACGGTGGCGGCCATGGCGGTCATTAAAGCTTTAAAGTGTGAAATATCCCCTTCGGAATTCTTGTCTTGGCTCTTTGAAAATGCCAATTTTAAAGAATAAGGAAGTAAGCGAATTTGTAAAAAGCCCAACTTAAAAGTTAAATAAATACCAGTACCTACGATTAAAATAAGCAAAGGCGGACCCCAAACAATATCGCCAATAGCACCTAACACCTTTTCGAATGCTTGCACAGTTTCTCATCTCCTTTGGTTTTTCTTCTATCTTGAACTTTATAAATATAGTACAAGTTCACCTCCTTATTAACAATATTCACAAAATTTAAATTAAAGTCAAGGGTAATTTTTAGCATTGTGATTCAAGTTTTCTTTTCATGTTCCCGGGTATAATAAAATATGTTCAAGAATGGAGGGATTAGAAGATGAACCAAAGCAAATTAGGCAAATACATGATGTACGGAGCAATTGCAGGGGCTTGCATCAGCCTGTTCGACCGACGGACAAGAGAAGACTTGATGAGAAGGACGAAAAGCCTATCAGCTGACGTCAAATTCTATTCAAAAAATCCGGACATTTTAAAATGGAAGATGCAGGACCGGACGGAACAGTTAAAATCGGTTTATGGTCAAGTTACTAATGACATTTCTTACGTGCAAGAAAAGGTACAAGAAATGAAAGACTTGACTCCTCAGGTGAAGAATTTAGTAATGGATACAAAAGATGCTTTCACCGAGTCAAAGGAAGAATACAAAACCCTGATTCAACAGCCACAAGCTCCAACAGAACAAATTCAGATGGGAAACTGACGTTTTCTGAAGGAAGTGTTAAAAAGTCAGTGGAATTGGAACCGAAAAACCGCGTAAAAAATGAATTTGAAGAGGAACAAGGGGAAAAGAAGGGCTTCATGGCCAAGCTGAAATGGTTCGTTCACGATGATGGGGACGCAGATGTTACAACAAAAGAAGGATTCTCGAAAGAACTGATCTTAAGAATCCAGAAAGTGGACGTGACAGGGTTAGGCTCTCAGCTGGCCTTCTTTTTCCTTTTATCCCTTTTTCCTCTATTAATCTTTTTAATTACATTATTACCGTTCTTAAATATTCCAGAGTATCAGATGTTAAGCTTTATACAGGACTATGCTCCTGCGAATGTGTATCGGACAATTTCTAATACGCTTAATGAAATCATGGCTACCCGTAATGGCGGTCTTTTATCATTCGGGATTATCGCGACCATTTGGTCGGCTTCACTAGGGATGAACGCATTGACAAAGGCGCTCAACCGCTCTTATTTTTCAACTGAAACACGACCGTTTTATATCGTGCGAGGAATGTCGATTTTGTTCACCTTGTTGATGATCGGAGTTGTCATTCTCATGCTTGTATTTCCGATTTTTGGTGAACAAATTGGACGGGTACTTTTCTCCAATTTTGGTTTTGAAGAAGGTTTTGTGAAAGTTTGGAATAGTCTTCGTTGGACAATCACTCCTCTATTCATCTTGATTATTTTCACCCTGATTTACTGGATTGTGCCGAATAAGAAGTTGCATTGGAAAAATGCTGTGCCGGGAGCGATTTTTGCAGTTATTGGATGGATACTTACCACTTATGGTTTCTCGTTTTACGTATCCAACTTTGCGAACTATTCTGGTACATATGGTAGTATCGGAGGCGTCATTATCCTAATGATGTGGCTTTACTTTTCCTCTATTGTTCTTATGGTTGGAGGGCAAGTAAATGCGGTATGGCAAGAAAGAAAAGAAGCAATTGCTGTAAAAACCGGGAAGGCATAGCCTTTCCGGTTTCTTTATTCGTTCCTAATCGATTCATCAATTAGGAGTAAAGCACTTAATCAAATGAGAAACAAAGTGATTAGAGAATGGACATAGGTAAAAAGAAATAATTTAATATTATTTGTATTTTGAATATTTACAAAAGTCGAGAGAGGTGTTACATTATTATTAACTTTTCGGTTGAGGGGAGTGCTGCTAAAAAGACAATGAACATCTTAGAGCAAAGGAGGGGTTACAACATTTCTCCGGCATACCGCCGAAAATGATAGTCGATGGAAAAACAATTAGATATGAATGATACGTAAAGGCCCAGCCGCGATCTGTTAAAGACACGGACTGGGCCTTTTTGTTTTTCATAAAACGTCTTTCCTGTGGTACGATGTTTCTTGGTACTTGGGAGGAAAGAATATGAAACAAATTATAAATGGTAAAAAAAGATTTTACATATTAGTTGCGATAGTCGCGATATCGGGTTTTTCACAAGGGATGCTTTTGCCCCTTATTTCCGTGATCTTTGAGCAGGATGGAATCTCTGTGACACTTAATGGATTGAATGCAACTGGCCTGTATGTCGGTACACTACTAATATCTCCGTTTATGGAAGCGCCATTACGGAGATATGGCTATAAACCAGTCATCATTGTAGGAGGAGCCCTTGTATTCTTGTCCTTGCTCCTCTTCCCGTTATGGAAGAGCATCATCTTTTGGTTCGTACTTCGTTTATTCATTGGGATTGGGGATCATGCGCTCCACTTTGCAACACAAACCTGGATCACGAGTACTTCGCCCGAAAAGAAACTTGGGAAGAATATTGCTATTTATGGGTTATCATTTGGAGTCGGCTTTGCAGCTGGTCCACTGTTTGTCAATTTGATACATATATTCGAAGGACTTCCGTTTATCGTTTCCAGCATATTATGTATGTTAGCTTGGTCGCTCGTATTCTTAGTGGACAATGACTTCCCTGAACATATGTCTGGTTCCACATCGACAAAAGGCGCCTTTAAGCGATTTTCGGTAACAACAAAAATCGCTTGGTTTGCACTATTGCCAGGATTCGGATACGGCTTCCTTGAGTCAACGTTGAATGCGATTTATCCTGTCTATGCCTTAAGGACAAGTATCGACGTTTCAATGCTGTCGGTTATTATTTCCTCTTTCTCGGTTGGCGGGTTGCTGACTCAAATACCACTTGGACATCTTAGTGACCGCTTTGGCAGGAAAAATATCTTGCTATCTGTACTGTCTGTAGGCTCATTCATTTTCTTTATTGCCAGTTTTTATGAATCGAACGCTTGGATCATCGCATCTTTCTTTTTAGTAGCAGGGATGTTTATCGGCTCGACTTTCTCCCTTGGTATCGCCTACATGGCTGATTCAACACCAAGAGAATTGCTTCCTACAGGGAACCTTCTATGTGGAATTTTCTTTAGTTTAGGCTCATTATCCGGTCCTTTCTTAGGAGGTCTTTTCTTGGAACTTGCCGATCAGTTAAGTTTCTTCATCCTCATTGCCGGAGTGCTATTCCTCATTTTCATTTTATTATTAGTGAGTGGCAGGAAACATAATACAAAATTGGTTAATCCATAATAGCTGAGAATCTGCTTTTAGGCAGATTCTTTTATTATGTTAGAAAACTATCTACCAAGGTTTATGTTTAATAGGTTAAGCGAAGGGTATAGTATTGACACGACTTATGAAAATTCAGCGTGTTAGGAGATGAGATGAATATATGATAAAAAAGGTATTGTTTATTTCCGATCATGGCGATCCTTTGGCAAAGCTTGGCGGAGAACAGGCAGGCGGCCAGAACAATTATGTTCGCCAATTAGCTTTAGCGCTGGATAAAAAAGGAGTCAAAGTGGATGTTGTCACACATTGGAGTGACGCAGACGCTCCACGAATTGAAAAATTCGGCGAATCCTGCAGAGTGGTTCGAATCGCTGCAGGTCATAAAGGCTTTGTTTCAAAAAACAAAATGTACGAATTGCTTCCGGAATTCTATCGTGAAATGAAAGAAGCACTACAATTATATTCCTATGATATGGTCCACACTCATTACTGGTTATCAGGCTTAATCGGCAAGAAGCTTGATAAAGAATTAAATCTCCCCTTTATACACACATCACATTCACTTGGCATTGCAAAAGAACGAGCAACTGGCATTACAGATACGAGAAGGCAGGAAGCTGAAATAGAAATTATGCGTGCTGCACAAATTGTACTGGCTACTACCAAAAGTGAGAAGCTTCTAATAGGTGAAATTGAACCGGATTCCTCACCTGTAAAAGTGATTCCAATTGGTGTCGATAAAGCCTTCCACATTAAGGCAAATCGCGCAGCGATCCGTAAAGAAATCGGTTGTACAGGTCCATTGCTTGTCTATGCAGGCAGACTTGAGGAAACAAAAGGGATTTATACATTATTGCGCGCCTATAAACAAATGGTTAAACGGAATGGTGTACCTGAGGGGATACAACTGATCGTAGCTGGCGGTGAACCGAATGCCATCGATTTGAAGAAGGGTCTTCCAAAAGAGGACAAGCTGCGCAAGATTGTAACCGGTATTGAAGATAAAGTCCGTTTTGTTGGTCCACAATCACAAGAACAGCTCTCTAACTTTTTTAATGCGGCTACTGCCACAATCGTCCCTTCCTATTATGAGTCGTTCGGAATGGTGGCTGCTGAAGCGCAAGGTTGTGGAAGCCCGGTGATTGCATCCAATGTAGGCGGTTTACGTAATGTCGTAGAAGATGGAGTGACAGGTCTTTTAGTTGAGCCTAAGGATGAAGACGATTTGTCTGTGGCAATGGAGGCGATAGTAAGCAACGACTTACTCGCACAGAAACTTGGGAAACAAGCATCACAGAAGGCTGCAGAAGAATTCCAATGGCCTGCGATCACAGCGAAAGTAAAAGGACTTTACGAGGAGGTTCTCGATGCGAGACGCGACACACTTGTTGGCAACGGATCTGGATGGAACGCTAGTTGGCTCTAAAGAAGGATTGGAGTCGTTGCTCACTTATTATAAAAGTCAGCCATATGAGGTTACTTTAGTCTATATTACCGGTAGACATCTCCTTTCAGTTTTAGAACTGATAGAGGAGGAGCATCTCCCAAAACCAGAACTCCTGATCACGGATGTCGGGACGAAAATATTCGAAGGAAAGACGTTAAAGTTGGACCAAGATTGGCAGAAGAAGATGGAGAAGAGCTGGGAGCCGGAGCGGGTGAAAATGGTGGCAGCAAAATTTGAAGGGTTGATTCCCCAAAATATAGCGGTTGATACGAGACTGTCTTTTCACGTGTCCAATGACGATGAATTAGTACATGCTTTCGATCGACAACTCAATAGAGAAGGAATCTCCCATAAGCTTATATACAGTTCTGGAAAAGATGTGGACATTCTTCCTCCTGATAGCGGAAAGGGAGAAGCGTTAAAGTATATAGTAGAAACTTATGGGTACTCGGACGCCAATTTAATGGTTGCAGGGGACTCAGGAAACGATTTGGAAATGCTATCAATTGGCTATCCAGCCGTCGTTGTCGGAAATGCACAAAAGGAATTAGTCACTGAGTTACGAGATACCGATTCCATTTACCGCGCAAAAGCTGAATGTGCGGGTGGTATTTTGGAAGCTTGGGAGCACTTTTACGGACAACATTAAAAATCCTGTCAGCCATAGTGGGCGACAGGATTTTTAGTTTAATTAAATTGGGAAAACACATATGAAATAATGTTTACCATCATTAGTAGGGCAAACACAATGCCTATTCCTGCAGCTACTAAGTTGGACTTCCAAGTATAACCTTTTAACTCCTGTTCAGAAGTAGAGCGGTCCACCTTTCTGAAGTGGAAGATCATGCTGAAATTCATCAGGACTAAGAGGAAAAAGACAATAATCAGCATAAGCAAAGGGGGTAATTGAAAGAGTTCTCCACTATCATTAGACTGATATGTATAAGCCTGAATAAAAAGTATTAAGCTTAAAATCAAATTCCATATATGAACTGCTTTTCGTTGCTTACCCCATTCATTGCCCATCTTTTCTTTTTCATAGATTGCCACTTTTTCCATGTGTGGAAAGATGGATTTTGTAGAACTTCCCTTTCTCATTCCGTATACTCCTTGAATAAGAACAATCGTCCCTAACACGAAGAAAAAATGAGTAAATCTGATTGGATAAAAATAGGTTGTAGCGTAGAATAGCAACATTGCAGTTATAAAGATCCCATTCATTAAACCAACTTGCTTCAATCTCATTTGACCTATCTCTTTTTGATCCATTCCCGAACCCCCCTATATGATAGTATGAAGGAATTTCCACTGAATTCCAATATGAAATGGGGAGAAAGTTGGTTAATGCTGATTTAAATCGATTTAATGCTGAATCAAATGGATTTAATGCTGACTTAATACTGGTTAATGCTGACTCAAGACTATTTAATGCTGATTCGACATTTGTGAACAGAAAAAAACCCGTCAGAAACGGGTTTTTTGTTATTTAAGGGTTAACAAAGTTACGCACTCCACTTGTGCAGTCTGCGGAAACATGTCGACCGGCTGGATATAGGAGACTTCATAAATCTTACATAATTGGCTTAAGTCCTTTGCCAACGTAGAAGGGTTACAGGATGTATAGACAAAACGCTTCGGTTTGACCTTCAAGATCGTCTTTAGCAAACTGTCAGCAAGTCCGGTTCTCGGTGGGTCAACAGTTAATACATCAGGCACATAGCCCTCATTTCTCCACTTAGCAAGCCAATCTTCTGCAGTTCCAACAACATATTCAACGTGATCGTAACCGTATTTTTCAGCATTTGCATTGGCATCCTTAATACTATCTGCGATTACATCCATGCCACGTACTTCCTTTGCTTGGTCAGCCAGCCAAAGACCGATTGTCCCGACACCACAATACGCATCTACGACAGATTCCTTGCCGGTAAGCGCAGCTGCTTTTTTAATTTCATTGTAAAGCTTGACCGTTTGTTCGGGATTCAACTGGAAAAATGCTCGGGCAGATAAATCGAAAGCAAGCTCTCCTAATTCTTCATGCAAAGTGTCCTTGCCCTGTAACGTCATCGTTTCGTCCCCGAATATGAGTGAAGTCTTCGCAGGGTTGATATTTTGGACAATCGAAACAATTTTCGGATCCACCGAACGAATTCTTTCTAACAAAAGGTTTTTCTTTGGCAGTTCCTTTTTAGTTGTCACTAAGGCAACTTGAATCTCCCCGGTTCTAATTCCGGTTCGAACGACTATAGTTCGGATCAATCCCTTATTCTTCTTCGCATCATAGATCGGGATATTTAATTCGTCCAGGATTCTCTTTACCCCATTCGTGATCCGGGTAGTATCTGGGTGCTGAACGATACAGTCCTCGATATCAAGGAGCCGATGAGAGTTCTCTGCATATAAGCCTGCTGCGACCCGATTGCCAAGCCGCTTCACTTGGAACTGGCTTTTATTCCGATAGCGCCATGGATTGTCCATTCCGATTGTCGGATGTACTGTAATGGCAGGAACTAAGTCCTTAACATATTTTTCAAGTGCTTGAATGACTATGTCCCGCTTATGCTTCAGCTGCTGCGGGTATGCCAAATGCTGTAACTGGCATCCACCGCATAGCTCATAAATGCCGCATTGTGGCTCCTGGCGATGAGGTGAGCGTTTTCGAATTGAGTGCACTTTCGCTTCTGCGAAGTTACGTTTAAGTGCAGTGATTTCAGCTGTCACTTCTTCACCGGGAAGCGCACCTTTGACGAAAACGACATTCCGTTTGAAGTAACCGATCCCTTCTCCGTTAATCCCAAGTCTTTTTATCGTTAAAGGGACTTTTTGTCCCATTTTCATAATTGGTTCTGTCTGCAAAACGATTCACTTCCTTTAATTCCACATCCTCCTATTATATAGAAGAAACTTATTGAATTAAAGGATATGGCAATCCTTCATAATTGGCTACCAAATCATCCAACGATGCAAATGTATAACCCTTCTTCTTAGCGTCACGGATAAAATCCGGAAGTCCATCCGAATTGTCCGGGGAAACAGTATGCATAAGGACAATCGCGCCAGGATGAATTTGCTTCATCAGCTCATTATAAGCATATTGACCGCCTTTCTTACGATCGCGGTGCCAATCGATGAAAGCGACAGACCAAAAGATATGCCTATAGCCGAGGTCATTTCCTACCTTTAACACTTGTTCATTGAAGGTCCCTTCAGGCGGGCGTGTGTAGATCGTCCGTTTTTGACCTGTCAGTTCCTCTAACCGTTTATCAAAATTTTTCCATTCTTTCTCCATGCCTTCCGGACTTAACCTTGCCAGATTTGGATGACCGTAAGAATGGTTGCCGATCATATGTCCATCTTTTATCATCCTTTTAACTAAATCAGTCGCGCTTTCCAAATAGTGCCCAGTTAAAAAGAACGTTGCTGGTACATTTTCGGTTTTTAACGTATCTAAGATCGATTCCGTATAACCTGCTTCATAGCCATTATCGAATGTTAAATAAATGACTTTTTGATCTGGTGAACCTTTATAAATTGCGCCATATTGGTCAAGAAGAGTATTAAATTCTGCACCCGCATCGGGAGGGATCTCATTCACTGCTTTTTTGAATCCCCAATGCAGTTCTTTTTCAGCAGCAGAAGAAAATGGATTAAAGGCGATCCCGGTTAAAAGAATGGCAGAAGCAAATAAGATGCCAACTGTATGCTTGAGTTTCAAACTTCACACTTCCTTTTCTTTTTACTAATAGGTTGCAACATTCACCCGGTTCTATGCAGGGAATGAGCAGAAGCATTTCAATGCTTGTCCTTTTAGAGGTATAATTTTAAAGGGGAAGAGGTGGAAGTATGTCGGAAATTACGAAAATCTCAAGGCAAAAAAAGAATGCTGAGCGTTATAATATATATTTGGACAACAAATATGCTTTTAGCGTAGATGAGAACGTACTTGTCCAGTTCCAGCTCACAAAAGGGAAAGAGCTCGATGACTTAACAATCGATGAAATGGTTTTCGAGGATGAAGTGAGAAAGGCTTTTAATAAGGCTCTCCATTATTTAGGATTCCGTATGCGCAGCGAATTTGAAGTGAAGAAAAAATTATTGGATTCCGAATTTGGTGAGGCGGTTGTATTAGAAGCGATCCAGAAACTGAATGAACTAGGTTTTTTAAATGATGAGACCTTTACACAGGCATTATTGAATACGCAAAAGGCAACAGGCAAGAAAGGACCGAAATCGATCCGGCAGGAATTTCGGAAAAAAGGCATCGATAAAGAACTCCAGGAAGAAATCTTATCCACCTATTCAGAAAAAGAGCAGATTTCCATAGCAACAGAACTCGCTGAGAAGGTTGCCAGAACGGAGCGGGGGAAAACTCCATTCCAAGTAAAGCAAAAAATACAGGAAACCCTCTTGCGAAAGGGCTATGGCTTTGAGGTGATTGGACAAGTTGTTGAGATAGTGGAAATTGAATTAGAAGAAGACGACTGGGATCTACTCCTGAATAAGCAAGGAGAAAAAATCTGGAACAAATATAGCGGGAAATATAAGGGTTCGGAACTCCATTATAGGGTAAAACAAGCACTGTATCAAAAAGGAGTTCCATCAGAGAGAATTGACCGATTTATCGAGCGGAAAGAGGCAGAAGAAGATGGAGAATGAAAAGAAATATAGTGATATGACAGAGGCTGAGTTACGGAAAGAAATTGCTGATTTGAAGGAACGGTCACGAAAAGCTGAACAGCTTGGAATCGTAAATGAATTTGCCGTACTTGAACGTAAAGCGATCATGGCGAGAGCTTACTTAATGGATCCTGCTGAATTCAAAAAAGGTGAAGTATATCGGATTGAAGGGGACCCTGGAGTCTTTTTCAAAATCGATTATCTAAAAGGCCGTTTTGCTTGGGGGCATCGATTAGGAGGAGACAATTATATTGAAGCTCTACCGATTTCAATGCTCACATCTTTAAAGGAGGGAAAATAAGTGGAAAGTAAAATTAATCAACTCACATTAGAATTATTAAAGAAAAACAATATGATTTCTGTGAACAAAGCACGTGCTTGGATTGAATTGTTGTGGTCAGATTTCGAAGCAACTTACGCGAAGGCGGGTTATGACTATAATGGACCGGAAGTGACGGAGAAAGTAATCCGTCAATGGATTAACTCCTACGGGAAAAAATTGCACGAATTTGCTGCAACAAACCCAAAATACGCACACCTACTGCAAGACAATGATTCATCTCTACAATAACAAAGCATGAGCCAACACTCTGTTGACTCATGCTCTTAGTCTATGGGTAAAAAACTTAACTTCTTATGCAATTTATCCTCGCTGAAGATCCACCCTGTATAGGAATTGACGATTTCCAAGTCATCATTTAAGTGGGCAACCGCAACGAATGGATAATACCCGTTGCTGCGATACCTTAAGTCGATTAATCGTACTTCATGGAGATGCCCTAAGTCGGTAATCTTCCACCTGTTGATCGGTGAAAATGAACAAAAGGCAGAAATGTTTTTATCTTTCATGGCTGCTCGGACAAGTGGGGTATCCGGGAGTTCTTTCCGTTCGAATTTGTCATACATCGTAACAGAGCGTCCATACGCCCGCCCAACATAGTGATGTGTCTTCGTTGTGGCGGCAATTCGCCATTGGAAGAATCGCATAGTCGGGGCGACAATAATTTCTTCCGGCTCATCAGGGAGTACATGCTTCACTGCATTTCGAACGGCAGCCTGTAATCCGAATCGGATAATATAGTAGATTGTTAGGATTCCGTATAAACTTAGCATAGTCCATACGGGGTTTATGCCAAATATCCATAGGAGAATCGCCACGACGTGTAGACCGAAAATAATTGGGTCAAATGTATTGATTACGCCGAGTGCAACCCATTTGTCGGAAAATGGCCGAAGTGCCTGGGTTCCGTAAGCGTTAAATATATCAACGAAAACATGAAGAAACACAGCCAAGAAAGACCAGAGCCATAAGTGAAGAAAATTAGCATCCTGGAAGAAAAACCAAATGGCGATGGATATTAGTAACGGCCATGTAAGAACAGCCGGAATAGAATGTGTCGCACCACGATGGTGACGGATATAAACTGCATTATTCCGCAGTTTCAGGACAGTATCGATATCTGGTGCTTGGGAACCGATCATGACGCCGGCCACAACGGCTGTGGCTGTCGCACCATGAGCTGCAACCATTGGGTCAATTGTGGCTAAACCACTTAAGGCGATTCCCATAACAACGTGTGTACCAGTGTCCAATTTCCTCATCTCCTTACTTCAAGATGTAGATTTTTTGCAATAGAGACTATCTACGTCCATTATACCCTACATTTTATTGACATAATCTATTGACATTGGAGGATATCGTGGAGAATTTTGATCAAAAAGAAGCCTTTCGACAAGCGTTAACCGGTTGGTTCAATGCTGAAAAACGAGACTTGCCGTGGAGACAAACAAAGGATCCTTATAAAATTTGGGTTTCCGAGGTCATGCTTCAGCAAACAAGGGTAGACACGGTTATCCCATATTATGAGCGATTTATCGACGCATTTCCGACGATTCACGATTTAGCAAATGCACCTGAAGATGTATTGCTGAAGAAATGGGAAGGATTGGGGTATTATTCAAGGGCCAGAAATCTTCAGGCTGGAGTCCGGGAAGTAGTGGAACAATACAACGGAATTGTCCCTGACAACAGACCAACAATTTCATCCTTAAAAGGAGTCGGCCCATATACTGCAGGCGCTATTTTGAGTATAGCTTATGGAAAACCAGAACATGCAGTAGACGGAAATGTCATGCGGGTGCTTTCCCGAATTCTGTTAATAACAGAAGACATTGCAAAACCTAAAACAAGAAAGATTTTTGAAGCGGCCGTGACCAATCTCATTGACCATGAAGATCCTTCCTCATTCAACCAAGGACTAATGGAGCTCGGTGCCCTGATTTGCACGCCCACCTCACCAAAATGTCTACTTTGTCCGGTTCGGGATTTCTGCCAAGCCTTTCATGAAGGGAAGGAACGAGCTCTCCCAGTTAAAACAAAGGCGAAAAAGACGAAGGAAATCCAGTTTCTTTCGCTTGTGATTCAAAATGAACAAGGAAAATGGCTCATGGAGAAACGTCCTAAAGGCGGCCTTCTGGCAGACATGTGGCAGTTTCCGTTAGTTGAGTCTCTAACTGATGACGTCAAAAATGTTTATGGGATTGAAAAAGCGAGCCTTTTTTTGGAGTTCAAACATATCTTTTCCCATCTTACATGGAATATTAAATGCATGGCAGCTCATAGTACAAAGGCTGACGACCTAAGTGAAAATTGCAGATGGTTTTCTGAAGAAGAGATGGAAGAACTCCCATTGCCGGTTCCAATGCAAAAAATAAAGAATGAAGTCATGAAATAAGATGCAATTTACAAACGCCGCTTATGCATTATGACCAATCAAAAAGAGCCGATGAAACATTTTAAAATATTTTTAAAAACCTCCGAATAGTTCTCAAAGAACAGCGCATCATAATGCTCGGAGGTGAAAATCCAATGGCAAAGAAGAACTTCAACAACTTTGGTTCCAAAACTGACGTTCAGAAAGTCCGTCAACAAAACCAGGGCGCTGAATTCGGTTCTGAAACCGACGTACAAGAAGTACGCCAACAAAACCAGCAAGCTGAAGCTAACAAGCAAAAGGCTTCTGGGCGTGCTAATAACTTCGAGTCACGATAAATTTTCACCCAAGGCAGCGGAGGATCCCCTCCGCTGTTTTTCGTTTTACTACACGTTTCTGGGCAAAATTGCTATAATGAATGGATAACGCGACGGCTAAAGGTGGTCTAAAACTATGGCAATACCTTCAGAAGGAGAGAACATACAAATACATAGCTACAAACATAATGGACAGATCCACCGGGTATGGCAGGAAACGATCGTATTAAAAGGTACAAAAAATATTGTCATCGGCGCAAATGAAAGGACCCTCGTCACTGAATCAGACGGCCGCACTTGGCTGACAAGAGAGCCCTCTATCTGTTACTTTCACGCAGAACACTGGTTCAATATTATCTGCATGCTAAGAGAAGACGGTGTATATTACTACTGCAATATGAGCTCGCCCTTTGTCTATGACAACCAATCACTGAAATATATCGACTATGATTTGGATGTCAAGGTTTTCCCGGATATGTCCTATACTTTACTGGACGAAGATGAGTACGAAGCCCATAGAAAAGAGATGGGTTATCCGGAAGTCATTGATAAAATTCTATACCGTAATCTGGACAAGTTATATAGTTGGATCAAACAACGGAAAGGGCCGTTTGCACCTGATTTCATTAATGTATGGACGAACCGGCATCACTTTCATAAACAGCTTAGATTTCACGATTAACGGGTAAACCAGTTCCAAGGCTTCAACGATTTAAAGAATCTGCAAGACTTCCTGTGTGGACACTTCTGTTAAATTCAGGAGTTAGTCTTAAGGAGTAGCAGATTCTTTTATTATGATTATGAACAAGATAAACCAGGAACTTTCCCATGGAAAAATGAGGTGCAACAAGTGAGTAGTACAAAACGTTACATGAAATTCGTTAAACCCTATTACAAAGAAATCGCCTTAACGCTCTTGATCGGTGTGTTGAAATTTGCCATCCCCTTATTCATACCGATCCTGATCAAAATCGTCATTGATGATATTTTACTTGAACCTTCTTTGACTGACACAGAGAAAATGACCCAACTCCTATATTGGCTGGGGGGAACGGTTGTCCTCTTTTTCATCATCCGTCCGCCAATCGAATATTACCGCCAATACTATGCTCAGTATGTGAGTAATAAGATTCTATATGATATACGGCAATTTCTATTTAGTCACTTACAGCGGCTCGGCATGAATTACTACTCGAATACACGTGCAGGAGAAGTTATTTCCCGAGTGATTAACGATGTGGAACAAACGAAGAATTTCGTCATGATTGCACTTATGAACATTTGGCTCGATATTGCCACGATTCTCATTGCTGTCGGAATCATGCTGACGATGGATATTCCACTTACGCTCGTTACGCTCCTTGCGTTTCCTTTCTACGCAATCAGTGTGAAATATTTCTTTGGCCGGTTAAGGGATTTAACCCGCAAACGATCACAGGCTTTGGCCAATGTCCAAAGTTATTTGCATGAACGGGTTTCAGGGATCAGCATCATTAAGAGTTTTGCCCTGGAAGATCATGAACAACGATTGTTTGATCGGACAAACGGTCAATTCATGGACCGGGCAATTGACCATACTAAATGGAATGCCAAAGCATTCGCTGTCGTGAACACTATTACTGATGTAGCACCGCTCTTAGTAATAGGTTTCGCAGGTTATCAAGTGATACATGGACAATTGTCTGTCGGAACAATGGCGGCCTTTATCGCTTATATTGAACGGCTTTATAGTCCGTTAAGACGCCTTGTCAACTCATCTACGACACTAACTCAAGCGTATGCTTCGATGGACCGTGTATTTGAATTGATGGATGAGGATTATGATATAACCGATAAGAAAGGTGCATTTCCGCTTCCTCCTGTAGCAGGGAGAATTGAATTTAATAATGTCTGCTTCCGATATGAAGAAGAAGGAGACAATGTTTTAAGAAATGTGAATCTCGAAGTCAAACCTGGACAAACGGTTGCGTTTGTAGGGATGAGCGGTGGAGGAAAGTCCACAATCATTAGTTTGATTCCTCGCTTTTATGAAGTAACAGATGGGGAAATCTTAATCGATGGCAACGATGTCCGGAATGTCCAGGTCCGATCATTACGGGATCAGACAGGAATTGTTCAACAGGACAATATTTTATTCAGTGACTCTGTTAAGCAAAACATCTTAATGGGGCGGCCGGATGCCACGGATGAAGAGGTTATTGAGGCAGCAAAAGCTGCAAACGCCCATGATTTCATCATGTCGCTGCCTGAAGGCTATGATACTGCAGTTGGAGAGCGTGGAGTCAAGTTATCAGGAGGACAAAAGCAGAGGGTTGCAATTGCCAGAGTTTTCTTAAAGAACCCCCCAATCCTCATCTTGGATGAAGCAACTTCAGCATTGGATTTGGAAAGTGAA
The DNA here is from genome assembly GCF_042651785.1 of Chungangia koreensis. Taxonomy (NCBI): domain Bacteria; kingdom Bacillati; phylum Bacillota; class Bacilli; order Lactobacillales; genus Chungangia; species Chungangia koreensis. The sequence continues at coordinate 175,141 of NZ_JBHSEC010000007.1, forward strand.
GCGCTAATCCAGGATTCACTCGAACGACTTGCACATGACCGTACGACATTAATCGTGGCACATCGACTTTCTACAATCACTCATGCCGATCAGATTATTGTTATTGACCATGGTGAAGTAAAAGAGAGCGGAACTCATTCAGAGCTTATGGAACAAAAAGGAATATACTATAACCTCTTTCACGTACAACAGTTAAATATGTCATGATTTTTTGTAGAGACTTCCTATGCCGGAAGTCTCTTTTTTTGTCGAATGAAGGGGATTTTCCAAAAACCCCTTGTATTTATCTGCGTCTTTTGTATAATTGTGAACATTATAAATATCAGAAACTTTTGAACTAACTGTGAATGGGGATGAGAATATGAATGATAAAAAAGAGATATTAAAGATTCAAGATTTACAAACTTCCTTCTTCACAGACGATGGAATAATACCGGCTGTTGACGGAATCGATTTTTCCGTTAAGGAAGGAGAAGTCTTGGGGATTGTCGGGGAATCTGGCTGCGGTAAAAGTGTTACTTCTCTTTCAATCATGGGACTTGTTCCGAAACCGCCTGGAAGAATTACAGGTGGCGAAATCTTATTCAATGAACGCAACTTAGTTGGCTTGGATGAAAAAGAAATGAGGAAAGTCCGAGGGAATGATATTGCAATGATCTTTCAGGAACCGATGACTTCGCTCAACCCTCTTTTTACAATTGGCAATCAATTGATCGAAGCTATACTCATACATAAGAAAGGCTGGTCGAAGAAGCAAGCGAAAGATCGAGCGGTAGAAATGTTGAAGTTAGTCGGACTGCCACGTGCAGAAGAGCTCATACGAGAATATCCACACCAGTTGTCTGGAGGGATGAGACAGCGGGTCATGATTGCGATGGCTTTAATATGCGATCCGAAAGTGCTTATTGCCGATGAACCGACAACTGCATTGGATGTGACGATCCAAGCACAGATCCTCAAATTGATTAGAGAGTTGAATGAACGATTGGATACAGCGGTGCTCCTCATTACACATGATTTAGGAGTGGTAGCTGAAACATGTGAACGGGTCATTGTCATGTATGCTGGACAGATCGTGGAAGAGGGTCCGGTGAATGTCATTTTCAAGGATCCCCAGCATCCATATACGAAAGGGCTGATCAAATCGGTGCCGGATGTCCGTGTGAAGAAAGAAAAGCTCTATTCGATTCCGGGGAATGTTCCGAAACCGGGTACTGTACGGAGCGGCTGCAGATTCGCGGCACGGTGTGAATTCGCATTCGACCGCTGTTTGAAAGAAAATCCTGGTCTATACGAAACATCGGATGTCCATAAGACAAGATGCTTCCTGTATGACAAATCGGAGGTGTCCGTCGATGACCACGCCCTTGCTTAAAGTAGAAGGCTTAAAAAAGTATTTCCCGATCCGACAGGGGATTCTTAGTAAAGTTACCGGCCACGTAAAGGCCGTGGATGATGTATCTTTTTACGTCAATGAAGGAGAAACACTTGGTATTGTCGGCGAGTCCGGATGCGGCAAGTCAACGACTGGGCGGATGCTCATGCGTCTATTGGAGCCGACCGAAGGCAAGATTCAATTCGACGGAAAAGACATGATGACATTATCCAAGGAAGAATTGAGAAAAGCACGACGAGACATTCAGATGGTTTTTCAGGATCCGTATGCTTCTCTTAACCCAAGGCACACGGTAGGAAAGATTTTAGAAGAACCGCTGATCGTACACGGCATGGGGAATGCTGCCGCCAGGAAAAAGAAAGTAATAGAATTCTTGGAAGTGGTAGGTTTAAGCTCATATCATGCGAAACGTTATCCACACCAATTCAGCGGGGGGCAAAGACAGCGAATAGGCATTGCCCGTGCATTGATGACCAATCCGAAACTGATTATTGCCGATGAACCGGTATCGGCTTTGGATGTCTCCATTCAATCGCAAGTTTTGAATCTTATGCAAGATTTGCAGAAAGATTTTAAGCTCACTTACATCTTCATTGCGCATGATTTGGGGGTCGTCCGGCATATCAGTGACCGAGTGGGTGTAATGTATTTAGGCAAAATGGTAGAGCTTGCTGACAGTGAATCACTGTACGACAAGCCGCTCCATCCATACACACAAGCACTGCTATCATCTGTTCCGGTTCCTGATCCTGATTTCAAGAGAGATCAAATCGTTGTTAAAGGGGATATCCCAAGCCCTTCGAATCCGCCATCCGGATGCACGTTCCATACGCGTTGTCCGTTTGCGATGGAAATTTGTTCGAAAACAGTACCGCAGCTCATAGAAGCAGAAAAAGGTCATTCTGTCGCTTGCCACTTATATAATGGGCAATTCGACAATGATATAAAAAGCAATGTAGGAGGGGTCATTGTTGGTTAAAAAGAAAAAGTGGTCAATTGCAATTATGCTCCTGTTAGTCATTTCTACCGTTTTAGCTGCCTGCCAATCAGGCGGTGATGGAAATGCTTCCAGTGATGGGAAAGAAAAGGTTTTAGTATTTGGCCGTGGAGCTGACTCTACGTCTTTGGATCCTTCTCGCGTAACTGAAGGAGAATCATTCAAGGTCACAAAAAATCTATACGAAACATTACTGGATTTTGGTGAGCAAGATACGACAGTGCAACCGCTTTTAGCGAAGGATTGGGAAGTTGCCGAGGATGGATTGACGTATAAGTTCTTCCTTGAAGAAGGCGTTAAATTCCACGACGGAACTGACTTCAATGCGGATGCAGTTGTAAAGAACTTTGAAAGATGGGCAAATGGAGATGATGATAAGTTTCCTTATTACGGTTCTATGTTTGGAGGATTTAAAGGGGATGAAGGTCACGTAATCGACTCGGTAACTGCTGACGGCGATTACACGGTTGTATTCAAATTAAAACGTCCTCAAGCTCCTTTCTTGAAAAATATTGCAATGCCAATGTTCGCGATTGCGAGTCCAACAGCTTTCGAGAAACATGGTGATGAGCAATTCGGATTCAATCCGGTCGGAACTGGTCCATTCCAATTTGTTGAATGGAAAGCGAATGACAAAATTACCATTGAGAAAAACAAAGAATACTGGCAAGAAGGATATCCGAAGTTAGATCGGATCATCTTCCAATCTATTCCGGACAACACAGCCCGCTTGAACGCGTTGCTCAAAGGTGAGATCGACTTGGCTGATGGCATCAACCCTTCTGATGGTGAAACAATTGAAGGAAATGATGACCTACAACTATTTGAGCGCCCGTCCATGAACGTTGGTTACCTTGGTTTAACGGTTACACGCCCACCGTTTGATAACGTAAAAGTCAGACAGGCGATTAACCACGCAATCAATAAGAAAGACATTATTGATTCATTCTTTGAAGGACGCGCAGATATTGCGAAAAACCCAATGCCTTCTTCAATCAGCGGATATAACGATGATATCCCGGGTTATGATTACGATCCTGAAAAGGCGAAACAACTTTTAGCTGAAGCAGGTTATCCGGATGGATTCGAAATGCAACTATGGGCAATGCCAGTACCTCGTCCGTATATGCCAGATGGTCAGAAAGTTGCCGGTGTCATTCAAAAGAACCTTGCTGATGTAGGTATCACAGCAGAAATCGTATCGTTTGAATGGGCAACATATCTTGACAAAGCAAGCAAAGGGGAAGCAGACGCGTTCATGCTCGGTTGGACTGGAGATAACGGGGATGCTGACAACTTCCTATATGTTTTGCTTGACCAAGACAATATCGGCAGCAATAACTATACGTACTATAGCAATGACGAACTTCATGACATTCTGATTGAGGCACAAACAGAAGTTGATGAGGACAAACGGAATGAACTTTACGCGAAAGCACAAGAAATCATCTTCGAGGATGCACCATGGGTTCCACTTGCTCACTCTACTCCTTTACTGGCGGGAAGAGCAGATTTAACAGGTTTCTTACCACATCCGACTGGTTCGGATAAATTGCACAATGTAGATTTCAAGTAAGAAATGACGGGGAGGGGTCAATTACTCCCTCCCCTTTTTACATATTTACCGGATGGAGAGGTGAAGAAATTGCTTCACTATATTGGCAAACGATTATTACAACTAATACCAGTACTGTTGGGGATGTCTTTCGTCGTCTTTATGATGATCCGTGCGATTCCTGGTGATCCAGCACAGGTGATTTTAGGTCAGCAAGCTTCCAAGGAGGCTGTTGCAGCACTTCGTGCACAGCTCGGTTTGGATCAGCCATGGTATATTCAGTATTTCGACTATCTATTGAATATTTTCCGTGGGGATTTAGGCGAATCCATGAGAACGATGTCACCAGTCTCAAAGGAAATTGTCCCTTATCTTGCTGCCACCTTTGAATTAGCATTATTCGCCATGATCATCGCAGTAGTTATTGGAGTAAATGCAGGAATCATTTCTGCATGGTTCCAAAACACGTGGTTCGATTACGCAGCAATGGTAGTTGCACTGATTGGTGTATCTATGCCGATTTTCTGGCTTGGCCTGATGGAGCAATGGGTCTTCAGCCTTCAATTAGACCTTCTTCCGACTACTGGCCGTGAAGAGGTCCGGAACCCGGTAAACGCCATTACTCATTTATATATCTTAGACACGATCATGCAAGGACGCTTTGATCAGTTAGGGGAAGTAATCAGACATTTGATCTTACCCGGAATTGCATTGGCCACTATTCCAATGGCGATCATTGCACGGATGACACGTTCAAGTATGTTGGAAGTGATGAAATCGGATTTTGTCCGTACAGCACGTGCTAAAGGGCAAAAAATGTTCTTCGTCGTTTATAAGCATGCATTGAAAAATGCGATTATTCCTGTATTGACGGTTATTGGACTACAAATGGGAATGTTGTTGGGCGGTGCAATCTTGACTGAAACCATTTTCGGCTGGCCAGGAATTGGACGATATATTTACGATGCGATTAGCTTCCGTGATTATCCAGTCATTCAGTCCGGTATTTTAGTTATTGCATTCATCTTTGTCATGATCAACTTGCTGGTCGATATCTTATACAGCTTCATTGATCCGCGCATTAAGTATGACTGAGAAGGGGGCGAAAACATATGACGATTGCAACGAAGGAAGTAATATCAGTTGAGGAAAAAACAACCGGGCCATGGAGAGAAGCTTGGAACGGATTTAAGAAAAGTAAAGCGGCGATCGTAGGAACAGCAATCGTCCTATTCTTTGTCATACTGGCGATTTTTGGTCCCTGGATTGCTCCTCAAGGTTTGAATGATCAGAATATGAGTATCAGATTGCAGGCTCCATCAGCTGAACACTGGTTCGGAACGGATGACTATGGGCGTGATATCTTATCACGTGTCATACATGGGGCAAGATTATCCTTAACTGTCGGTTTTCTATCTGTTATCGGTTCGATCATTGTCGGAAGCATATTAGGCATTATTGCAGGTTACTATGGGAAGTGGTGGGATACAATCATCTCGCGAATCTTCGATATCATGCTTGCTTTCCCATCGATTTTGTTGGCGATTGCGATTGTAGCTGTTTTACAACCTTCCCTTCAAAATGCGTTGATTGCTATTGCGATTATTAATATACCGACTTTTGGCCGCCTCATTCGGTCAAAAGTGCTTAGTGTTAAACAAGATGAATATATTGTCGCTGCAAAGGCCATCGGAATGAAAGACAACAGGATTTTAATATCTCACATCTTACCAAATTCGATGGCACCGATCATCGTTCAAGGTACACTGGCGATTGCTACAGCCATTTTGGAAGCTGCAGCACTCGGTTTTCTCGGCCTTGGTGCCCAAGTGCCGCAAGCGGAGTGGGGAAGGATGCTTTCTGATTCCAAGCAATATTTGACCAATGCACCGTGGACATTAGTCTTCCCGGGCTTAGCGATCATGTTGACGGTTCTCGGCTTCAATTTAATGGGTGATGGCTTGCGTGATGCACTCGATCCTAAGATGAAAAATTGACTAAACAAAAATGGAATCTGCATCTGGCAGATTCCATTTTTGTTTTAAGAATAGTCTTCTTCAAGTTCAATTTTAGTTTTTTCCTTGTGGAACTTTTGTCTGGATACAATGAGCCGATCCAGATGTTCCAACTGCTCCTCATAATAGAGAAGGGAAGAAAGGACGTGGAGTAAATGATAGGAAGAAAAATCTTCCTCTTCTTTTGCTTTTGCAATTTCATTTACGAAAATCTCCATGACTTCTTGGCGGTGAATAGCTTCAATGTCCTCAATGTCGAAAGATAATTCCGGCTTTAACTTTCCGACATATTTCAAATGAAGCTGTTCGTGATACGTTAGAACAAAGTCGAACCGTTCTTGTATCATCATCAGAAGATGTTCAGGAAGCTGTGTCATTTCATTTTCATAGCGATGCAATCTTTGCAATACGTCCAAGCTGCTGCGCGTTGTAGCAATCATTTGCCTATATACGACCAGTTTACGGATTTTAGACCGCGTTATACTCTTAAAATAGCTTCGTTCTTCTTTATAGAGAGAGTACAAGTTATCAATCTTCGTTAATTCTTCTTTCAGATTTTCAATAGACTCCTTAGTAGCCGAGTGCTCGGATGCGAGGCGGCCGGTCAAGCGGATCCACCGAATGATTTCATCTTGTGTATGATGGATTTTCCTGAATAGTTTTGTTTCATATTTTGGTGGTATGAACATCAAATTGACTAAAAATGCCGCTAACACCCCGATTAAAATGGTAAGGAAACGGATCAGAGCAAAGGTCAGGAAGTCATCACCTTGAATTTCCATAATGGCAATAAGCGTCACTAAAGCCAAAGAGATTACCTTTTCCAACTTAAGCTTTGTCATAATACCAATCGTGATGACTGCGGCAAACCCCACAATCAGGTAATCATGGCCAAACATTAAGCCAAACAGAACCGCAATTGCGGCCCCTATAAAATTACCTTGAATTTGTTCAACAATCGTTAAGTATGATCGATAGATGGAAGGCTGGATGGCGAAGATAGCAGCAATTCCTGCGAATACCGGAGTAGGCATGTTCAGCAAGTTCGCGACAAATAAGGCGGCCACGATGGCCAAGCCGGTTTTTATAATACGGGCTCCCAATTTCATTTAGGTAAAAAATCCTTTCACGTTCACTGTTTCCGCTACTTTACCGCAATTCCAAAAGATGGTCAATCTGTTTAAAAATTTTTTAACTCTGCAAATGACTCATCTACAGCTTGTAAGGTATCTTTAATATCTTCTTCCGTATGGGCAGTTGTAATGAACCATGCTTCGTATTTTGATGGTGCCAAGTTGATGCCTTTAGAAAGCATCAGTTTAAAGAACTTTCCAAAGATTTCCCCGTTCGATGCTTCTGCCTGATCATAGTTCTCGACTTTTTCATCTGTGAAATAAACCGTTAATGCACCTTTCAATCTGTTAATGGTGATAGTAATTCCGTGTTTTTCTGCAGAAGTTAGAATTCCTTCTTCTAATATTCTTCCAAGACGATCAAGTTCATCGTAAACACCAGGCTGTTGAAGTACTTCCAGGCATGCAATCCCGGCTAACATCGAAGCAGGATTCCCTGCCATCGTTCCTGCTTGATAAGCTGGACCTAAAGGTGCCACTTGCTCCATGATTTCTTTTCTGCCGCCGTAGGCCCCGATTGGAAGACCTCCACCGATAATTTTCCCGAGTGCAGTCAAGTCAGGACTGAAACCGAGCATATCTTGAGCACCGCCATAGTGGAAGCGGAACGCAGTAATCACTTCATCGTATACGATCAATGCGCCATGCTTTCTCGCAAGTTCATGGACAGTTTTCAAGAAACCTTCATTCGGTTCTACAATCCCGAAGTTACCGACAATCGGTTCGACTAAGATACAGGCAATCTCATCTCCCCATTTGTCCATTGCTTCCTTATAAGCATCTGGATCATTGAAAGGAATTGTAATGACTTCCTGCGCAATCGATTTCGGAACGCCAGCGGAATCCGGTGTGCCTAAAGTTGCTGGACCGGAACCGGCAGCCACAAGGACCAAATCTGAATGTCCGTGGTAACATCCTGCAAACTTCATGATTTTCGTCCGACCTGTATAGGCGCGTGATACTCGGATCGTAGTCATGACCGCTTCTGTTCCGGAGTTTACAAACCGGACTTTATCCATGGAAGGAATGGCATCCTTCAGCATCTTGGCGAATGTAATCTCATGGGGAGTCGGTGTTCCGTACAGCGTACCAGTTTCAGCAGCTTTCGTGATTGCTTTTGTAATATGCGGGTGAGCGTGTCCCGTAATAATCGGACCATAAGCGGCTAAATAGTCTATGTATCGGTTACCGTCTACATCATAGAAGTATGCTCCTTCCGCTCGTTCCATGACCACAGGTGCACCACCGCCTACAGCTTTATAAGATCTTGACGGGCTGTTGACACCTCCGACGATATGTTCCAACGCTTCTTTTTGCAATTCTTCTGATTTAGAATGCTTCATTATTAAATGCCTCCGTTCTTTTCCATCCTTTATTTTAGACAAAATATCTGCATAACGCCAAAGAATTGAAAGTGGACCCCGTCTTCGGTACGATGAAAGAAAATGAGTTTGGAGGAATGGACATGACAACATTAGAAGGTTTGAAAGCCCCGGATTTCTCATTGAAAAATGAAAAAGGGACTACAGTTTCACTAAAGGATTTCGCCGGTAAGAAGTATGTTGTACTCTATTTTTACCCGAAGGATTCAACGCCAGGTTGTACAACAGAAGCCTGTGATTTTAGGGATGCTCATCAGTCTTTTGAGGAATTGAATGCAGTGATCATAGGAGTAAGTCCAGATGACGAGAGCATGCATACGAAATTCATTGAAAAACACGGACTTCCATTTTCGTTATTAATTGATGACAACCATGGAGTTTCGGAAGCTTATGGAGTTTGGAAGCTGAAAAAGAATTTCGGAAAAGAGTACATGGGGATAGAACGATCCACCTTCTTGATAGATCCGACGGGTACAGTAGTAAAGGAATGGCGTAAAGTCAAAGTGGACGGACATGTTGAGGATGCGTTAAACACGCTAAAGGAACTGACAAAAAAATAAGTAGAGAATGGGGATGCTGGGATGGTTGTACTGTTTACGTTTAAAATAAAGGAAGAACATGAGCGCCAATTACGGGAGGAATTCCCGGATATTGCTTTTCGTTTCGCCGGGAAGCTTGATGTAGACGTGCTTACGGAAGCTGAAATAATCGTGACGTACGGGGAAGACTTGAGCGAAAATGAGATAGAGCAGGCAAAGAATCTAAAATGGGTGATGGTTGCCTCGGCTGGATTGGAGAAAATGCCGCTTCGAAAGTTAGAGGAGCGAAAAATCTTAGTTACAAATGTACGGGGAATTCATAAAACGCCGATGGCTGAGTCGGTGTTGGCACATATCTTGTCACTGAAACGCTCTTTGCCGAAGATATATGAATTCCAACGCGAAGGAGAATGGAGTAAAAAACTCGGGTCTTCAGAATTGAAAGGATCGACAGCCATCATATTGGGACCAGGCGCAATCGGTTCGGAAATTGGTCGGCTTTTGCAAGCGTTTGGAGTATTTACGATCGGCTGCAATCGGTCCGGAAGACTAAGTGAGCATATGAATGAAATGATTTCATTTGAAAAGCTGATTACACGTTTGCCGGACGCGGACATAATAATCTCTGTATTGCCAAGCACTCCGGAAACGAAAGGGCTTTTGACAGCTGTACATTTTGACGACATGAAAGATGATGCAATCTTTATGAATTTTGGTCGCGGTGATTTAGTGGATGAACAAGTGCTGATCGATGCGCTGGATCAACAAAAAATCGGCCATGCGGTCCTCGATGTTTTTGAAAAGGAGCCACTTACGTCAGATCATCCGTTTTACCGGATGGCAAACGTAACGGTATCACCTCATGTATCCAGTCATTCAAGCGAATACATTCCCCGATCACTGCAGGTTTTTACATATAATTTAAGAAAATGGCTGAACGGGGAAGAAGATGTTCAGAACAAGATTGATCTGAAAAGGGGTTATTAAGGATGAAAATCTATACAAAAACGGGGGATAAGGGTACTACATCGTTGGTTTATGGTTCGAGAGTCCCGAAAAACGATGTATTAGTGGAAGCGTATGGAACTTGTGATGAAGCAAACTCCGTAATCGGTTATGCACTCAGCCATCTAAATGGGGAGTTTTTTGAGGGAAAAGATGCATTGTTATCTGCTTTCCATCAAATCCAGACAACACTTTTCCATGTAGGTGCAGAGCTTGCAACTCCGGCTGGCAAGGAAGTCAAATGGAAATTGGAAGAGGGAGAGATCCAAAAGTTAGAACAATGGATCGACCTTTGGGATACCAGCTTGCCGGACTTGACGAATTTCATTCTCCCGGGAGGGCACCCGGCTGGGGCTGCATTCCATGTGGCAAGAACGGTAGTCAGAAGGGCGGAACGAATTTCCGTTGGAGCTGGTCAACACGTCTCTCCACTTGTCCTTGCTTATTTGAATCGCTTATCCGACTTGCTATTTGTGGCAGCGAGGTTTGTTAATATGAAACTTGGTCAAAAAGAAATCGGGCTTCATCAATCGTAGATTGTAAAGTGTCCCAATTGACAAAAGCACCCATTCTTAAGTAAACTAATAATAACAATTATCATTTAACAATCTTTAGAATTGAGGTGTGTAGCGATGTCAGAAGTTCAATTGAAAGACGCGCTGGACACGTTGAAATCGACCGGTGTAAGAATAACACCGCAACGTCTTGCAATTTTGGAGTACATGATCAGTTCCATGGCCCATCCAACAGCAGATGATATATACCGGGCGCTTGAACCGAATTTCCCGAACATGAGTGTAGCGACAGTATATAATAATCTTCGTGTATTCAGGGAATCAGGCCTTGTAAAGGAGCTTCCTTTTGGTGATTCTTCCAGCCGGTTCGACTTTGTCACACATGATCATTATCACATCATCTGTGAGGATTGCGGTAAAATTGTCGATTTTCATTATCCCGCTCTGGACGAAGTGGAACATGTGGCATCCCATGTAACAGGATTCCAAGTGAATTCACATCGTATGGAGATTTACGGTAAGTGTCCGACATGTGCTTCCCAAACAACTGTCAATTAAATTAATCTTGCCGAAACTTGCTGATGTTTCGGCTTTTTGTTTGCAAAAAAACACACATGGCCAAATGTGCCATGTGTGTTTTAACGTTACGATTTACTATTTTTACGGTTATAGTCCTCGTCGAATTCCTTGCCTTCAAGGTTGGGATCCAAAGTGAGCGGCTCACGGCAATACATACACATGTCAACTCTGCCCAGCATTTTTGTATGTTTTCCACAATTAGGACATTCCACCTGAATGGCTTTTGTCGATAACATACCGATCCAAGCATATACAGCAGTACTGGCAATAATTGCCACAACTCCTAAAAGCATGAAGATCAACATGATAACTTGATGATTTCTAAAGAAAATCCCGATATACATAATGATAAATCCGATGAAAATCAAGGATAGCGCAAACGTACGAATTCGGTTAATTTTATTCTTATATGGTTTCATGCTAAAATTGCCTCCTTAGTTACAACACTACTATAGCACACGTCTCTAAATGAGAAAGGTTTTTTGATAAAGGAAATGAAGGATTCTCTTTCAATTGTGTCGAAAATATTGTGAGGGAAAGGATCTGGAGGGATCAAGATGGAGCAGTTATTACGTCCGATATACTTAGAAAAAGCTAGTCAAACGAATACATTGGGTGTCCTATTAATCGAAAAAAGGGAAAAGGACGATCCGATTACTGATACATTTGACTCGATTCTTTTGATTTTGGCCAAAGAGGGTGAGCGTCCCGTCTATACAAAACACTATACGAGCGGTGACGCAAAAGCTGCTGTTCATGTCGTGACTGAAAAGCAATTAAGAAAATGGCTTCTATTAGGAACGAATCGGAAGCTTGTCGACTGGCTGTTCTTTGGAAAAGTTCTCTTTGACCGCAATGAGTATGTAAAAGAGCTGAAAACTGAACTGAAGGATTTTCCTTTCTATGGTAGGAAGATTAAGATGGGCTTGGAATTTGCGAAATTGATTAGACGTTATTTAGAGGGGAAAGTATTCTTCGAACAACGTAACTACATGGATGCCTATAATTCAATCATAGATTCATTGCATCATTTAGCACGCTTAGCGGTAATTGAAAATGGTTTATATCCGGAAGTAACAGTGTGGAATCAAGTGAAGAAAATAGAACCTTCAATTTATAAATTATATGAAGAGCTTATTTCAAGTGAAGAAGAAATCGAAAAAAGGCTTGAGCTTTTGTTCTTGGCGAGTGAGTTTTTTATACATTCCCGTACAGAGGATGGCGCGCGACACATTATAGAAGTGATGTCCCAGAAGGAAAGATGGTCGATCCAAGAACTTCATGAACAAGAAGAGCTTAGAAACTACTCAGTAGACCTTGAAGTGTTTATCGAATATTTAGTGGATAAAGGTCTAATACAAATTGATCGATTGAATACGAAAGGTGAAGGGATCTTTCATAGGTACTACAATGTTGAATCATTATCTCCAAAATGATAATGAAAAAACTTTAAAAACAATGTTGACATTGCTAAGTGAACGTATTATGATAATTAACGTCGCTTCTGACCGACCAGGTTAAGAGAAGCGAGTAACAAAAATAGCTTAATAAAGTTATTGACACGATAATAATGAAATGTTATATTAGAAAAGTCGCTGTTGAGAGACAGAGACGCAATGAACCTTGAAAACTGAACAGCAAAACGTCTAACAAACACTTGTTTTGATCCAACCTCCGTTGGACAAAACAGACAACAAATTTGGACATCATTATGATGCCAGCAAAACTTATGAGCTTAACTCATACTCTTTATGGAGAGTTTGATCCTGGCTCAGGACG
>NZ_JBHSEC010000009.1:0-706 GCF_042651785.1 Chungangia koreensis
CCTGAAACCGTGTGCCTACAAGTAGTCAGAGCCCGTTAATGGGTGATGGCGTGCCTTTTGTAGAATGAACCGGCGAGTTACGATTCCATGCGAGGTTAAGCCGAGAAGGCGGAGCCGCAGCGAAAGCGAGTCTGAATAGGGCGCATGAGTATGGGGTCGTAGACCCGAAACCAGGTGATCTACCCATGTCCAGGGTGAAGGTAAGGTAACACTTACTGGAGGCCCGAACCCACGCACGTTGAAAAGTGCGGGGATGAGGTGTGGGTAGCGGTGAAATTCCAATCGAACCTGGAGATAGCTGGTTCTCTCCGAAATAGCTTTAGGGCTAGCCTCAAGATTGAGAATCCTGGAGGTAGAGCACTGTTTGGACTAGGGGCCCATCCCGGGTTACCGAATTCAGACAAACTCCGAATGCCAGAGATTTATACTTGGGAGTCAGACTGCGAGTGATAAGATCCGTAGTCAAGAGGGAAACAGCCCAGACCACCAGCTAAGGTCCCAAAGTTATCGTTAAGTGGAAAAGGATGTGGCGTTGCTTAGACAACCAGGATGTTGGCTTAGAAGCAGCCATCATTTAAAGAGTGCGTAATAGCTCACTGGTCGAGTGACGCTGCGCCGAAAATGTACCGGGGCTAAACGATACACCGAAGCTGTGGATTGACACCATTGGTGTCAGTGGTAGGAGAGCGTTCCAAGGGCGTTGAAG
>NZ_JBHSEC010000010.1:0-16283 GCF_042651785.1 Chungangia koreensis
CCAGCGTTCGTCCTGAGCCAGGATCAAACTCTCCATAAAGAGTATGAGTTAAGCTCATAAGTTTTGCTGGCATCAATTATGATGTCCAAATTTGTTGTCTGTTCTATCCGACGGAGGTCGGATCAAAACAATTGTTTGTTAGACGTTTTGCTGTTCAGTTTTCAAGGTTCATGTTTACGTTACTGCCGTAACAGCAACTCTTATATAATAACACCATTTCGTTATCAAGTCAATAACTTTTATTAATTCTTTTTATTGACCATGACGCTCATCACTGTTACTTGAGACGACTTCTACTATGTTAATACTATTATACAATAATGTCAACACTTAAAATGAACCTTCATAAAAGAAAAACGGCCACCCTCTATAAAATAGGCAGCCGTTTGGTTTCACTTAAATTCATAGCACAACAGCTATGGTCAAAATAGAGGCTAATCCCGGAATACCCAGTAATGCTACAACCAATCCGGAAGCAATATTGATCGGGACAAAGACTCCTAAGAATCCAGCCGCTATGTGAAGTACAAACAATCCTAAGAATGACATCGCCAATCTGAACCAGAATACCGAAAACCAGTCAAGGACCTTAAAAATTCGTTCTTTCCCTGACAATAGAATGAATAGTAGAGCAGCGCCAAGCACAATTAATAAGATTTTCATTGCGATGACCAGTCCTTTCCCACCATAACCTGATAGAGGATTGTATGCTCCTTGGACTAGACTTATTCATTTTAGTTTTAGTTTTAATTTCCGGATTCTAGCTTCCTTAAATAAGTAGAAATGTTTGCTTTCTGCTATTTTACGCTGGACGATCACATTTAGATCATAATCATCAATCAGACTTTCAAGTTCTTTCGCCTGATGCCATTCTTTTTTCGTGTCGTTCATGAGACGGGCAAGCTGCTCATCATACTCTTTTTTCAATTTTCCTTTACGTGAGAACATGCCCAACATCCCCCTATATTTCGCGTCTTCCTTCTACTGCCTTGGATAAAGTCACTTCATCGGCGTATTCCAAGTCACCGCCAACCGGCAATCCGTGGGCAATCCGGGTTGTCCGAATTCCGGACGGTTTGACGAGTCTGGATATATACATAGCAGTAGCTTCTCCTTCGATCGTCGGATTCGTCGCAAGAATTAGTTCCTTGACTTCCTCTTCATCTTGCAATCTTTTTAATAGGGAAGGAACATTAATATCTTCAGGACCTATCCCGTCCATCGGCGAAATCGCACCATGAAGTACGTGATAGAGACCATTGTAATCTCGCATCTTCTCCATCGCGATTACATCTTTCGGATCTTGGACGACACAAATCATGGTTTTGTCACGGTGCTGATCCTGACAGATTTGACAAGGGTCGACGTCGGTTATATGACCACAGATTGAACAGTAGCTTAAATTACGTTTTGCATCGACTAGTGCTTTAGCAAAATCGAGTACGGTTTCTTCTTTCATGCTAAGCACAAAAAACGCCAGACGGGCCGCTGTTTTCGGCCCGATACCTGGCAGCTTCATAAAACTATCAATTAGTTTTGATATCGGTTCAGGGTAGTGCATCTATTTTTCCTCCTAGAACATTCCAGGGAGGTTCAATCCTTTCGTGAACTGTCCCATCGTGGAGTTCGTTATTTCATCTACTTGTTTCAGTGCATCATTTGTTGCGATAACGACTAAGTCCTGCAGCATTTCTACATCTTCCGGATCTACTACAGACGGGTCAATGACCACTTCCACAACTTCCTTGTGGCCAGTCATGACAACTTTTACCATACCGCCGCCAGCTGTTCCTTCAAGGTGTTTTTGACCTAACTCCTCTTGAGCCTCAGCCATTTGTTTTTGCATCTTTTGCATTTGCTTCATCATACCTTGCATATTTCCCATTCCACGCATGTTAAACATCCTCCTTTAGATTAATCATCATAGACTTCCACGAATTCCTTGCCGAATAATTTTTCAGCTTCCTTTACAAGGGGATCATCCTCTGATCGTTCTCCCTCTTTATCCAACAAAGAAAGCATTTCTTCTGCAGCTGCTTCTTCATCCGACATTTGGTCATCATGTTTTTTCATTCCGTTCTGACGGATGAATTCTTCCCGTATTTTAAACCAGCTATCTTCCGGTACAAATATCACTTCATATGATTTACCGACGAGAGATTCTAAAAGGCTGGTAAACGACGTCAGAAAAGTTCCATTATCAGCCGCCATCTGGCAATGTATATCATACTTGAATTTTAACACAAAGGCACGGCTCGATGCTGCTACTGGTTCTGCCTCATTGAGGAGAGCGGCATGCGATTTTTGTAGGCTATTCAAAATTTGTGCCCATTGAGATTTTATTCCCTTTATATCTTCTTTAGTCGCATTTTTCAAGACATCCTGAATTCGGCCTGTTGGAATCTTGAAGCTGCGGTTTGCTTTTGGCTTGCGCTGTTGCTGTTGCTCCGGCTGTGCGGGTTGAGCTGGATGAGTTGTTACACCTTTTAATGTTGTCTGGAGTTCCTTTACAAGTTGTTCAAGTTGGACAATCCTATCTTCGAGGACGGATTGATCAGCGGTGGAAGCTTGGGAAAGGTTTCTCCCCACTTGCGTCATTTTCAACAAGGCGGATTCCAAATAGACCTTTGCATGATTGGAAAAGCGCATATCCTGCTGAGTTTTACTTAGAATCTCGATATAACTATATAATGTATCTTCCGGTACTTGCTGTGACAACTCTCCGAATTTCTCATCAGAAGTTGCAAGCTCAAGCAAGTCATGCAATCCTGGTGCAGATTTAATCAGTAGTAAATCTCGGTAAAAGGTAATAAGATCCTCTGTCAACCGGACAGGGTCCTTTCCTTCTTGTATCATTTCTTCCAATAATCCTAAAGCTTTGGCAGCCTCTTTGGAATGAAGAGCCTGGGATAACTGGTAGAACATATCTTGGCTAATCGAACCCGTGACCAAAAGGGCATCTTCAACCGTCATTTCCTCTTCACTGAAAGACACGACCTGATCGAGCATACTTAACGCATCACGCATGCCCCCTGCCGCTGCCTGGGCGATCACTTTAAGTGCGGATTCGTTATATGGTATCTTTTCTTCCTCTAATACTACCTTCATCCGTGAAATGATATCGGCAGTTGTATGACGTTTAAAATCGAATCGTTGGCATCGTGAAATGATGGTTAAGGGCAATTTATGCGGCTCAGTTGTAGCCAAGATGAATACGACATGAGCAGGAGGTTCTTCAAGAGTTTTCAATAATGCATTGAATGCACTGTTCGAGAGCATATGCACTTCGTCAATGATGTAGACTTTATATCGCGAATTAGCAGGTGCAAATCGGACCTTTTCAATAATGTCACGCATTTCTTCAACTCGGGAGTTGGAGGCGGCGTCAAACTCAATGACGTCTGTATTAGAGCCGTTCGTAATACTAATACACGTCGGACACTCATTGCACGGCTCAGCCGTGGGACCGTTTTCGCAATTTAAAGCTTTTGCAAAAATCTTTGCCGTACTTGTTTTCCCTGTACCACGAGGACCTGAAAACAAATAGGCATGGGAGGTCTTATCGGAAAGGAGAGCGTTTTGCAGCGTCCGTTTCACATGAGCCTGTCCACTCATCTCCGAAAATGATTGTGGCCGATAGGCACGATAAAAAGCTTGGTATGACAACGTTTTTTTCTCCTTCCCCACCGTCTTTTTTCTTCTTTAATTATATCATAAATAAGAAGACCCATCCTCTAAATAGGATGGGTCTTTTGAGATCATATGTAATTGCCGTGCACCTTCCTTTGACAGCTGCACATAAGCGTTACTCCTGTCGACAGCTCAGTTTAGGCTGCCCCGCGGCACATGAGAAAAACCACTTAATGCTGCTTCCTTCCGGACCTGACATGGTTCATGGGTTCCCATTGCGCAGGACCCAAACGTCAACACTACGTGCAGAAGGCAGCCTTACATGCAGACAGCCTCGAGAAGGGATTCAGTCTCGCTAGAGCGGATTGCGAGTTACAGGACACCGCTACCTTCCCACCTAGCACGGCAATAACTAAGTATACGCTCATTACCGACAAAAATCAATGGGTATGAACGGTTTCAATATTTTAACAGATTATATTTATTGACATATGAATTAGGTCCATGGTAAATTTATTTCTGTTGTGTATGGAGGAATACCCAAGTCTGGCTGAAGGGATCGGTCTTGAAAACCGACAGGCGGGTTAAACCGCGCGGGGGTTCGAATCCCTCTTCCTCCGCCATCAATTATTTAAAAACGCGCATAAGTTGGAGGTTGAATTCGTTACTTCTGTAACGAATTTTTCTCCACTATTCATAGTCAGAATATTCCTAAGAGGAGGACACGTCATGTGTCCTTTTTTGTTTTATTCATAGTTAAAACAACATGAACTGTCGTGTGATGGCATTCGACAATTCATCAGACATCATAAGTGCCTGTTCTTCAATTCGGTCATATACTTTAATCTCTTCACTATATTTTTTTGTAATCATGCAGACAGCTTCTAATTTGGTTAGAGCCAAATGCTCATAAAACATTTCACGCATGGCCTGTTCATTGATAAATGGATTGATCCTACTTAAGAAACGGGCAATGTCATCACCGTTACGATGCCATTCTTTGTCTAGTTCATCTGCCTTCTGATTGTCCCCAGCCATGGCAGCCTTCACTAATTCGGCTGCAATCGTTAAATGTTCATTTAATAGTACCGCATAACGATCACCGATTTTTTTTCCGTAAAAGCGCGCTAACGTTTTTCCTTGGTCGACAGGGTTTTGAAGCAGGCGGTCCACCACCAAATTCGCATCCGGCAGTTTGAACACCAAACTGGTGATTGTCATACGTGTCCAGGTAATATGCTGCTCCCATAAGGTTCTCATGGCAGCTTTCAAGTCTGCTGACTTACGGTGGATATATTGATCATTTGCTCTCCCTATCGGATTTAATCCTTGTACAGCAGCTTGATAAGGATACAAGCGCATGGAATATGGAAATGGAACATAGTAATTGAATCCGTAAAATCCATTCATTCGAGTGATTCTCCTTAAACGATTTGTACCTCTTATCTTATTCAAGGAGATCTTGTTCGGTGAATGAAAAAGGAACAGCTTCTCAAGGCTGTTCCTTCCTCCCATCATTTTCTTAATGTTGCGGTTTTATCTAAAAAGTAACCGATGCGTTCAACGATTTGTTCAACACACTCCGGATCTTTCATTAAATCATAATCATTAATGTCCAAGCGTAAAACTGGGCAAGCATTAAAAGAATCAATCCAATTCTTATAACGGGTATGCATTTCCTCCCAGTAGCTGACTGGTGTCTGCTGTTCCATCGGTCGTCCCCGCTCCTGGATCCGCTCCAAAATGCTATCCATTGAACCTTCCAGATAGATTAACAAATCTGGATGAGGGAAATATGGAGTCATGACCATGGCATCGAACAAGTTTTTGTATGTCTCATAATCGACTGGAGACATGGTGCCTTTTTCATAATGCATTTTTGCAAAGATACCTGTGTCCTCATAGATGGAACGATCTTGAATAAACCCTCCACCATATTCGAAAATACGTTTTTGTTCCTTGAAGCGCTCTGCCAAAAAGTAAACTTGCAGATGGAAACTCCATTTTTCGAAGTCATCATAGAACTTGTCCAAATATGGATTCGTATCCACTTTTTCAAAAGAAGTCCTGAAATTTAATGCATTAGCCAAAGCTGTTGTCATTGTGGACTTCCCAACACCGACAGTGCCCGCAATCGTAATGACAGCACTATTTGGAATTCCGTATTTTTCTCTTAAATTCATGCGTGCAAACTCCTTTTTTGTAACGTTGCCTCAACTTGGCCAATAATCAATTTCAAGTCTTCATCGTTTAATACGAAATCGAAGTCATCTCCGTTTACACGGAGTACCGGGATTTCTGGATGTGTTTCTTCAAAATGCTGTATGAACACTTCATAGTCTTCAGAGAGCTGTTTCATATACGCCGGGTCCATATTTCTTTCGAAATCTCTTCCGCGCAATGCAATGCGTTTCATTAGTGTATCCAGACTTGCATTCAAGTAGATGACCATATTAGGGACGGGCATATCATGTGTTAAAATCTGATAGATTCCCTTGTACTTTTCAAATTCCTCTTGCTGCAACGTACGTTGTGCAAAAATGAGGTTCTTGAAAATATGATAATCAGCCACAACCGGCTTGTCCAAATCTAAATAGTCACGCTTTATGTCTTTCAGTTGTTTATACCGGTTACATAAAAAAAACATTTCCGTCTGGAAACTCCACTCTTCAATGTTTTCGTAAAATTTATTTAAAAATGGATTTTCGTCTACAATCTCTTTAAGCAAGTGAAATTGATATGTATCAGCAATCGCTTTAGAAAGTGACGTTTTTCCGACCCCGATCGGACCTTCCACTGTTATAAACGGAACGGGCATCAGATGGTCCCCCTTCTCAATTCGAATCAATGCGCACTTCATTTTATCATAGCAAGTTGTCGAAAAACAGGGAAAAAAACACCTTCCGAGGAGAAAGGTGTTTTCAACAGGTTCTCAATCAAGTTACAATAAGCTACCTGAATTTATACGCCGCCTTTTTTCACGTGAAACATTTCTGAAAGCAGCTGCCAATTTTGCGGGAATGAAAAGGCCAAGTGCCAATAGCTGATTCCCAACAGGCCAAGTTCCTTTAGCAGATTGAATTTTGCTTGGATGGACCTCGCATCCTCGAACCAGACGACATGTTCTTTTCCTTCCAACCAATAATTGAAGAATGGAGCTTGGGCTTTTTCATCGTACTGGATCGCTGCATTACGCTCCCTTGCTAAATTTAATGCTCCCTGCGGGCTTAATGCTTTGGCATATGGATTTCCTGGAGCATAAGGTAGCGTCCAATCATAGCCGTACAAGTTCTGTCCCATTAATATCTTCTTTGGCGGAATTTCTGTTATGGCATACTCCAACACTTCTCGGACTGGTCCAATTGGTGAAACAGCCATTGGAGGTCCTCCACTATAACCCCATTCATACGTCATGATGACCACAAAGTCGACGACTTCACCTATTTTTTTATAGTCATGGCCAGCGTACCACTTTCCAGGCTGATTGGCACTCGACTTCGGTGGCAGCGCAGCAGAAAGTGTGAATCCCATTGGCGAAATCCGATCTTTCACCTTCTTAAGAAATGCCACATAGGCTTCACGGTCCTCAGCCCGTAAATACTCAAAGTCAAAATGGATATCCTTTGCATTGTGAGTTTTAGCTTCGGCCAATGCCGCATCGATCAATTTATTCTGCAATTCTTCACTGGCAAAGATCTTCTCAGCCAGTGTATCACTAAATGCACCTTCCTCCAGATTCGTTAATACAATCGTTGGAATGGCATTATTCTCTACTGCGATCTCGCCTAACCCCCCCCAGTTCAGGGGTGTCAGTGTACCATCACGCTTTACGTCATAAGCGAATGGCATTAAGTATGTCAACAATATGCTTCTTCTTTGGGCTTCCTCCAATAGATTCTTTGAAGGCAAGTCCGTATACCATTCCGCATAGCTGTTCACCACGATTTCCGGTCGATTCGGGTCCGGTGTGGATGGAATAATTAGCGCCTGGCCTACGACTAAGACGTCTGGATCCTGCAGCTCATTGATGGCTGCCAACGTTGCAGCATTTGTACCATGTGACCGTGCAATGGAGAAGAGACTATCCCCCGACTTTACGACATAAATCACCCATGTACCTCCTTTTACTCAATCGCTGTATTGTATGCCCATCGTTTTTGAAACGTGTTACACTGTTTGCAAGGAGAGATTGACATGGATGCATTTGAAAAAGACCGGCATTTCATGAGGTTGGCGATTGAAGAGGCTAAGAAAGCCGGTGCAATCGGTGAAGTACCAATTGGTGCGGTTATTGTTTGTAACGATGAAGTCATCGCAGCTGCACATAATTTAAGGGAAACGACACAGAATGCAGTTACCCATGCCGAACTTATGGCGATTCAAGAGGCGTGCCAAAAAGTGGGTAGCTGGAGACTTGAGGATATGACTCTCTATGTAACACTTGAGCCTTGCCCCATGTGTTCCGGAGCCATTCTTCAATCTCGGATCCCACGAGTTGTGTACGGGGCACGTGATCCGAAAGCTGGAGCGGTGGATTCATTATATCAACTATTAAATGACAGGCGCTTGAACCATGAGTGCGAAGTAGCAGAAGGTGTGTTATCTGATGAATGTGGCATGCTACTGACAACATTCTTCCGCGAGCTTCGGGAAAAGCGGAAACAGGTGAAGGCAATGGAAAGAGACCAAAAACTATAACAACAAAAAGAAAATCTGCATGGCTTCCTAATTAGAGAAGTCATGCAGATTCTTTTTTGATTAATTAACGGATCACTTCTACCCCGCCCATATATGGACGTAGTACTTCAGGGACAATAATAGAGCCGTCTTCCTGTTGATAGTTTTCAAGGATAGCTGTAACTGTACGGCCAACAGCCAAGCCGCTTCCATTCAATGTGTGGACAAATTCAGGTTTGGCACCTTGTTCACGGCGGAAACGGATATTCGCACGGCGCGCTTGGAAATCCTCGAAGTTACTGCAAGAAGAAATTTCACGATACATATTTTGTGTAGGAATCCACACTTCAATATCGTATTTCTTAGCTGCTGTAAATCCTAAATCCGCTGTGCACATGCTCATTACACGGTATGGAAGACCGAGCAACTGCAATACTTTCTCCGCATGACCCGTCAATTTTTCCAGCTCATCATAAGATTCTTCCGGCTTCACGAAACGTACAAGCTCTACCTTGTTGAACTGATGCTGACGGATCAATCCACGTGTATCACGTCCTGCGGAACCTGCCTCAGAACGGAAACTTGCACTGTAAGCAGCAAAGGCTTGCGGCAAAATATTTCCATCTAAAATTTCATCACGGTAGAAGTTCGTCACTGGCACTTCTGCTGTAGGAATGAGGAAATAATCCTCTTTCTCAATCAAAAACGCATCTTCTTCAAATTTCGGAAGCTGCCCTGTACCCGTTAAACTCGTACGGTTCACTAAGTATGGAGGAAGCATTTCCTCATAGCCATTCTCGTCAATGTGTAAATCCAACATGAAGTTGATCAACGCACGTTCTAAACGCGCACCTAAACCACGATAGAAGACGAAACGGCTACCGGCTACTTTTGCTGCTCGTTCAAAATCTAAAATATTTAAATCAGTTGCTAAATCCCAATGCGGTTTTGGTTCGAAGTTGAATTCCTTTTTCTCGCCCCAATTACGGATTTCAATATTATCATCCTCGGAATCACCTACAGGGACACTTTCATGCGGAATGTTAGGTACGCGCATCATAATATACTCCAAGCGTTCTTCCACTTCACGCAATTCCTCATCATACTTCTTGATATCATCCCCGACTTGGCGCATTTTTGCGATGGCCTCATCTGCGTTTTCTTTATTGCGTTTCATTTCTGCAATTTTTTGGGAAGCGTCATTCCGCTCCGCCTTCAGAACTTCCGTTTTTGAAATCAATTCACGGCGTTTCTTGTCCAACTCTTCGAACTGGTCGAAATCCGTCAGATCCTCCCCGCGTTTTGCGAGTTTTTGCTTCACTTCTTCAAAATGGTCGCGCACATATTTAATGTCCAACATATGCAATTCCTCCTAATATGGATTCCGATGATGGTCGGCAGACGCAAAAAAGCCCTCGTCCCCTTGAGAAAGGGACGAGAGCTACCCGCGTTGCCACCCTGATTGACCGGAAATAATTCCGATCCGCTTAGTTCCATAACGGTAAAGTACCGGCATCAGCCTACTATTCGTTCAGCCATGCAACTCCAGGACGGATTCACAAGTGTCTATACCGGCTTGCACCAACCGCCGGCTCTCTAAAATAAACGTACTTGTTACTGCTTCCCATCATCGTTTCAGATTTGAAATTACACATACTTTACTATAGGATTCAGGTTTTGGCAAGTCCAAGAAATAATTAGCGGACTCCAACTGCATCGAACGCGGCTTTTACACTAACAACTTCTGCACTTGATGCGCCATATAGGTCAGTTGCAGATTGGACTGCAGATGCACGCAGATGGCTGAAGTTAGAAGAAGGTGTCAAGTATTGAGTCAATGAGCGATAGAAAATCTTTCCTAATTTATCATTGCCGATTCCACTTACACTTACACCGTAGTGAGATCCACCGTTCGCCAATAGATAAGCAGCTTTGTTGATGATTCCACTATTGATATGGACACCACCGTAATCTCCAGTACCTGTGTAGCGCACCGAATAGTGGTCAGGATCTCCTTGAATCGTTGGATCACTCATGGAACGAAGAGCATCCCCTTGAATTCCAGGAGTATAAATATCTTCACCCATATCCCAATCCGGATCATTATTGAAATAGAACTCTACTAATGTACCGAATACATCAGACATCGATTCATTAATTGCACCAGACTCATTTTGGTAGATCAATTCTGCTGTTCGATCAGTGACAGCATGAGTCAATTCATGTGCAACTACATCCAATGAACCAGAGAACTCAATAAAGTTAACTCCGTCACCATCTCCATAAATCATTTGTGAGCCAGTCCAACCAGCATTATTGTAACTGCGTCCGTAGTGAACTGTAGAAACAATTTGCGCACCGTTTCCATCGAAACTATCACGGTTGAACACTTGCTTAAAGTAATCATATGTTTGTCCAGCATATACATGTGCATCTACTGCGGCAGCGTCGTAAGACGAACGGAATACATTATCTGCATCTACCCAGAGCTTACCAGGAATACGCGTACGGGATTGCCCATCGTATGTTAGGATTCCGTTGCCCCGTGTAGCATCAGCTAAGTGATAGCCACTTGTATTGTATAGTGTCGTTAAGGATTTCGAATCACCTAAAACTCCATATCCTGTTCCTGTTGAAATCGTTCCTGTTAACCCTTGGCCAGTTCCTGGCTTCGCCGTAGCCATTTTGTTGTAGGAATTAATGATATCACCTGTAATGGCATCTACGAAGTACACATAGTTACCTGGGGAAGGATCAAGGAATTCCATTGTCACTTCGTAAGCAAATCGTGGTTCAGTATCCAATGCATAAATCACTAATTTACTTTGTGGATTCTTTTCGTAAACAGGTGCAGACCCAAGTTCATTTACCAAATCTTTCTCAGCAACTTCAACTGCATCCTTTTTGTTTACTTTAGATGGGCCCTTTAACGCGTCTTTCTTATCCAATTCAGGAAGTGCAGTTCCTGATAGTGCCGTCAAAACACCATCTTTATCGACATGGGCCGTAATGACACCGCCGAATACCGGTACCCCTTTATATACTTGTTGGAACTTTAATACTGAAAAGCCGAGATCATCTTTCTTATCTTCCTTCAATACAAAGTTCACAGAAGGTTCTCCAGAAAACTTAAACACTGACTGTTTGTTTTTCAGATAACTATAGACAACATCCTTTGCTGCTTTTTCGGAAGGGGCAGTCAATTGACCAGATATAAATTGTGGTACTTGATAAGTCCGATTCCATTGAATATCTTCCTTCGTCCCTCCATTGGAAGCTGATACCGGCATGAATGCCGATAAAGCTAAAGTTGTTGCTAATCCGATCGTTGTCCACTTTTTCTTCAATTCATTTCCACTCCTTTTGATAGATTAACAAAATTGTATAACTAATCTAAACAATCAGGAAATAGAGAGGAAGATTCATTTATATCTCATCTCACTCATTCATATAGAACGAACGTTCTGTAAGATATTTTCCATATTTTTCATCAATTTGAAGGAGTTTAACTTTTAAAAATGGATTTCTTTAGGAGGATATAAAAAACCCGCGGTCCTATAAAGACCGCGGGTGAAATATTAAAATAAACCGGTGACAAATCCTTTAGTTCCGTCCCAAAGATTTCCGAAGAAATTACCAATTGCTTGGAACATAAGGGAGAACCAGCCTGCACGTTCAACTGTTTCAGTAGTCACAACTTCTGTTTGTGTATCATTTTCATTTATGAAACCGAAGTTTGTTCCTTCTTTTTTCGTGATTTCAACATGTCCGACAACTGTATCTTTTTTGACTTCAGCTTCAAGTTCTCCATCTTTTACGATTTGATCGTTTAGAACCAGCTTCGGTTCGTATAAGTCTTTCTCACTACTTTTTACAAACATTTCAATTGGTTCCTTCACTTCAATACCAACCGTATCCTCTTTCCCTTTGATAACAGGAATGCTTTCTTGATCTTTAAATGTAAATCCTGCTGGGACAATTTCGGTTTTTGTGAACTGATTGAAACCGTAGTCAAATAATGCACGTGTTGCGTCAAAACGAGCCTTATAGGAGCCAACTCCTTTGGCATCGGTAGCTTTCATGACAACCGTAATAAGGCGTGTCCCATTACGGACAGCGGTACCGGTGAAGTTATGGCCTGCGAAGTTCGTCGTACCTGTTTTTAATCCATCTACGCCAGGGTATTCGTAAACAAAACCAGGCAGCATGAAGTTCCAGTTATCCATCTCGATCGCATCGGAAGTACCTTCTCTAAATGTTTTAGACGGGATACTTGAGGTTTCCAGTACTTCTGGGTAATCCTTTAAAAGGTGGTATGCCAGTTTTGCTACAGATTTCGCCGGCATGACATTTTCGTCTGTTGGACCGCCAACTGGCTCCATTCCTTGAAGATCCTCATTATTCAATCCGGTAGAGTTTACGAAGGAGTAATCAGTTAAGCCAAGTTCATCGGCTTTTTTATTCATCATATCAACGAATTGAGCTTCTGTTCCAGCAATCGTTTCAGCAATCGCAATAGTTGCAGCGTTTGCCGAATAAATAGCCATCGCCTCATATAATTCACGGATTGTGTAGGTTCCATCTGCACGTAACGGAACATTACTCAAAGCGCGGTCTTGAGAAATTTTATATGTGTAATCAGTAACATTGTACGTTTGATCCCAAGAGATTGTACCTTCTTCAATCGCCTCGAATAACAAGTACTCTGTCATCATTTTTGTCATACTTGCAACACCCAATGGCTGATCAGCATTTTGTTCATACAGGATTTGTCCAGTATCTGCATCAATCATTATGGCTCCTGCAACATTCAAATTTAAGCTTCCCTCTTCGGCTTTCGGTTCCAACGGTTGTACTAATAATCCAACGAATAATATAGGTAACAGCATGAGTTTAGCCCATGCTTTTTTGTTTAATGAATTCAATGTCTTACCTCCGGGTTATTAAGTCTCACAAAGGTTATTCTATCACATATTTTCAGCCTGGGGACCCTAATATTGAAAAAGCACCTTTCTGCTTAGTAAAGACGCAGGAAAGGTGCTTAAGTTCCTATATATTATGAAATGGAATAGTTTGGCGCTTCTTTCGTAATTTGAACGTCATGCGGATGGCTCTCTCTGAGTCCCGCACCCGTCATGCGGATAAATTGAGCATTTTCACGCAGTTGATACAAATCCTTTGCCCCACAATAACCCATACCAGATCGGATGCCACCTACCAATTGGTAAATTGAATCCGCCAATGGCCCTTTGTAAGGAAGACGTCCTTCAATTCCTTCAGGCACCAACTTCTTGGCATCCTCTTGGAAATAACGGTCTTTTGAACCTTTCTCCATGGAGGAAATCGAACCCATTCCACGATATACTTTGAACCGTCTGCCTTGGAAGATTTCAGTTTCTCCTGGGCTTTCTGATGTACCTGCAAGTAAGCTTCCAAGCATAACGGCGTGGCCGCCAGCTGCAAGAGCTTTTACAATATCACCCGAATATTTGATTCCACCATCGGCGATGATCGTTTTACCATATTGGCGTGCTACTGTTGCACAATCGTAAACAGCTGTTATTTGTGGAACACCTACACCAGCCACTACACGGGTTGTACAAATGGAACCAGGTCCAATTCCGACTTTCACCACATCGGCCCCTGCTTCAAACAAAGCTTTTGTTCCTTCAGCTGTTGCTACGTTCCCTGCCACAATATCCAAGTCCGGATAAGCATCCCGGATTTTTCTAACGACTTCTAATACGCCTTTTGAATGGCCATGAGCTGTATCGATGACGATGACATCAACACCAGCTTTAACTAAATGATCTACGCGAAGCATACTATCGGAAGAAACGCCAACTGCCGCACCGACAAGCAATCGGCCGTGGCTATCTTTCGCCGCATTCGGGAATTCGATCACTTTTTCAATATCTTTAATTGTGATAAGACCTTTTAAAATCCCTTGCTCATCAACAATCGGCAATTTTTCGATTTTATATTTTTGAAGCATTTTTTCTGCTTCTTCTAAAGTGGTACCTACTGGTGCAGTAATAAGATTTTCTTTCGTCATAACTTCTTCTATCCGTTGAGAATAATCTTGGATGAAGCGCATGTCACGGTTTGTAATAATTCCAACCAGTTTAAGCTCTTCTTCATTATTTACGATTGGAACACCGGAGATGCGGTATTTGCCCATCAAATGCTCAGCATCAAACACTTGATGAGTAGGTGTTAAGAAAAATGGATCTGTAATAACACCATTTTCCGAACGCTTAACAGTTTCAACTAATTCAGCTTGCTCTTCAACACTCATGTTTTTATGGATAATTCCAATACCGCCTTGACGAGCCATAGCAATCGCCATCTTAGCTTCTGTCACGGTATCCATACCAGCACTAATGATCGGGATGTTCAGCTTGATTCTTTCCGTCAGATTTACGGATAAGCTTACATCTTTAGGCAGTACCTCAGACTCTGCTGGAATTAGCAGTACATCATCAAACGTTAAACCTTCTTTGGCAAATTTAGTTTCCCACATATCCTTTATGCCTCCATCTCGCTAAATATTAATAGTAAGGTTATCAACGCAAAATTATGGTGTCAAGGAGATGAAATAAATAAAACTATTCCCATTATTCGTGTAACAGAGATTGAATGTCTTCTTCCATTTTCTTTGGATTGGTTTGAGGTGCATATCTCTTTACTACTTTTCCATTTCGGTCAATTAGAAACTTTGTAAAGTTCCATTTAATCTCTTCATTCAACAAACCTTTCTTTTCAGAAGTAAGGAACTTGAATAGCGGATCTGCATTGCTGCCTTTGACATCCACTTTTTTATACATAGGGAAAGTTACGCCATAGTTCACCTGACAAAACGATAGTGTTTCATTAATTTCATCGAATTCCTGGTTGTTGAATTGGCTGGAAGGAAACCCTAAAAACATAAGTCCTTGATCTTTATAAGTTTCGTAAAGTGATTGGAGTTCCTTAAATTGAGGGGTAAAACCGCACTTACTTGCTGTATTGACAATCACCATTACATTTCCTTCAAAATCTTTTAATGATTGTTCATTCTCATCCGTTCGTTTAACTGAGAAGTCGTATATTGAATTAGACATATGATTCCTCCTTTAGTATTTCCTTAATTATTTCAACGATAACTGTGAGAAGAAAAATAAACAAGTTAGACGACATGGAGTTTTACTGGGATGAGTAGTTTTGAAATTATGATTTGATGTTGAATGATGTTGAAGATATGGAGAAGTTCGCTATTTTGAGTGTTGCGCAATATGAGTGTGTTTCTGCGCAATATGGGAACGTTTCTGCGCAATATGACCAGGAAAAACCGCAATATGATCAAGGTCTAATCGATATAAAATAAACTTTTTCTTGATGAATCAAGTTGTAATATTTTTTACCGTTTACTGTCCAAATGAAGTGAAATACTGTCCAATTCGAAAAAGATTAAAAGAATGGCACTTTCTTTCACTCTTCTTTTCTTTATACAACAAAAAAACCGCTACCTGTCGGTAACGGTCTTCGTATGGCCCAGCGACGTCCTACGACATCCATGGATGGATGAGTGCCGGCTGCGCAACCGGACGTTGCGTCTGCTGCCGGCCTCTCACAGGGGGAATCCCCCAACTACCATCGGCGCGCGAGCTTAACTTCCCTGTTCGGGCTGCGAAACCAGATGGACGGCGGATTTCTTTGTCAGCCGCAGTCGTTCGGTTCTCGCGTATATCATACGCTCCGAGCCTCTCTTCTTTGCTTCCGCGAACTCCTTGTCCCTCTGCTTTCTCGCAATCTTCTTATAGGTTTTCCCTTACCCGTCGGTAAGGATTTTGTTTGTAGACACAAAAAAAACCGCTACCTGTCGGTAACGGTCTTTGTATGGCCCAGCGACGTCCTACTCTCACAGGGGGAATCCCCCAACTACCATCGGCGCTGAAGAGCTTAACTTCCGTGTTCGGTATGGGAACGGGTGTGAC
>NZ_JBHSEC010000011.1:0-857 GCF_042651785.1 Chungangia koreensis
AGAACTATGTGGACAAAGTGTCTCCAAATCGTTTGTCTCTAACCTAATTGAAAAGCTCGATCCAGTTGTTAAGGAGTGGGCAAATCGTCCACTCAGTCTTTCCTATTATCCTTATCTTTACGTAGATGCCATGTATATTAAAGTGCGAGAAGGGGACCGTGTTGTATCTAAAGCGGTGTATATCGCTATGGCCTTAAGTAAGCAAGGTAAGCGGGAAATCATCGGTTTAAAAGTGAGCCATCAAGAGACTTTTGTTGCCTGGCAAGAGTTCTTACAAGAGCTAAAAGCTCGGGGAATCCAATCTCCCAAGCTAATTATTTCTGATGCTCATGAAGGCCTAAAGAAAGCCATTGCCCAAGAATTTTTAGGCACTTCCTGGCAACGCTGCACTGTACATCTTAAACGAAATATTTTCTCTCACCTTCCCAAAAAAGATACACAAGAGTTTCGTGCTCAGGTAATAAGGATTTTTCGTGCCACTACAATTGATGATGCACGTCAGTTTTTGGACGACGTCCAAAAAGGTTTCGAAGATGATGTCAAATACCACAAAGCATTAAAGGTATTGGAAGAGGGCTTCGAGGATGCCATCCAATACTTAAGCTTCCCACTAACTATCCATCGATTTATTAATTCCACTAACGCATTGGAGCGAGTAAACCAAGAAGTGCGCAGAAGGGAACGTGTTATTCGGGTATTCCCAAATACAAATTCAGCGTTCCGGTTAATTGGAGCTGTTTTAATGGACATCGATGAACAATATAAGTGGAAAAATCCACTGAATAGAAAACTATAAATAATGAATTTCAGCAACTAATGATTGCCCAGTAATTTTACACAAGATTATGGACTTGACT
>NZ_JBHSEC010000012.1:0-56098 GCF_042651785.1 Chungangia koreensis
CGTCCTGAGCCAGGATCAAACTCTCCATAAAGAGTATGAGTTAAGCTCATAAGTTTTGCTGGCATCATAATGATGTCCAAATTTGTTGTCTGTTTTGTCCGACGGAGGTCGGATCAAAACAAGTGTTTGTTAGACGTTTTGCTGTTCAGTTTTCAAGGTTCATTTTGTTCATCGCCCCGTTGGCGACTTATATATCTTATCAAGTTAGCAACCTCTTGTCAACTACTTTTTATAACTTCTTTTTCGCAGTTCCAAAGCCGGCTAAAGTGACAACGTTCTTTACTATACCACCATCTTTATAACACCGCAAGCTTTTTTCGCAGGAAATATTCGGGAAGTTCGCCTCTTCATTAGAAAGAGAAAAGGATCTGCAATCTCCTGTCAGAACAAGAATGTTCTTCTCGTCTGATAGGATGCAGATCCTATTTCATTCGCTTTATATTAGTCGCGTTTTCTCATTTGAGGGAACAGAAGGATGTCACGAATAGATGGTGCATTCGTCAATAGCATGACGAGACGGTCAATCCCGATTCCAAGACCACCAGTCGGCGGCATACCATATTCTAATGCTTCAATGAAGTCATCATCCATTTCATGAGCTTCGTCGTTTCCTGCTTCTTTCTCTTTTAACTGTGCTTCGAAACGCTCACGCTGGTCGATTGGATCGTTCAATTCTGTAAAAGCATTCGCATGTTCACGGCGTACAATGAACAATTCAAAGCGATCTGTGAAGCGTGGGTCTTCTTCGTTCTTCTTAGCCAATGGAGAAATCTCCACTGGATGACCGAAGATGAATGTCGGTTGCACAAGACTCTCTTCAACTTTCTGTTCGAAGAATTCGTTCAAGATATGGCCGACTTCCATTGTGTCTTTAATTTCAACGCCATGTTCTTTCGCAAGTGCTTGTGCTTCTTCTTTCGTCATTTGCTTCCAGAAGTCAGCGCCTGTGAATTTCTTGACTGCATCCGCCATATGGAGACGTTCCCATCCAGATGATAGGTCGATTTCGTCTTCACCGTACATTACTTTCGTTGTCCCTAATACTTCTTGAGCAACATGGGCCACTAAGTTTTCAGTAAGTTCCATGATATCGCGGTAGTCTGCATATGCTTCGTAAAGCTCAAGCATCGTAAATTCTGGATTATGGCGAGTTGAGACTCCTTCATTCCGGAATACTCGTCCAATTTCATATACTTTTTCAAGCCCACCGACAATCAGGCGTTTCAAATGTAGTTCAATCGCGATCCGCATGTACAGTTCCATATCGAGTGCGTTATGGTGTGTAACGAACGGACGTGCCGCCGCTCCACCTGCGATTGCATGCATCATAGGCGTTTCAACTTCCAAGTACCCGATACTATCTAAGTAATTGCGGATCGAACGGATAATTTTACTGCGTGTGATAAAAGTTTGTTTGCTGCCATCCGTCATGATGAGGTCCAAGTAACGTTGACGATAGCGTTGTTCAATATCTTTCAAACCGTGGTATTTATCAGGCAGTGGGCGAAGTGCTTTCGTCAGGAAGGTGAATTCCTCCACTTTAATAGAGAGTTCACCTGCATTTGTACGGAATACTTTCCCTTTCGCACCTACGATATCACCAAGATCGGCAGTATCAAACAAATGATAGGCTTCTTCACCGATTGCATCTTTCCGAATATATAGCTGAATTTGGCCGCCAAGGTCCTGGATATGCGCGAATCCGGCTTTCCCTTTACCACGCTTCGTCATGATCCGGCCAGCTATTGCTACTTCCGGTTGAGCTTCTTCAAGTTCCTCTTTTGTAAGTCCGTCATATTTATCGATAATCTGGTCTGATAAATGAGTCCGTTCGAATCGTGCGCCGAAAGGATCGAGTCCGCTCTCACGGATTTCGCTCATCTTTTGGCGTCTCACCAATATTTGATCATTCGTTTCATCTAAATGAGACATACTTTACAACTCCTTTTCCGATTTACCGGTGTCCATAATGAATTAATTGTACACAATTTAACCTTTCTCTTCATCCTTTAATGCGTATTTAAAGATAAGAGACCGTATTTCCATTTTTCTAAAAGATTCTTCAATAGAAAAAAGCCGCCATGAAAGCGGCAGCTCCCTTCTTATATCAGACTGCGTTCACTTGCAGTAATTCGCCTTCCACTAATTCGTCAGCGAGAGAGTTTAGTACCGAAACCAATTCGACAGCAGTTTCTGTCTTATTGATCAAATTACGAGCTTTCCCGTTTCCTCGTACACCTTTTAAATACCAAGATGCATGTTTACGCATTTCTCGGACAGCTACCGATTCACCTTTCAAGGCCAACAGACGCTCAAAATGAAGACGGCAGACTGTAATCTTCTCCGAAGCTGTCGGTTCAGCTATCAATTCGCCTGTTTCAAGGTAATGGACCGTTCGATAGATCATCCATGGATTGCCGAGTGCCGCTCGGCCGATCATCACTCCGTCCACTCCAGTTGATTCAAGCATTCGCTTGGCATCTTGCGGTGTTTCTACGTCACCGTTACCGATGACAGGAATGTTAACCGCCTCTTTCATCTGGCGGATCATATCCCAGTTTGCCTTTCCTTCGTACATTTGCACGCGTGTACGTCCGTGAACAGCAATCGCCGCTGCACCAGCTCGTTCTGCCGCTTGTGCGTTTTCAACTCCGAAGAGGTGCTCTTCATCCCAACCGAGTCGCATTTTTACGCTAACCGGTTTGTCGACCGCATCGACGACAGCAGAGACCATTTCATAGATTTTATTCGGATCTAAGAGCCACTTCGCCCCGGCTTCACATTTAATGATTTTGTTGACCGGACAGCCCATATTTATATCGATAATATCGGCATTTGTATATTGATCTACATATTTGGCTGCTTCGACGAGGGTATCCTTTTCTCCTCCAAATATTTGAAGGGAAAGTGGGTATTCGCGCTCATCGATATGGAGCATGTCCATTGTCTTGTTATTCTTTTGGACGATCCCTTTATCGCTGATCATCTCAGCATAGACAAGACCAGCTCCGAATTCTTTGACCGTCAGTCGGAAAGCTGAGTTGCAAACCCCTGCCATCGGTGCCAAGACTACACGGTTATCCATGACGATATCGCCAATTTGGAACGGTGCTTGTTGGTTTGTCATCTTAATCATTCCTTCCGTGAGGCATAAACTTAGTTGTATAGTTCCCGTTAAGGGTTACATGTTAAAAAAGTCTTCGACACTATCAACTGTTTTCCAGATTTGGACACCTTCTGTTCCTACTACTGGAACCGGAGCAATCCCCGGTGCAATTTCCGCAAGCGGAACGAGAACAAACGCCCGCTCATGCATACGTGGATGAGGGACGGTTAATGTCTCTGTTTCAATATTTTCGTGATTATAGAACAAAATGTCAAGGTCAATTGTGCGCGGTCCCCACCGAACCACTCTGACACGATCGAGATTTTCTTCAATCTGTTGACACTCTTGGAGCAAACCTACAGGCGTCAGACTTGTTGAGATTTCAACGACGATATTCAAAAAAGCAGGCTGGTCAGTTAAACCGACAGGCTCCGTTTCATAGACAGAGGAGACATCTTCCAGCTGAATCGCTTCATGCTCATATAGCATATGAACCGCCTTTTTCAGTAATTCAAGCCGGTCACCCATATTGGAACCGAGTGATAAGTAAGCGCGGTTCATGCAAAATCACCTCGGGTAATCTCGACTGCAACAGACTCATAATGCCCTCTAATTGGAGGATCGGGTTTAACTAACGTTACTTTACAACCTTTTACTTTAGCAGAATAAACCCGAAGAACTTCACCGGCAATACGCTCCGCAACTGATTCTATCAACTTCTTCGGTTCGCCTTCTACAATAGCTCGGCATAAGTCGAATACTTCGGCATAGTTGACTGTCTGCTCTAAATCGTCTGTTTCTCCTGCACCTTTCAAATCGACCGCCATCGACAGTTTCACCCTGAAACGCTGACCAAGTCTTGTCTCCTCTGGCAGAGCTCCATGAAAGCCGTAAAATTCCATATTATTAAGGTGAATAAAATCCATCAAAAATCCTCCCCTAAGCTTCCTTAAACCGCTTTTTCCCTACAAGAACATCCATCATGCGGACCATCCGGCTGATTTCCTTTACATCATGCACTCGGACCATGTGGCATCCTAATTGGATTCCGTGACAGACCGTCGCCCCCGTTCCTTCTGTACGTTCATCCACAGGTAGATCCAGCACCGCTCCAATTACTCTCTTCTTAGAAGTGGCAAGGAGTACCGGATAACCCATGTCTGTTAATAGATCCAGCTTCTGCATCATGACAACGTTCTGTTCCATGCTTTTGGCAAAACCGATACCCGGATCGAGCCAAATATGATTCTCTGGAACGCCTGCCTCTTTCGCGATTGTAATACTTTCTTCCAAGTCCGATTTCGCATCTGTCCAGAAATCTTCGTAGTACTCTTCGTTCGTCCTGTTATGCATTAGAATAATCGGCACATTCAGTTCAGCTGCAACTCTTGCAATTTCTGGCTCTCGCCTTGCTCCCCAAATGTCATTAATGATGTGAGCACCTGCTTCAATAGCACCACGGGCAACTTCAGCTTTATATGTATCGATAGAAATGACTGCATCCGTTTCCTCTCGAAGGGCTTTAATCACCGGGACCACTCGGGACAGTTCATCTTCAACAGAGATTTCAGTATAGCCGGGACGTGTTGACTCGCCGCCGACATCAATGATCATCGCACCGTCCGCTAACATTTGTTTTGCATGGTTCACTGCATCTTCCAACATATTATATTTTCCGCCGTCCGAGAACGAATCCGGCGTGACATTTAAAATCCCCATCACATAAGTCTCTTTTTTAAAATCAAATTCATGTCCATTCAACACCACATTTTTTGTGTAATGCTCCAAATTCACAGGTATTCCCCCTAAAAGATCTTCATCTTCATCTTATCGGAAATTCGTCGGAGAACGCAAAAAAGAGAGGGACAATTGCCCTCTCTTCTGTAATTCAGCTTTAGTCTTCAAAATTATATAGAGGGGTGCTTAAGTAACGCTCTCCGTTTGAAGGGATAATTGCCAAGACTTTTTTGCCTTTGCCCAATTTCTTCGCAACCTCCATTGCAGCGTAGATTGCAGCACCAGAAGAGATTCCGCCTAAAACTCCTTCTTGGCGGGCTACTTTACGAGCAGTTTCAAACGCTTGGTCATTCGTTACTTGGATAATTTCATCGTAGATTTTCGTATCCAATACTTCTGGAACGAAACCTGCACCGATTCCTTGAATCTTATGTGGGCCTGGTTTGCCGCCTGATAAGACAGGAGAGTCAGTTGGTTCAACTGCGTAGATTTTAATATCAGGGAAGGCTTCTTTCAAGACTTCTCCTGCACCCGTGATCGTGCCACCAGTGCCGATACCTGAAACGAATGCATCCAGCTGATCCATCGCTTCTACGATTTCAGGACCAGTTGTCAAACGGTGAACTTCCGGGTTTGCCTCGTTGTTGAATTGCTGAGGCATGAAGTAGCCTTTTTCTTCCGCCAATTCTGTTGCTTTAGCAATTGCACCTTTCATGCCGTCAGGACCAGGAGTCAAGACGATTTCTGCACCATATGCCCGTAATAAGTTCCGGCGTTCCATACTCATCGTTTCAGGCATTGTAAGTACTGCCTTATAACCTTTAGCTGCAGCAACCATTGCTAATCCGATTCCCGTGTTACCGCTTGTCGGTTCAATAATTGTGTCGCCTTCTTTTAATTTCCCTTCACGTTCAGCAGCTTCAATCATCGCAAGCGCGATACGATCTTTTACACTGCTGCCGGGGTTGAAATATTCCAATTTCAAATAGATTTCTGCATCGTCAGGTCCTGCTGTACGATTTAACTTCACAATCGGTGTTTTGCCAATCAACTCTGTAATTGAATTTCCTACATTAGCCATATTCCCACTCCTTAATCCCTACTATCTTGATAGGTTTTCTTACTCATATTATCGGACTATTTTTGAAAAACGTCAATTTGTTTGCCTCTCACAGTATATTCCCTTTTCCTTTGCATTTATTCCGACGATTGGAGAGCAAACAAAAAACCGGCATAAGCCGGTTTTTGTTTACAATATGTATGTATATTAAGATTCACCGTAAAACCAGGAAGCATCAAATTCTTCCCAAAATGTCTCAGGCGTAACGGTTTGAGGTAGCTCCTCAAGTGAGAGTTCCCTTCGGACATGATCTTTAACCTCTTCAAACGAGAAAGATTGCCCTTTTTCTATGTCTTTCACTAAGACAATTGCGAATGTACCATCAGATAATTTTATCGGCTTGCTCCACTTGCCTTCACCCAATTCCGAGGCAGTTTTGACGACTGCAGAATCCAATGTTTTCATGTCTTTTGTGACATACCCAATATCCCCGCCGAGGCTTGCTGATGCATAGTGTTTTGAACGTTCGCGCGCTAAAACATCAAACGCTGATCCATTGTCCAACTCAGCAAATGCCGCCTCTGCCTCTTCCTTGGATTCAGTCACAATGATACTTGTCCGGTAAGAAGTAGGGATGTTATAGAGCGATTTGTTCGTTTCGTAATAGTCTTTTATTTCCTGATCATCAATAACAATATCTTTAGTTAACACCTTTTCCAAAATCAGTTGGGATTTGACTCGGTCTCGTAGTTGTTCCTCGTCCATAGTCTGAAGTGATGTATCGGTGCTGTCTTGCGCCGAGCGAATCAACGCGATTTCCAAATCGATTTCCTGATCAGAAACTGGGATGTCAAACTTATCAGCGGCAGCTCCCATCACTCGACTATTCACCAAGGCAAGCAGTGCTTCCTTGCCGACCATCGACTCCATTTTGACCATCCATTCCTCACGTGTAATTGGTTTCCCATCAACGGAGGCAACTGTTTCACTACCTCCCGGATTGTTCGGAATGAGCCAGGCGATGAACCACAGCAAATTGCCAGCCAATAAGATGGCGATTAGGAAAAGGAGCGGCTTTGTTTTAAGCCGCTTCTTCTTTGTTGGATCTGATGAAGTATTACGATTAGTCGTTCTTGTGTAACTCATCGATAAAACCTTCCAATTCTTCTTTCGAATAATGGTATGTTTCAAGACAGAAATGACATTGCGCTTCCGCCATTCCATCCTCATCGATCATTTCGCGAATTTCTTGCTCACCGAGACCTTGGATGGCATTACCGAAACGCTCCTTTGAGCACGTGCATTGGAATTTAACAGGCATTGAATCGAGTACCCTTACATTGTCTTTCCCTAATACTTCTTCCAACAATTCTTCCGGGGATAGCCCTTTTTGGATCAGCTTGGATACAGGTTCCATTTCGGATAGATGCTTCTCAATTTCAGTAATTGTCTCATCATCCGTACCCGGCATGACTTGTACGATGAACCCGCCAGCCGCCAAGATCGTATTATCGGGGTTAACGAGTACGCCTAATCCTACAGAGGATGGTACTTGTTCGGATGTAGCGAAGTAATACGTAAAGTCTTCCGCAATTTCACCCGAAACAATTGGCACTTGACCTGTAAAGAAGTCACGGAGTCCTAAATCTTTCACGACAGTGAGTGTTCCTTCCGTACCGACTGCACGACGGACATCCAGCTTTCCGACTTCATTCAAATCGAAATGGATATGAGGGTTTGTTGCATAGCCACGCACTTCACCTTTGGAATTCGTGTCAACGATAATCGGACCGATTGGGCCTTTCCCCTCGACTTTGATCGTCAGTTTATCTTCACCCTTTAACATCGCACCCATCATCACAGCTGCAGTCATCGTGCGTCCAAGTGCGGCTGAAGCTGTCGGCCACATCATATGACGTCGTTGAACCTCTCCGATTGTATCGGTCGTCCGCGCAGCAAAGGCTCGGACTGATCCGTTAAAAGCAACCGCTCTAACTAAGTAATCACTCACTTTACATAACCTCTTCCTTTATTGATTTCGCTTGTAGATCAGCTGCAGTCCTTTCAATGTAAGGAAATCATCCACTACATCAATGACATCTGTCTCACTCGCAATCAGTTTCGACAACCCACCTGTGGCGATGACTGTCGGTTTCTTCTTACTTTGTGCCTTCATACGGTTCACAATACCCTCGACTTGTCCTACATAACCGAAGACAATTCCAGCCTGCATAGCCGCTACTGTATTTTTTCCCAAAACATGTTCCGGCTTCGCAATTTCTATTCGCGGCAGTTTTGAGGCACGAGTGAATAAGGCTTCAGTTGAAATGCCGATTCCCGGAGCAATTGCCCCGCCCATGTATTCACCTTTTTCATTGACATAACAGTAAGTTGTCGCAGTGCCGAAGTCTACAATGACAAGTGGGCTGCCGTATTCATGGATCGCCGCAACTGCGTTTACAATCCGATCCGCGCCGACTTCACGAGGGTTTTCGTATTTAATATTAAGGCCAGTTTTAATACCAGGCCCAACGACGAGCGGTGTTATAGTAAAATATTTTTTACACATAGTTTCCAAAGAAAACATAATCGGCGGTACAACTGAAGAAATAATGATGCCATTAATCTGATCAAATGATAATCCGGCATGGGTGAATAAAGCTTTGATCTGCATGCCATATTCATCTTCCGTCTTATGCCGATCCGTTTCAATCCGCCAGTGGTACTTCAAATCGTCTCCATCGTAGACGCCTAATACAATATTCGTATTGCCTGTATCAAGAACAAGAATCATCGTAGTTTCCTCACTTAAGCTTTTTCCCACACATCATACCACAATTGTGTATCTATAAAAA
Source organism: Chungangia koreensis (assembly GCF_042651785.1). Classification (NCBI taxonomy): domain Bacteria; kingdom Bacillati; phylum Bacillota; class Bacilli; order Lactobacillales; genus Chungangia; species Chungangia koreensis. The sequence goes on from NZ_JBHSEC010000012.1 coordinate 8,759, forward strand.
AGCTGATTGACCTCCTTTTGGAAGTCAATCAGCTAATTGGTCAATTATTTGCGCTCTTCTTGAATCGGTCCGGTATCTTCACTGTCTCCGCGTTCCCTTGGCAAGTCGCCTGTTGAAGGATCGTTCGGAGCGTTAGTGATATCCGGGTTCACTTCTTCGGATTCGCTATCCACTGTATCTTCCGCTTTCTTGTCGTATGGACGTTCCGGAAGAGTACCATGCTCTTGCAAATGCTTGATCTGAGCTGCATCGAGCGTTTCAACTTCAAGCAATGTAGTAGCGATCAAATCTAAAAGATCGCGTTTTTCAGTCAGAATCTGCTTTGTGCGCTCATATTGATCTTTGATCATACGTTGCATTTCCTGATCGATTTCATAAGCAATCGCATCGGAATAATTTTGCTCCGAGTTAAAGTCGCGTCCTAAGAATACATTTCCGCCCTGTGATTGGCCAAATTGCAACGGTCCAAGCTTATCGCTCATCCCATATTCGGTAACCATCGAACGGACAATGCCAGTCGCACGCTGGAAGTCATTATGTGCACCGGTTGATACTTCACCGAACACGATATCCTCTGAAACCCGACCACCTAACAAGCCGGCTACCTTATCGAGCAATTCCGGTTTTGTCATGAAGTAACGGTCTTCTTTCGGAAGCATAACAGCATATCCGCCAGCTTGGCCGCGAGGAACAATCGTGACTTTGTGGACCATTTCCGCTTCGTCAAGCATGAGACCGATGACCACGTGCCCAGCTTCATGCCACGCGACAATGCGGCGTTCCTTCTCAGATATGACTCGGCTCGACTTAGCAGGACCGGCAATCACTCGATCAGTTGCTTCATCGATATCCGACATATCAATTTTCTTCTTATTTCGGCGGGCTGCCACAAGAGCTGCCTCGTTCAATAAGTTTTCAAGATCCGCACCGGAGAAACCAGGAGTACGTTGGGCAATTGCCTTTAAGTCCACTGTTTCATCGAGCGGTTTGTTGCGTGCATGTACTTGCAAAACAGCTTCACGGCCTTTAACATCTGGGCGGCCAACCGTAATTTGACGGTCAAAACGTCCTGGGCGTAGAAGTGCAGGGTCTAAAATGTCAGGTCTGTTTGTTGCTGCGATGATGATGATTCCTTCATTCGCACCGAAACCGTCCATTTCAACGAGCAATTGGTTCAAAGTTTGTTCACGTTCGTCATGTCCGCCACCGAGACCAGCGCCACGTTGACGGCCGACCGCATCGATTTCGTCAATGAAGATAATACACGGAGCATTCTTCTTAGCATTTTCGAAAAGGTCACGTACACGGGATGCACCGACACCGACAAACATTTCAACGAAGTCGGAACCACTGATTGAGAAGAATGGTACACCGGCTTCACCGGCTACCGCACGAGCAAGCAACGTTTTACCGGTACCTGGTGGTCCAACGAGCAAGATCCCTTTTGGAATACGTGCACCGATTTCACCGAATTTCCGTGGATCTTTCAGGAAATCTACCACTTCTACCAGTTCGGCTTTTTCTTCATCTGCGCCCGCAACATCGTTGAAGCGTACTTTCTTCTTCTCGTCATGATAGAGCTTCGCTTTACTCTTACCGAAGTTCATGACGCGATTACCGCCGCCTTGTGCTTGGTTCAGTAGGAAGAAGAATAGGATGAAAATAATGATAAACGGAATCAGCCCAGTAATAAACTGCACCCAACCGCTTGTTTCAGGCGCTTCGAGCACCTCTACATCCGTTGCTGCAGCTGTTGCACGGATATCACTTAAGATTTGCGGATCATTATATGGGATTTTCGCCGTAAAGGTTTCCCCTTCTTTGGCGTTTCTCAACACTCCGCTTACAATATAGACCCCATTATCCGGCTGCAGGCTTAACTCCTTAACCTGGCCTTCTTCAAGGGTAGAAATAAACTTACTATAACTCAAGTCCTCGGTCTTCTGGTTAGTGTTGTTAAACGTCCCAAAAATCCCAATGATCACGAGGAAAATTAACAGATAAAATATCGTGTATCGAAATATTCGATTCATCCCGAGCCTCCTCACGCGGTTAACAGAAAACTATACTAAATCTTAACATAAGAGTAATTCGGCTTACAAAAGATAAGCCTTTTGCCATTAACTCGTACACAGCCATTCCGTTCCTTTATATTCCTGGCTATTAGAACGAATAAATTTCAGGCTTTAACACTCCGATGTACGGAAGATTTCTATACTTTTCTGCGTAATCTAATCCATATCCGACTACAAATGCATCAGGCACGATGAATCCTACATAGTCTGCTTTCAAGTCGACCTTGCGTCCAGTTGGTTTATCTAATAGGGTTACGATTTTAATGGATTTCGCCTTTCTGTATTTCATGAGATCAACTAAATAACTTAGTGTCAGGCCACTGTCTATAATGTCTTCAATAATGAGGATGTCACGTCCTTCAACACTTGTGTTCAAGTCCTTTACAATCTTGACTTCACCAGAGGACACAGTTGCGGTTCCATAGCTCGAGACATCCATAAAGTCCATTTCTATGTACGTATCAATCCGCTTCATCAAATCGCCCATGAATGGCATCGCGCCTTTCAACACACCAATAGCAAGTGGAAACTTGTCAGCGTACTCGGCAGTCAAAACTTCCCCAAGTTCGCGGATTTTTGTTTGCAGCTCCTCTTCCGTTATCAAAATTTGTTCAATATCATTACCAATCATAGTTCTTCCTCCTATAGTTCCTGTTAAAATTGGTCCGCCACAAACAGTATGTATGATTCATTCCCTTTACACACTGAAGAAAAACGATTTCCATAACGAAATGTTGGAATCGCCAACACTTCATCTTTTGCCGAGACGATCAGCGGCAGCTGCTCCCTTTGTTCTATCGAGACTTTTGCGTCGATGAATACCCGAGACACTCTTTTAGGAGATGACAACTTTGGAAGTTGGATTCTATCTCCTTCTTTCCTGGCTCGAACACACAAAGGCTGTTCGTCTGGATGCAGATTGAAGAACCATCGTTCCATCGACGGATGTTCATCTTCACCCGAATCCGTTCGAGTCCATTTCAGACGAATCCCGTTTCCCGCATCAATCCATGTATCAATTGGGAAATGAAGAGCTTCAGTCTTCTGTTGCTCTTCCGGATGCCTTTCTAAATGCACAGTCTGATATCGACGAATAAGTTTTGTCCCATCCGGCAAATATAATTCGGCATTTCCATCAGCAGATTTGCACTGATTCCAGACGGCTTCGATCAGCTGATTCCCGATTTGCGACTGATCATATAGATAGTTTAATAGTAGTAGAACGGTCCGCCTTTGTAAAGCTGGTGGGATTCGGCTGAATTGAACAGTATCAAGGGTTATTCCGCCTTTTCCATCGGGCTTTGCAGCCTTATTGAATTCCATTTCTGCGAGCTCGTTCATAAAACGTTCATCTTCATTCTGTCTCTCTGCCCATTTAACTGCTGAATGTGAAGCATTTTCATTTTCCTCTTTTATAAGCGGGAGGATATGATGCCTGAATCGATTCCTGGTGTAATTGTCTTTCAAATTACTTGAATCTTCCCTAAAAGCAAGACCTTGCTCATCTATATAACGAAGAATATCCATTTTAGTAATGCCCATAAACGGCCGAATCAGTTTTCTGTTACTGATGTCTCTACTGATTTGCATTCCCGGTGACCGGTTAAGGGCTGTACCTCTGACTATGTTCATCAGCACCGTTTCAAGTTGGTCGTCCGCATGGTGTGCTAAGGCAAGAACATTGAATTCTCCTTCAATCATCACTTCTTCAAAATAATTATATCGCTCCCGTCGGCATATTGCCTGTAGATTACCCTTTTCAACTGCCAATAGATCAGGAATGGGAATAGCCCTGCCGTAGAAAGGAATAAGCCGCTCCGAACAGAAACGTTCCACGAAGCGGCAATCCTCTTCTGATTCTTCCCCTCTTAACATATGATTCACATGTACAGCCGAAACATCTATATGCAAGCTATTTCTTTCCTCATGCAGAAAATGAAGGAGCGCCATCGAATCCGATCCACCGGAACAAGCGACCAATACACGGTCTCCATTTTGAATCAGACTATGTTCTCTTATAAATGACAAAACCTGATTCCGTATTTTCATGCGCGTTCCTCCTTGATTTACTGGACCGCCGTTTCCCGGGAAATAACCCGATGTTTGGACGATGGGGAGAATATGGACCATTCCGGTACAGTATGATCCAGCCTCATCACGATAATCGTCCGGTCATCTGCCGCATGCTTATACTTTCTCGTCATTTCATGCATGACTGCTTCGGCAATTCGGTTCGTATCCCAATCTTCGGCCCTTTGCAATAAGTTATATAGTACATTTTCTTGTTTTTCAATCGGTACGTCCGGAGAAAACATCCCGTCAGTCATCATCACAATGAGATCACCCGATTTTAGCTTCTTCTTCTTTGCTTCAATATTAAAAGACGGCAGAAACCCGACTGGCAAGGATTCACTTTCAATCTTGGAGAAGTCTTTCCCTCTTTTTATATAGGTAGACATTGATCCTGCCTTATATGACCATAATTGCCCTTCTTGTAAATCTAATAGCCCTAAGTCCACTGTAGCATACAAATCATTTCCTTCCTTCAATGACATTACGTAATGAAGTGTATGCATGGCAGTTTCCGGATCCATCTTCCGATTGAGGCACTCACGCATCAAACGGATCACTTTCCGGCTTTCTTTATAAGCATTGATGTCTTGTCCCATCCCATCTGAAAGGACAACTGCGGTTAATCCGTTATGAAGCGGAAAGACCGCATGTGCATCACCTGCATAGATCGTACCATTCTTTGAAGATGACAACACTGCGTAATCCATCTTGAAGCGGACTGCTGAGGAAAGTGAAATCTGCTGATGAGGGAACGGCTCCTTCTTAAAATCTGAGCGGGTGATTTCAAACGGTTCTTTGTACATGTCATATAACGCGGGTAGGATGAATCTTTCCGTCAGTGTTTGATCTGTTTCCCAATCAGCCTTTTTTTCAGGCAGGCAAATAATGATCTTTCGCGAACCCTTTTCCTCAGACAATACATCCACTTGGAAGTGCTGGATATTGAGCTCATTTAATTTGTTTGAGATTTCCTCTTCCTCCAACTTAAACGACGTCATCCCCTCTTTAATATCTGTAATCATATGATCTAAGTGCCTTCCCATATCCCGAAGCTGAAGTGCCAGCATCTTCTTTCCGTGATGCATTTGCCCAGTAAGCATCCTGCTTGTAATCTCTTCTTCAAGTTCGGTAATAAGTCCTGAAGAGCGTACGCATTTATAATTGATTTTTTCGTCAACCTTATGGCGCATTGCTTTTTTTGCAGATCCTTTTGCTACGATCCATTCCTCAATCGTTTCAGCCATTCCGTTATTTTTAGCGCCCCAGCATTTATCTTTCCGGAAACATGTTTGACAAATTGATAAAGGTTCTTCGAACGATAGCTTTACAGTTTCCTCCTTCGCCGGGGAAAATCGTTCATTTACGACTTGGGACATAAAGTCCACAAACTGATGAAAGTCTGAGAGCTGACGGTTAATGCGATCTGTCAGCCATTCTTGACGTTTAAAGACGGTGGAAACCCGATTTGGAAATAGCTGATCCTTCCAATAACTAATCCAGCTATTCGGAACGATAAAATAGACGAATGAGGCGGTTGCAATTGATATGAAATACGTACTATCAATCGGCAGTGTCGCATCGTACATCAAAAAGAATAAACTCGAAAGAATCGCTCCTATTGAAATCCCCGGCTTTCCCCAACGATGGAAAAGTCCTGCACAAAGACCGGTCAACGTATAAACGGCAATCATTCCACTGAACGAAAGATTAGAGACGCTGACAATCATCCCTACAATGGTAGCTACGGCTGTAGCGATTGGCAGTCCGGCGATGGATGCAGCCAAGAGTATAATGAGATGAATCGCCATGACCGGAACGGATACGTATCCCAGCACCATGTTGTCCATCCCCGTCAAAATCATTGCACAGATGATGAATGCCGCCGCTAAACGTTCAAAGGTCCAACGGTCATGAAGAAATTGATGGATTGGCTTGAAGAATAAAAACAAGAATAACGTCATAAATAATGTAAGAATTCCTTCATACGTAACGAACATCCAAACGAAAAACGGGACTTGTCCACTATAGGATAGTAGCTGCCACCCTGTCTGCACGGCAACCACTGCTAAAAGAACCGTAAATGGAATGTATTTTTTGAAAAAGTTGGCCTGAAATAGGAAGTGGAAGAGAGCGATCTGTAATAGATGGATAGTTGTCTCTCCTAAACCTAACATGAGGCTGCCTGCCATTCCACCAGCAAATGTCCAGGGTAAATAGGCTGGATACCGTTTGACGGTCAGCGCCCAGATTGGAAGGAAGAACGGGACAACTGCCTCGAACAGTACGGCTTGGGACAGAAAAAAGGAACAGAATAGAAAGGTGATCGACATCCAGATTTTGACCTTCCTTTTCCGGACAGCCTCCACCCATTTCGTTATGGGGCTGTGGGTTTGCAAGTCGTTACTCCATACTCTCATTTGAAACTCCCCCTTTGCTACATTGACATGAGTATAAGGGGTTTTATGCATGAAAGTTTGTCTGTTCGTGGCAGTGAAAGAAAAAAAGATTTCGACGCAAAAAATGGTTTTCTGATGAATTATTATTTCTTGTTGACAGGAAGCTTTAGCGCTTGTAATATAAGTATTGTTGTTTCAGCGGCGGCGTAGCTCAGCTGGCTAGAGCGTACGGTTCATACCCGTAAGGTCGGGGGTTCGATCCCCTCTGCCGCCATATAATTTATGAATGAGAAGAGACTCAAATGAGCCTCTTCTTTTTTTGTGTCAATTAATAGCGGCTTCTATCAATGCACTGCTGGCGGATGCTTTCGGGCCCGCACGATGCGGGTCATGCGTCCGTTGCCACAGGATGTGGCGGGGCCGATACGAAGTCGGTCAGGAAGGCGTTGCCGCAGGACGCGGCGAACTTAGCCTTCCAACCCTAATAATAAACAATAGCTCCGAAACTCTTCTTAAAAGAAAATAGTAAAAGCGGCCTCTCCTCTGGACGCCGCTTTTTTGGATTAGACGGAAGTATGTCGAACGGATTCGATTTGTTCCTTATGATGGTTGTCGTGCCATACAAAATCCGCGAAATACTGTAGGATCGTCATTGGATAATCTCCAATTTTGAATTCTTTCGTCCAATCAACTTCTTCAATTGCTTGTAATTGATCCTTGATTTTTTGACGCTCTTCTTTCGCGTGTCGGATGACTTCAACGAATATCAGCTTCCGGCCCTCTGCTGCGGCACTTTCGTTGAATGGTTCAAACGGAATGTCCTCTAATTCGCCTCCTTCTTTCATAAGGGGAAGACGTTCTTCACGGGTGTATCGATCCCATTCCGCCATATGCATGAGGATTTCCTTCGGAGACCATTTCCCTTCCAGAAACGGTTTCGTTGCAGTTTCTTCCGGCATCGCTTTGAGGGATTCCAACCAAAATAGATAGTCTTGTTGGTGAATTAGAATTTCTTGTTTAGTCATTACTTCATCTCCTTCCGAATATGAAGAAATTCGACTTGTACAATTGAAAATCCTTTATCTAAATGCAAAAAAGGCAACCCATGAATGGGCCGCCTATATAGAAATTGTCTTGGATTGAAACAGCAGCAAGTTACCCTCTTCTCGCTCCGCGTCCACCGCGTTTGGATTCGGTTGCCCGTTTTAATGTAGATAGACGATCTTCGCTGTCTTTTAGGAAGCGCGCCATCTTCTGTTCGAAGTTTTCTTTGCCTGGGGCGTTGCGATCATTGGAGCGATTTTGGCGAGGTCGATGAGGACGCTCCGGACGCTCTGGACGCTCAGCCTGAGGCTTCGCTTTACGAATGGAAAGGCCAATCTTTCCATCTGTACCGACATTCATCACTTTCACTTCAACTTGGTCCCCGACCTTCAAGTGGTCATTGATGTCCTTTACATAATTATCAGCAACTTCACTGATATGGACGAGGCCTGTTGAGCCACCTGGCAGCTCGACGAATGCTCCGAAATTAGTAATCCCTGTGACTTTCCCTTGTACCTTGCTGCCTACTTCAATTGACATAAAAAAAATGCTCCTCCTTAAGTGATAAGCGGGCTTCCTTTGGAAGCCTTGCAACATATTCATGACTCTTTACAAATACTAGAATCTTACTTTAATTATAGCCAACAAAAAAAGAGTGTCAACAAGACTACTCTTTTCCGTCCTTATTTTCCTTCCCTTTTTTGTCTTTTTCGGGAATGGCAAAGATAATTTCCCCATCCTCGGATAGGTAGTATTCTTTGCGGGCTAATTTGGCGATGTACTCATCGTCATTTAACTTGGTAATCTGGTGCTTCAGTATTTCCTGTTCTTCCTGCACCTCTTCCAATCTCTCGAGAGCTTCCGCCTTTTCCTGCTCTATTGCAGCAAGCGTTTTAGTCTGCGAGAACATCATGGAACCAATACCGATTGCAGTCAGTACGACAAGGATGCCGAACACTGCGAGCCTTCTATATAGACGGACCCGATGAGCTCTTTGGCGCTGCTCCTTGCGGACGACTGCCCGGACATAATCGGTATTGATGGATGCAATTTGCGATGATTTGTTCTTCTCTTTTCTTGCACCCAACATAGAACCCCCCTGACAGTCTTTAATGGTTATTCCATTATAAACTATTTTCGTTTCTTTTTTAAGGGGGTCTTTGCCAATAATTCTATTAATCTTTTAAAAGGTCTCACGATCAGAAGCAAAATCTTTTGTATGACTTGAACGATTTTTAGAATCACATGGATGATGAAGCGAATAATTAGCCAAATTGGCCTAAATAGAACATTTCTGATGACTCTACCCGTAAAACGGAAAGGACGTTGGAAAATAGATTCATACAAGAATATTCCGGCAATCTGAGCAAGTGGATCGTATATCCTCCATGCCCCGTCCCGGATTTCGAATAGTACATAGAACGTCCCAATCCCCAATAAGAGCCACGCTGCCACCTCCAAGAGATTACTCATTCGGTAAATGATTGAACCGGGCTTGGCGTGGCTATATAGGAAACGTATGGCATCGACACCCGCAGCAGTCAAAATGCCGCATGCCATCATCACCAGCAAACTGATGAATTGAAGCGAAACCGTCATCCAAATAATTTATGCAGCAAATTTTTGGAGCCGATCTTGTCGTCCTCATCGTAATTGAGGGAGCGCACATTACCTTCTAATGTTAGAAGGCCCTTGTCCACATCCAAGTGGACGATGCGTAGATCTTCCCCTTTGATTTGCAGCTGTCCTTGAGATGTACGTACCGAGAATTCTTCTTGGTCAAATCGTTCGATTTCTTTTACTGATGTTAAATCCATCCGCTTCCGATTTCGTAGCGATATTAAGTGATCTCCGGAAGGGATTGTGTAAGTCGGGCTATCAGTTTGGATTTGCATGTGTTTTTTTCCTCCTTTGCTTCTTCGTGTTTCCCTATACTGTATGTCCACAAAGAAAAAAACATGACAGGTTGTCTGTCAAGTTTCTAAAATTTAAAAGGTTTATTGGCTATACTATATATAGTGTAAATCGATCAGTATACCGCAGATATAGATAGAGGGAGAGATGACATTGACATTAACTTGGGAAGCCCTCAACATCATCGGGACCTTGGCTTTTGCAATCAGTGGTGCTCTTGTCGCCATGGAAGAAGATTACGATATATTAGGTGTTTTCGTTTTAGGAGTTGTCACGGCTTTTGGTGGTGGACTTATCCGGAATCTATTAATCGGAATACCACTTGAAATCATTTGGAATCAGGAAGTTTTGTTTGGTGTTGCAGTTTTAGCCATTTCTATTGTCTTCATCTTACCGAGTAAATGGATTCGGAAATGGCAAATGTGGGTGATCTTATTTGATGCCATCGGCTTGGGTGCATTTGCTATTCAAGGTGCAAATTATGCTGTATCGATTCAAGCGCCTTTTGTTGCTGTCATCATCGCGGCAACTTTAACTGGGACAGGTGGTGGAATGCTTAGGGATTTATTAGCTGGCCGAAAACCGATGATTTTTCAAAAAGAGATTTATGCCCTGTGGGCTATCTTGGGGGGTCTCGTAATAGGTTTGAATTTAATAGAAGGACCTTATACTATATTCATCCTTTTACCGGTCATTGTGATTTTACGAATGTTATCCGTTTACTTTAACTGGAATTTACCGCGTGAATTTAAATGGAACGATAAATAATCGAACAAAATTGTTCCACTATACTCAGTTAACTCATCAGGGACACATGACACTTGTCATGTGTCCTACTTGACGATTATGCCTTTTTTTAAACCTTTTTTCCCTTTACGCTATATATAAGAATGGCTGAGGTATCTGATCAGCTAATAATTGTACGTATAGGAGGATCAACATGAGTAGTAATAAACAAAAAATTGCTGAATTACGTAAGACTGTTGCCCCTTTTGAAGGTTCGGATCTGGAAAATAGCATCCGGCAAATGATCAATACATTTCCTCCCTTCTTTCTACTATGGATTGCAGCTTATTTGAGCTTAGAAGTATCTTATTGGTTGTCGTTAGCATTCTCCGTATTGGCTGCAGGTTTTGTCATTCGGATTTTCATCATTTTCCATGATTGCTGCCATCAGTCCTTTTTCAAAAGTAAAAAAGCAAATGCCATTGTTGGAACCATTAGCGGAATAATTACGATGTTCCCATATGAGAAGTGGAAGCGCGAGCATTCCATTCATCACGCAACAAGCGGAAACTTGGATAAGCGCGGAACAGGTGATATATGGGTAATGACAGTAAATGAGTACGTAGAAGCATCGTTCTGGGGTAGATTGTCTTATCGACTCTACCGTAATCCGTTTGTCATGTTCGTATTAGGTCCAGCCTATTTATTTTTAGTTACAAACCGGTTAAACCGAAAAGATCCCAAACCGAAAGAAAGACGCAATACGTATTTGATCAATATCTCGATCATTGTCATTTCCGTTCTTTTAATCTGGGCAATCGGTTGGCAGGCATTCCTGTTAATTCAAACTCCCATCTTTTTCGTAGCGGGAGCATTAGGGATTTGGCTGTTTTACGTACAACACCAATTTGAGGATTCTTTCTTTGAGCATGAAGAAGATTGGGATTACGTAAAGGCTGCAGTAGATGGCAGTTCGTACTACAAGTTACCAAAAGTGCTGCAATGGGTTACAGGAAACATCGGGTTCCACCATGTGCACCACTTAGCTCCGCGAGTACCGAATTATAAGCTGGAGCAAGCCCATGAATCTACTCCACCGTTACACAAAGCAACGACGATTACATTAAAAACAAGTTTGGAATCTATCCGTTTCCGCTTATTCGATGAAGATCAAAAGAAATTTGTAACGTTTAAAGAAATTAAGCATTTACTGGCCAATGAAAAGAAGAAACTTAATAATGAAAACGTCAATATAAATTAGTAAGTAGAAAAACCATTCTTAGCAATTAGAATGGTTTTTCTTGTATACTCAAAGCATCACAAAGTCAGGAGAACATTATGCGAAATTGGTTTCATATTTTCCCCAAACAGACAGGACTAAGTGTATATGTTTGGATTATCTTTTGTATTTTGCCTTTTTACTTTATTTTCAAATCATCCAAGTCTCCTATAGAAATCACAATCGGGATAATCATGATTCTACTGTTCTTAGTATTCTATCGTTTCTCTTTCATGTATAAAGGCTGGCCGTTGTATGTATTCGGAGCGTTGCAAATTATACTATGTGTGGCCATGACAATTTTGTTCGGCTATATCTACTTCTCTCTGTTTTTAGCTTTGTTTATCGGTAATATTCAGAATAAAGCGGGTTTTACCACCTTATACACAATACATTTGGCAGCAACGATCGCCTCTCTCAATTTGGGGTTCTTCTTTCAAACAGAAATCTTCCTTACCCAACTACCGTTTATACTTATTTGTGTGATCGGAGTCATTTTACTTCCGTTAACTTCGTACAACCGGAACAAGCAGGAAGTACTAGAAGTAAAATTAGAAGATGCCAACAAGAGAATTGCAGAACTCGTTAAAATTGAAGAGAGGCAGCGAATCGCTCGAGATTTGCATGACATACTCGGACAAAAATTGTCGCTGATCGGTTTAAAAAGCGACTTGGCCTATAAATTAGTAGATCGGGACACGACTTCTGCCAAGAATGAACTCAATGACATTCGACAAACCGCTCGTTTTGCCTTATCTGAAGTACGGGATATTGTATCAAAAATGCGTGGGACCAAACTGGAGGACGAAATCATTCGGGTAAGACAAATTTTAAAAGCTGCTGAAATCGATTCCACGTTTAAAGGAATGGATACGATTATGGGATTGCAGATAATTTTAGAAAACGTCTTAAGCATGTGCCTGAAAGAAGCAGTTAATAATGTTGTGAGACATAGTAAGGCTACTTCCTGTGATGTGACTTTTGAAATGGTCGATTCTGAACTGATCATGCGTATAAAAGATGATGGTATTGGTATCGATGAGAAACAATTTAATGCGGGCAACGGTTTAAAAGGAATGCGGGAACGGCTGGACTTTATAAACGGTACATTGGATCTCCAATCGAGTGGAGGAACCTTATTAACGATTAAAGTTCCTACTGTTTCCATACCGGACGAAGAGGAGGATAATCGATGATTCGGATTGTCATTGCGGAAGATCAGCGTATGTTATTAGGTGCACTGGGTTCCTTGCTCGACTTAGAAGAAGATATGGAAGTAGTAGGAAAAGCGAAAAACGGGGTCGAGGCACTTCAGCTTATTCAACAATTAAAGCCTGATATTTGCATAATGGATATTGAAATGCCCCAAAAAAGCGGATTAGAAGTGGCTGAAGAACTGAAGGACTTCCCGACGAAAATCATAATATTAACGACATTTGCCCGTCCCGGCTACTTTGAACGGGCCAGGAAAGCGAAGGTTGGCGGTTATTTGCTGAAAGATAGTCCAAGTGAAGAGCTTGCGAATTCCATCCGGATTATTATGGAAGGAAGAAGAATTTACTCACCGGAGCTTGTCGATATGGCTTATGAAGAAGAAAACCCATTAACCGAACGAGAAACACAAGTGCTGAGCATGATTGCAGAAGGTAAAAATACGAAAGAGATTGCAAAGGAAATGTATATAACGACGGGAACCGTACGAAATTATGTTTCTCTCATACTCGAGAAATTAGAGGTCAGCAATCGTATCGAGGCCGTATCTCGCTTTAAGGAAAAAGGTTGGTTTAAGTAGATCTACACCATTGTAGGTCTTTTTTTTCGCACGAAAAACGCCGCAATATATGCGGCGCTACGTCTTAATCTTCGTCGTCAATAAATTCCGGCTCCACTTTTTCAAGGCGTTCTTCCTTTAAAATCGTGTACATCAGATTGGCTTCGTCTTTTTTTACAGTGTCTTTCAACAAATTCACCTTCGCTGTAACGACTTTTTGCCCAAAGCGAATTGATAATTCATCTCCGACTTTTACATCTGCGGATGCTTTTGCTTTCTTTCCGTTAATCGTAATCCGTCCCTGGTCAGCAACCTCTTTAGCCAACGTACGGCGTTTGATCAGTCTTGAAACTTTCAAAAACTTATCTAATCTCATATCTTTTACTTCCTTTCCAGCGTCTTTGCCTCATTCCAGAAGGTGTCCAGTTCCTCCAGCGTATAATCCGCGAAGTCCCCTCGTCCTTCCAATACTTTTTGCTCGACGTACGAGAAGCGGTTGAAGAATTTCCGGTTGGCCCCCGCCATCGCCTCCTCAGGCGATATTTTGAAGAATCTCGCAAGGTTTACGAGCGTAAAGAAGACATCCCCCAACTCATCGGTCTGCTCCTTCTTAGTCCCATTCTCCGTCTCGTCCTTGAATTCCTGCCATTCTTCCTCGAATTTTTCCCAAGCCCCGTTCACATCCGGCCAATCGAAGCCAACTTTAGCGGCAGTCTTTTGATAGTTGAATGAAGTGAGAAGAGACGAATCTGCACGGAATTGACCTTTCAACAATGGCTTTTCACTGTTATTCCCCTTCTCCTCCGCCTTAATCGCCTGCCAGTTTTTCACGACTTCTCCTGAATTCTCAACTGACACATCCCCGAATACATGTGGATGACGACGAATCATTTTCGAACTGATGGATTCCAATATGTCTTCCACACTGAAATAGCCATGATCTTCTCCAATTTGGGCATGCAAGAATACTTGGAGCAAAATGTCGCCAAGCTCCTCGATAATAGCGTCATCGTCTTCATCATCAATTGCCTGCAAAACCTCGTATGCTTCTTCGATCAAGTATTTCTTTAAGGATTCATGTGTCTGTTCCCGATCCCATGGACATCCTTCCGGGCTCCGAAGTTTTGCAATGATTTCGCGGAAAGTCGTCCATTCCTTCAGACGTTCCTCTTGTTGTTGGACTGGAGGTACATAGACTGTCGTCAAATTGTCGATATCCATTGAACGATCAAGTTCATATAGAGGTACTTCAAGTATTTTTTCATTCGCAGAACCGGCAGCGGTCACAATCTTAACTAAGTAATCGTCTGCATACTTTTCCATTAGCGTCAACTTCACTTCTGATGCACTAAAGGCATCATACACTTGTGCAATCAGTACATGTTGGTCCATACGGACATCGTCGCGTTTGAAGCTTGTCCCGTCCAATAGCTGGAACCCTTCAATTGGATCAATCCGAAGTGCGGCAAAAATCGGGTCAAGGAAGCTTTGACCTCCTTCAATTTTCAAAGAAACTCTGCCTTTTTTCTCAGCCTCGACTAAGAATTGGACCGTCTGCTCCGCAACTAATGGATGTCCCGGAACAGCATACATGACCGGACCTTCTCCTGATAAGCGGATGAGTTCCTCCGTAATCTCACGATAAACCGGTTCGAAATCGTCATGCTTCTCGTATAGCTCGTCAAAGCTTTTATAGTCCAAACCCTCTGTCTGCAGCTCTTGCAAAACGGGATGTTCCGCGGTACGGACATAGAGTTGTTTTGCATTTTTCAGTGTTCGATAGACCCCTAATGGCAGCTGATTTAAATCTCCAGCACCGAGTCCAATGACGTGAACTTCATTCATATCCATCATCCCTTACCGTTTTTCTGTAATAACAACTGAAGCTGGGCCATTCTTCGCCCTAAAGGAATCAAGTACCATTCCCTGACTGAGATAATTCTAAGTCTTGCGATAATCAGCAGGAATACTGCCGCTCCGATTCCGACTGCTGATAAGCCGGTTATTGTCGCACCCATTCGACTTGAAAATCCATCGAATAAGAAGTAGTCGCCTGCAAACTCCCATATCAATACGATGATGGTCATGACAATAGACGCAAGAAACAGGCCGCTATAGAATTTCATGCTTGCCAAACGGACCGGCCATACTCGTTTAAAGTAGAGCACAAGTCCCAATGTGATTGCCGCAAATCCAATATTCCCGGCGATCGCGGCTCCCATTACACCGAAGTTTGGAATGAGCAAATGGTTTCCGAGCCACTTCAGCACGAGTCCACCAATCAGCAAGACCGCTGGCACCTTCACCTGACCTAAGCCTTGCAAGACGGCAGTCAGCGTTAGAATAAGCGATAACCATAAGATCTGTACCGAAAAAACCATCAATGTCCCTGATTCATCCCTTGTTTGAAACAGCATTTCATTCACATAAGGCATGACCAATACTAATCCGAGTGCCGCTGCCCATCCAAAGAGGAAAGCAATCCGGAACGTCAATTGGACGTACACGTCGCTTCTCCCCTCCTTTTTTGCCTGCGTGTGGGCGACTAAAGGGACGATGGCAAGCGATAATGTCGATGCAATCAGTATACCCATCTGGACGAGCGGCTGACCTCTGTCATACACACCTTTCGTTTCCATCGCCTCTATTCGTTGCACTCCATTTTCAACTAACAGCGAAAATACCGTAAAGGAATCCACTAACTGGAAAAACAACAAGATCAATGAGCTCATGCTGACACTTAGGCTGATGAAGGTCATTTCTTTAATCGTCGGCCAGATAGGGTGTAACGGTTTTTTGGCTAATAGAGATTGTCCTGTCATCACTTTACGGAAATAGACGAATAGAAGGATGACCCCTGCAAGCTCTCCAGCCACCGCTCCCCACATTGCCATTTGGCCTGCAGCATATAGAGAATCACCTGTTTTTACGACGATATACGTTCCTATTAGAATCACTGTTACACGTACAGCCTGTTCTACTACTTGAGATACGGCAACTGGCTGCATACGCCCCCGTGATTGGAAAGATCCTTTTAGCAGAGCAAGGAATGGCATGAGAAGAACAACGAATGATCCTGCACGAAGAAGCGAGGCCAATTCGGAGTCTCCCATCCAACCGGCTATTAGATCAGCGCAACCATATAAGATAATAAAGAATACAACCGAAATGGCACTTAAGAAGAAGAAAGCTACTTTCATCACTTCTCCCGCTGAACTCATCGTCCTTGCCTCTCGGTCAGCCAGCATCTTAGATATGGCCACGGAAAATCCATACGAAGTCCATACCGTGAAGATTCCGATGAACGGATAAACTTGCTGGTATATGTAAAAGCCTTGGTCCCCGACTAAATTCTGAAACGGGACCCGATATACGGCACTCAATAGTTTTACAATGAGTGCGGCTACTGTCAGCAGGACCGCACCCTTCATGAATACTTTCATATTCCATTGTTCTGACATAATACAATTCCCCGCTCCATTCTACAATGTCACCATTATAGCACGAAGGAGAAATGGGAAAAGTTGCATGCATTTCTCCTTCCTACTGATTAAGTGAACTTTACTTTATAATAAAGTTATCCATGGCAGTCCAGTACTGCCGAATGATAGGAGGAATCGGTATGCCGGAAAAAGTTACAGTATTAGGTGCTGGCACAATGGGGCATGGGATTGCCCAACTTTACGCACAAGCGGGTTACGATGTACAAATGTACGATATAAAGGATGAATTTTTAGAGAAAGCGATAGAGCGGATCTCGAATAACTTGGATATGATGATTCAAGAACAGACGATTACAGAGGAAGATAAGAACGTTGCATTGCAGCATATCTCAACATCTACGGATTTGAAGGAAGCTGTAAGTGGGACACGTTTCGTTACAGAGGCGGTTTCTGAGAACTTGAAGATTAAGTTTGAGTTATTCAGCCAATTGGAGGAAATCGTTGATGAGGACGTCATTATTGCGTCAAATACGTCAACATTCTCGATTAAAGAACTGTCCGAAGGCGTTAAAAAGAATGACCGTCTCATCATTACTCATTTTTTCAATCCAGCACATTTAGTACCGCTTGTCGAAGTGGTGAAAGGGCCAGAAACTTCTCAAGAAATCATCGACCGAACAGTAGACGTATTGAAAGCCATCGGGAAAAAACCGGTTGTGTTGAAGAAAGACATCCCGGGATTGATCGCCAACCGGCTTCAAGCAGCTTTGGTCCGTGAAGCATTCTATTTACTCGACAACGATGTGGCTGAGGCAGAGGATATTGACCTGGCTATTACAGCTGGACCCGGTTTCCGATGGGCCTTTATCGGCCCGCTGGAAACCTCTGATTTTGGAGGGCTGGACATTTGGAAAAGTGTCGTCGAGAACTTGGCACCTGTCCTATCCAAGGATGAAAAAATTCCACCTTTTGTAGAAGAGAAGGTTCAAAGCGGCAACCTTGGGACGAAAACGGGGAACGGCTTATTTACGTATGCTGATCACGAAGAAATCCAAAGAAGAATCCGTGAACGGGACGAGTATTTCATCAGGCTGGCAAAGATTAAGGAACAATAAGTCGCAGGTTTCTTGAATACACCCGTAACTCTTCTTCACTTCTGCACCGCAATTCAATTGCGGTGCTTTTTCGTTCTCACCTTACTCTTTTGGGTTCCTTAACAATTTGATTTCTTCCTTTTCAAATTTCGCAACAGCAAGACCAATTGTAATGAGTGTCATTAACATAACCCCTACACCAACGATTAAATAGATCATGGTAAACCATTTACTAATATCAGCTTGAGGGACTAATCCGGTATCCACACTGCTTGGAATCAGACTTATAAAAGCAAAATACAGTGAATTTAAGAAAGACCATCCTTCAACACCGCGATAAAATAATGTACCCGAAAGCAAAATCACAGCTAATGTAAAAAGCAATGATCTGAAAATCGGTTCTTTAAATAAGCGAAAAACTGCTGACAGCAAACGCTTTAACGTTAAAATAAATGAAATCATCATTTTCCCCTTCTGTAATGTAATCTTCGACCGGAACAGCTGTAAGTTCATACGTATTTCAGCATTAACTGAATAGGAGTTTGAGAATATTTTCCATCTTCTCATAGCTCGCAAATTCATGAACCGAAATTAATTTAACCAAAGTGAGTAGCACTTAATCAAATGAAATAGCCTTATAAACGTTTGTTTACAAGGCTCCGTCTCAATCTACTTATAATCTTTCCGACAGCCATGACCTTAAGTCATGAACATTATCCATCGTAACGGTATGAGGAGCAGAGTACGATTTAAAATTCGTCGATGCACCGTGCTGCTTATAGAACTTCTCAGCTTCTACTCCCCATTCGAATGGAAGAACCGGATCTTGCTCACCATGCGATATGAAGGCATCTATCCCGTTTAACGACACATCAGCGTTCTCTTCTCTTACAAATGACGGAATATAGCCGCTTAATGCAACAATCCCCTTGATGCGACCATGGATTTTAATACCAAGTGACATTGAAAGGATGGCCCCCTGACTAAAGCCCATCAAGAAGATCGCTGATGGATCGATCGGGTGATTGACCACTACCTCATCAATGAACTCTTCCACTTTATCCATGGCTGCTTCAAATACCTCCCGATGCGGCTTACCGAATCCCTCTATTGAGAAGAATGCAAACCCAGGCGGTTGCGATAATGGACCACGTATGCTGAAAACGAAGACCTCCTTTCCCAATCCTTCTATAAGAGGAATCAAGTCTTGTTCATTACTTCCCATTCCGTGCATCAGGAAGATGGCAGGGTATTTTCTATTTGGATCAACTGTTTCCGGAGTCCTGCTTACATATGTCAACGTCAACTGAATCGTTCCTTTCCTAATTTCATGTAACCAAAGTATACAAAATAACAGAACACCGCACGAAGTTTATGCTCGCGTGTGGTGTTCATCAAATTTCTAATGTTATTTGTTGGTTACACTGGACTGCTGATACTCATGTTCTTGTTCCAATAACTTTGAAATCATCTTACGGTTTCGCTCCACAAAAGTCTCGTTATGGGACGATACCATTCCGAATTTGTCGGCTTTCGGATCAATATATTGTTTAGCCTGATTGACTGCATTAACGGCATCCTGGAATGCGCCGACCAGTAAGTTAACTTTCCCCTCGAAAGTTAAGATATCCCCCGCAGCAAAAATCCCAGGCTGCGAAGTTTTACCCGTGGAATCTCCTTTAAAGTAGTAATCATCAACTAATTCAGGTTGGAGAGCTTGAGGGAACTCCAATGAAATGTCGCGGTTATAACCATGGTTAATCAGAACTTCATCTACCTTCAATGATACATTTCCCCCAGTATGCTCCACCTGTAAAACCACTTCTTCAATTGCCGTTTTTTCTTGGTTGGAAACCAACGTTTCAATCGTAGTATTTAATAATAATTCTGCATTGCTCTCTTTTAGTTGCTCAACCTGGGCCTCATGAGCGGATAAGGTGTCCTTCCGATAGATGACGATTACCTTTTTGGCAATCGGGAGTAATTCAACTGCCCAATCGACAGCCGCATTCCCTCCTCCTGATATCAGTACGGTTTTATCTCTGAATCGGTTCAACGATTGCACCGTATAGTGAAGATTTGCCATTTCATATTTTTCCGCCCCTTCAAGTTCAAGGCGCAACGGGCTGATAATTCCTCCTCCATTGGCCATGACAACCGTCTTGGAAAAATGCTTTTCTCCATTATTTGTTAGGAGAACAAAAGATCCATGTTCATCTTTCTCAATTCGTTCCACTTTAGTATCGAGGCATACTGTCGGGTCGAATGTAAGTCCTTGCTCAATCAGCTGTTTTCCGAAACGCTCTCCTAATGTCGGTGGCTGTCCTCCCACATCCCAAATCATCTTTTCTGGATAGAGAAGTACTTTTCCCCCTAAGTTGCTTTGATATTCAATAATTTTTGTTTTCATATTCCTCAATCCTGCATAAAAAGCGGTATACAGACCTGCAGGTCCTCCACCAACTATCGTCAAGTCGTACAATTCCGCCACTATAGGTACCCTCCAAGATTAGGTTATACGTATATTTCATTTTAATTTACATTAAATTGAGTCGCTTTATAGTGATAGCTTAACATAGGTGAGAATGATTATCAATATCATTGAAAAATGGAAGGATTATTTTGAGGTGGTGTTTAAGGAGTAACATTTCCGTTGTGAAGACCGTCAGTTGTTCAATATTTGCCGCATTAAAATTCCATTCATTAAGAAAAAGAATAAGCCGCATCCACTCTGGTCAAACCAGAGGAATGCGGCTTATTTCATTGTTCCATTTGCTTTGCGAGGAAGTGGGCAGCAGTTTCAGCCGCTTTTTGCTCGGCATCTCCAAGGAAATGCAGTTTGGAGAAGAGATAGACAGCACCAATCGGATCTCCATTGGCGACAATCGGCGCGATACAGTAAGATTTGATCTGCTCTACCTGCCCTGGTACCCATTCCAGTGACTTTTCATGCTTTTCAATTACAATGGTTCGGTTGTTCAGGATTTCTTCAGCTTCCGCTGATATTCTACGGTTCAAATAGTCCTTTTTGGATACACCGGCAACCGCAATCATTTCGTCACGGTCACTGATCAGAGTCGGTGTTCCTAATGTTTCATATAACGTTTCAGCATATTCCTTTGCGAAATCACTCAATTCGCTGATCGGCGAGTACTTCTTTAAAATGACTTCGCCTTCCCGGTCTGTAAAAATCTCAAGTGGATCTCCTTCACGGATGCGGAGTGTACGTCTAATTTCCTTCGGTATGACGACGCGTCCTAAATCGTCAATCCTTCGGACGATACCAGTTGCTTTCATTCATGATGCCTCCATTTGACAGTATAGAAATTGCTGCGATTCTGTCGTTAGTATGGACGGCTTTTGGACAAATTATGCAACGGATGAACTACTCGCCATCAAATGCAACTGCTTCCTTGAGAGATTCAGGCAAAACTTTTACCATTTTTTCTAAAACATCAAACCACATGATTTTTCCGGTTTTATTTTCATCAATCGTCAGAACGAAGTTTTGGCCATCCATGCCAAAGCCGACAGCACGGCCGAATTCCATTGACGCTTGAACCACTTTCCCACCATCAATATTGGATGATCCTTCTGGTGAAAGTCTTACTGTGATTATATTCGACTTTTGCTTGATGGATTCCACTCCTGCTTGTTTTGCCCAAACTTTCATACGGGCAATTCTCAGCAAATATTCCGTTTCAAGCGGCATATCTCCGAACCGGTCATGCAGCTCGTCGATCAGCTCTTCAACATCCGACTCCTTTTCTACCGCTTTTACCCGTTTATACATTTGAATCTTCTGGAAGCCATCCGGAATGTATTGGTCAGGAATAAAGGCATCCAAGTTAAGGGATATCTCCACTTCAATTGCCTCTGCCTTCACTTCACCAGTCTGTTTTTCATCTATCGCTTCTTTCAGCATTTGTGAATAGAGGTCAAATCCGACCGAGTCAATAAACCCATGCTGTTGCGCGCCCAATAGATTCCCTGCTCCTCGGATGGATAAATCACGCATTGCAATTTTGAATCCGGAACCAAGCTCTGTGAATTCCTTGATTGCCTGAAGCCGCTTTTCTGCAACGTCTGTCAGAACTTTGTCGCGCTGGTACATGAAATAAGCATACGCTACGCGGCTTGAACGCCCGACCCGTCCTCTCAGCTGATACAGTTGTGATAGTCCCATTCGGTCAGCATCATGGACAATCAGTGTATTGACGTTCGGAATATCAATTCCCGTCTCGATAATTGTTGTCGTGACGAGAACATCGTATTCTCCTTCCAAGAAACTAAGAATAATAGACTCCAACTCACTCTCGGTCATTTTTCCGTGGGCATATCCTACCCGAGCTTCTGGAACAAGCATCTGGATTTCATCGACTTTCCTTGCCATATCCTCTACCCGGTTATATAAGTAGAAGGCTTGGCCGCCACGAGCCATTTCACGTTCAATCGCTTCACGTACAAGTGCCCCGTTATATTCCATGACATATGTCTGAACAGGGTAGCGGTTAGCAGGTGGTGTCTCGATTACAGACAAATCCCGTACTCCGATCATAGACATATGAAGAGTCCGTGGAATCGGCGTCGCTGTCAAAGTTAGCACGTCAACATTCGTTTTCAGCTGCTTGATCTTCTCCTTATGGGTGACACCGAAGCGTTGCTCCTCGTCGACGATCAGCAAACCTAAGTCATGGTAAATTACATCCTTTGACAAAAGACGATGGGTTCCTACCACAACATCAACCGTTCCTTCTTTCAAACCTTTAATCGTTTCTGTTTGCTGTTTTTTCGTACGGAAACGGCTTAGCAAACCTACTTCAATCGGATAATCCCCGAAGCGGGCTTTCATCGTTTCATAATGCTGTTGTGCCAGAATAGTTGTTGGAACTAAGAAAGCGACTTGCTTCCCGTTATTGATCGCTTTAAAAGCGGCACGGATGGCAACTTCAGTTTTCCCGTATCCGACATCCCCACAAATTAGACGATCCATCGGCCGCTGCACTTCCATATCACGTTTAACTTCTACAATCGAACGGAGCTGATCCTCTGTTTCTTCATATGGGAAGGAATTTTCAAATGATCGCTGAAGGTCATCATCCTTCTCGAATGCAAACCCTTTTTCAGATTCCCGTTTCGCATATAGTTTGATCAGTTCATCTGCAATGTCTTTGACGGCGTTAGATACCTTTGTCTTTGTCTTCTTCCATTCCGCTCCGCCCAGTTTGTGAAGCTTCGGTTCCTTCTCTTCCGACCCTATATACTTCTGGATCAGGTCAATCTGGTCGACCGGAACAAATAATTTATCATCGGCACGGTAACGGATATGCAAATAATCCTTATGGACTCCATTAACCTCTAACGTTTCTATCCCTAAGTATTTACCAATCCCATGATGGACGTGTACAACATAATCGCCTGTCTTAATTTCGGAATAACTTTTGATGCGCTCCGCATTGGTCATTTTCTGAGGACGGGCTTTCCGCTTCTGTTGCTGCTTGAACAACTCAGCATCTGTGATCACGGCTAAATGCTGAAGTGGCATTTCAAAACCGGCGGAGAGATCGCCTTCTACTAAATAGGTACCAGGCTTAGAAAGATCTGCAGTTTCCGAAGCAAGCTGCGCTTCCATTCCGTAGTCCTCTAATACACTTCCGACTTTTTCGAGTCTGCTCTTTTCAGCCAAAATAAGAACATGGAACTTCCCGACTTTCCAACGTTCCATTTCGTTCTTCAATAAATGCATCTGGCCATGAAAATGCTGCATCGGTTTCAATGAGAAAGAAACGACACGTTTTACCGGAATCCCGGTAAATGTGCGGACGAATAGAGAGAAGTACACCTTCATCTGCTCCAACATGGCCATAATTTCTTTAAATGAAAATGAAAGATTTGCTCCATGGACGATTTTCCCTTCTTCCAAAAGGGAAATGAACCATTCTTCCTCTTCTTTTTCTAATGAATCTGTTACTTCCATAATCCGTCCTAATTCATCGAATATGACAATTCCGTCCTGAGCAAAGTAATCGCCCAAGTAGGAGGGCTGCTTATATAAGAGAGAAATGTATTTAACGATCTGCTCGGGCACATCACCTTGACGTAACAAATCAATGTCATGCTGGATGTTCTGAACTAATAATTCTTTCACATCTTTTTTTGTGATTTTCTTCAAACTGACAGCTCTTGCTTCCTCAAGCTTTTCAGCCAACAGAAGAAGCTCCTGCCTGGTCCAGACAAATTCAGTGGCGGGCAAGATGCTGATGCGATCCAATTTAGCTATGGAGCGCTGATCCTCCGCTGAAAAAGTCCGGATAGAATCCACTTCCGTGTCGAAGAACTCCAGCCGTACAGGATGAAGATCCAATGGATAAATGTCCAAAATCCCTCCACGAAGTGCAAATTCTCCAGGAGCAGTTACCATCGGTTGGCGTGAATACCCCATCGAGACAAGTGAAGTGATCCATTCCTCAACATCTACCTCATCTCCGACAGACGTTTTCAAAATGCTTCGTATCCACTGCTCCTTTTCAGGCAAGTATTTCCGTAGCCCGGCAATCGGTGTGATATAAACACCAGGCTCTCCATTGATCATTTTATTCAATACCGAAATTCGCTCTGCCCGAAGTTCTGGACTGGATACAGATAAATCAGCTGCGATCAGTTCATCGGCAGGATATAAGTGGACAGACTCGTCCCCTATGATTCTCGCTAAATCATCAGCCATCCGCTGAGCTTGCAGTAGATTCGGTGAGACAACCAATATAGGTTTGTTTAGCTTTAACATTGCTGGTATGAAAACCGGCCTTGCACTACCGGATAATCCCGTCACTAATTGCTGATGCTGTCCGTTCTTCCATTCTTGGAGAAGGCTTTTCACTTGAGCATCCTGAGTAAAATATTGAAGCACAGCTTCCATTCGCAGTTTCATTCCTTTCTGACGCGATCATTGATCGCCTAACGGAAAAAGGCTTTGGACGCAAATGCGTACCAAAGCAATTCCCGTTATTGAAGCCATTTCTGTAATGCGTAATAGTCTGGATTGCGGTTAAGTGATTTCTGGCATTCTTCGCAAATGCAGCTAATCGTAGTCCCGCCTTCTGGATCAACAGTCATATAGTTTCCAGAGTCGTCCTTCGCATGAAGCTGAAGTCTGGACATGACATCCTCCGCAGAATCCAATGGTATTTCCCCTATTTCCGTTTCACAATGACGGCAACGATAGCGGATCATGAATACCCAGCCTCCTTTTACCCAAAGTATAGACCAGGCACCGCCAAATTATGCCTTATTGGCTATTGAAATCATTCATGACTGATAAAAACGGCTGCTTGAGCCATGCCTCGGATGCATCTGCACTTTTTACGATGGATTCCCGGATTATGGCTGATTCATCGGTACTAAAATTTGACAGTACGTAATCCGGTACTTTCATCCCGCCGGAAGGTCGTCCGATTCCAATCCGAATTCGATTAAATTCTTGAGTCCCTAAATGCTGGATCAGCGATCTCATACCATTATGCCCGCCTGCACTTCCTTTTTGGCGCAGTCTTAACTGACCAGGAGGAAGATCCAGATCGTCGTAAAGGATTACGATATCTTCAGGATCGATCTCAAAATAATCCATGAGTGGACGGACAGATTCCCCCGAAAGGTTCATATAAGTTAACGGCTTTAGTAGCAAGACCTTTCCTTCGGGACGATGGACCGTCGCGTACATACCATTAAATTTCATCTGATTTAGTGGCGCATTCCACCGTTCGGCCAATTCATCGATTACTTTGAAACCGATATTATGCCGGGTATTTTCATATTGCTTGCCCGGATTACCTAATCCCACAATCAACTTCATGTCGTTCCCCCATTATCCAATCGAAAAAAATGGGACTGCTCATGCACTCCCATTTTTCTTCATCTTATTATTACTCTGCCTCACCAGATGCATCGGCTTTCTCATCTTCTTCACCAGCATCTTCCGACTCTTCTTCTGATACTCGTGGTGCTGATACAGTCACTAATGTGAGGTCGTCATCATCCAAGATTTGGAACTTCACTTTCTCTCGAATATCCGCAACCTTCAATGTTTCACCGACTTGTAACCCTGATATATCAACTTCTACTGATTCTGGTACATCTGATGGTTTCACCTTCAAAATCAGTTCCCGATTCGGCTGTTCCAAAATGCCGCCGGCTTTAACGCCTTCAGACTCGCCTGTCAATGTCACGACTACTTTCACTTCAAGCTCATTGGACATATTCACCGCTAAAAAGTCAGCATGTGTGATTTGCCCTTTCATGATGTCTTGTTGGTAGTCGCTTAACATGACATTTACATCATTGCCATCTACATTCAATGTCAGAACGCCGTTTCTTCCTGACTCCTTCATAGCTTTCATAAGCTCTTTTTCAGGAACTGCAATGGCCGTTGCTTCAAGTTGATATCCATAAACAACACCCGGAATATACCCTGAATTTCGAAGTTCTGTCAATTTAGATCGTTGTTGTTTACCTTCCCGTGTTTTAGCCGTAAGAGTACTCATCAATAAGATCCCCTTTCCGAATCAGATATACCTATCCTATATAGACATTCCCTTAAAACACTGAAACAAAACATGAACTCGGATCAATCAAACAACGTACTTACCGATTTCTCTTCAAAGACACGAATGATTGCGTCTGCCAATAGATTTGCTACAGATAACTGTTTAATCTTCGGTGAGAATTTACTTTCCGGTAACTCGATCGAGTTCGTAATGATCAATTCTTTTATGGCGGAGTTATCGATCCGTTCGATAGCAGGACCGGAAAGTACTGGATGCGTACAGCATGCGTACACTTCTTTCGCTCCACTTTCAATTAATGCATTTGCACCAATCGTAATAGTACCTGCTGTATCAATGATATCATCGATTAAAATCGCCGTTTTTCCTTCTACGTTACCAACGATATTCATCACTTCAGCAACGTTCGGACGCGGGCGGCGTTTGTCGATGATAGCAATCGGAGCTTTTAGGCGATCCGCCATTTTCCGTGCTCGTGTTACACCACCATGGTCAGGCGATACAATGACCAATTCGGATGGATCCAAGTTTTTCTGTTTGAAGTATTCAGCCAAAATCGGCACACCCATCAAATGATCGATCATAATATCAAAGAAGCCTTGAATTTGTGGAGCGTGCAAGTCGAGAACGATGACACGATGTGCTCCAGCAGTCTCCAACAGATTCGCCACAAGTTTAGCAGTAATCGGTTCACGTGAACGGGCTTTACGATCTTGGCGTGCATAACCGTAATATGGCATAACGACGTTGATGGTTTGAGCTGATGCACGTTTTACTGCGTCAATCATGATTAGAAGTTCCATAATATTCTCATTAACTGGACCTGAAGTCGATTGGATGATGAATACATCACAGCCCCGGATGCTTTCCTCGATGTTAATCTGTACTTCTCCGTCGCTGAAACGGTTAACGGAGCTTTTACCGAGCGGTACTCCGATTTTTTCGGCTACTTCTTGTGCCAAGGATAAGTTGGAGTTCAATGAAAAAAGTTTAAGTTTATGGTTCGGATAGCTGTGGGTCATGATGGTCCTCCCGTTATTTCAATTTTAGTTTTTTAACGTAGCCTACTTTGTTTTCTTGTCGTGCTCGCCCGATTGCCAATGCTTCACCTGGTACGTCTTTTGTAATGGTCGATCCCGCTGCCACGTAAGCACCTTTTCCGACCGTTACTGGTGCAACCAAATTAGAATTACATCCTACAAACGCATCATCCTCGACGACCGTTTTGAATTTATTCTTACCATCGTAGTTGACAGTGATGGTTCCACAACCGATATTAACATTCCCGCCAACTTCAGCATCACCAATATAGCTAAGATGTGATACTTTGCTTGCGTTTCCTAAAACCGATTTCTTCACTTCAACGAAGTTTCCGATTTTCACGCCATCTCCTAAGGAGGATTCAGGGCGTATATGAGCGTACGGTCCGATGGTTGTATGGGAACCGACGTCACTATTTAAAATCACGGAGGAATGGACAGTTGTTCCGTCACCGATGCGACTTTCTACAATGTGACTATTCGGTCCGATCACGCAATCTTCCCCAATGACCGATTTGCCCTCGATCATAACGCCAGGTTTTAGAATCGTGTCTCGCCCGATCACTGCATCTGGGCTGATATATGTGTTAGAAGGATTAATAATCGTAACACCGTTTCTCATATGCTTTTCTGCAATACGGAGTCTCATCACTTCTTCAGCTTGAGCCAGGACCACTCGGTCATTGACCCCTAAGGACTCACTGAAATCATCGCTTGCATAAGCAGAGACGATTTCGCCCTCTTTTTGTAAAATTTCAATGACATCCGGTAAATAGTATTCACCTTGTGAATTGTCATTTTTCACTGACTTTAACTTTTCGAATAAAACCTTATTATCAAAACAGTACGTTCCTGTGTTGACTTCTTTAACTGCAGCCTCTTCCTCGTTCGTATCCTTCTGTTCAACGATACGGGTAACTTGGCCTTTTCCACCGCGGATAATGCGGCCATACCCAGTTGGATCATCCGCCATTACAGTTAAAATCGTGGCCTTTGCATTCGTTTCCCTGTGATGGTCTACAAGAGCTTGCATAGTTTCAGGACGGATTAGTGGTGTATCTCCGCATATGACGACTGTTGTTCCATCCAGATCGCCTAAAATCCCTTCGGCTTGCTGGACGGCATGAGCAGTTCCTAACTGTTCTTCCTGTAATGCATATTCACTGCGGTCACCCAATAACTCTTTAACGGTCTCCGCTCCATGTCCGACGACTGTCACGATGCGCTCTGCACCTAAACCTTTTACATTGTCTACGACATGTTCCACCATCGGTTTTCCACAAACCGGGTGCATAACTTTATATAATTTGGACTTCATACGTGTACCTAAACCTGCAGCCAAAATTACTGCATATGTATTTGTCATCATTGAGTCCTCCAAGATTGGTTTGTTTTCCACTATAGACTATAGCGGAAAAAGTGCTTTATTTCAAGGAAACATGGCTTGACAAATCTATGACAGCCGTTTATGATTATGTATTTTTCCAGAAAGGAAATTAATAGAAATTTCCATGAAAAAAGAGCCTTCTCGATTCTGAGGGCTCTTGTTGTTGTATGTTCGCTTATACGCCAGCTCCAGCTTCCGCTTCGGCAATTTCAAGGTATACATCTTCATCCCCTGAAATGTGATAAGCTGCTAATACAGCATCTTGAATTTTAGAACGTGTTCCGGAATTGATTGGATGTGCAATGTCGCGGAATTCGCCATCTGGCGTCCGTTTACTTGGCATCGCTACGAATAATCCAGCATTTCCGTCAATTACACGAATATCATGGACGACGAATTCGTTGTCCAAAGTGATGGAAGCAATGGCTTTCATTCGGCCATCTGTTTGAACACGTCGCAGTCTCACATCAGTTACTTCCATAGTCTCACCACCTCTCCCCTTTGTGACAGAGAAATCTCTTCTATGGTTATTCTACAAGAGTAATAGTTTTCCTCTTTTTTTTTGAAAAATTTTTTAAAAATTTGGTTAGTAATCATAAAAAGAGGGAAAAAGACTATATTTGGAGGCCGACAGGATGTCGGTCACGAAGGCGTCGTCGCACGATGCGACGAACTTAGCCTTCGATCCGCGAACCTCCCAATGCTTCAACTCGATATATTTTAAGATAAAAATAAAGAGAATCTACATGTTCTGCAGATTCTCTATAAGCTATTATTTGCTTGTTTCAGCAATAACTTCAATTTCAATTTTGGCGTCTTTCGGAAGTCTTGCCACCTCCACTGTTGAGCGGGCAGGTTTATGATCACCGAAATAGGAAGCATAGATTTCATTAATTTTCCCAAAGTCATTCATATCTTGAATGAATACGGTCGCCTTCACTACTTGGCTCAAGGATGAACCCGCTTCTTCTAAGACGGCTTTCAAGTTAGCGAATACCGCATGCGTCTGCTCTTCAACAGAACCCTCAACCATTTGGCCTTCCGGCGTTAATGGGATTTGACCGGAACTATAAAACAATCCATTTAAGATGACACCTTGAGAATATGGCCCAATGGCTGCTGGTGCTTTCGTCGTCGCTACATATTTCATTATGATTCTCCCCTTTTTGAAAAGTAATTTCCTTCTCCTAATGTGATGGAACGATCCCTTTCATTCACACCCTGAAGCTTGACAAGCGATAGAAAATCGTCAACCAAACGCTCCTCATGATGCTCGGCCTCTACTAATACTGCAACTCCCGCCAAAGTACAATTGAATTCTTCAAGCAGGTTTTTCATCCCATTCATCGTTCCTCCGACCTTCATAAAGTCATCAGTGATAAGAACGCGTTGTCCGCTCTTCATGCTGCGCTTAGATAGAACCATCGTCTGAATTCGACGGGATGAACCAGTTACGTAATTAATGCTGACCGTCGAACCTTCCGTCACTTTACTGTCCCGTCTTACGATGACGACCGGTACATTCAAGTGGCGGGCGATTGCGTGAGCAATTGGAATCCCTTTTGTGGCAACCGTCATGATGACATCGATTTTTTCTCCCTTAAATGCAGAAGCGAACACTTTTCCAACCCGATTCATTAATTCCGGATTTCCCAAGAGATCAGTCATAAATAGATAACCGCCAGGTAAAAGACGGTCACTGCTGCTTAACTCTGAAATCAGTTCGTCCATTACGGCTCTGACTGCTTGCTCCGTCATGTTCGGTATATATTTAACTCCACCGGCTGCACCCGGGACTGTTTGAAGTAGTCCGATTCCTTTTTCCTCGAACGTTTCCTTTACAATCACCAAATCCTCACTGATCGAAGATTTTGCTGCCTCGTATGTCTCGGCAAAATAGGTGAGCGGGATGAGTTGTTGCGGATGCTCAAGTAAATAGTGGGTCATGTCTACTAACCGTTCGCTCCGTTTCCACTTCATTCAACCACTCCTAAACACGAATATTCTATTCAAAAATTAACACAAATATACGGATTTAATCAAGCGTTTCTCGTTCACCTAACATGCGGACTGCATAAACTTCTTCACAAAATCCTCTAAGTGCATTGTAAATCCGATGAACTCTCGATTCATGCTCGACTAATCCGAATACAGTCGGTCCACTTCCACTCATTAGTACAGAATCTGCTCCAAACCTTTGCATTTGCTCTTTCAATACCCGAACCTCAGGATACAGATCCATCGTGACAGTCTCTAATACATTTCCCATTGAGTTGCATAATAATCGGTAATCCTTCGTTTCGATAGCTTCCATCATTTGTTCCGTTGGAGGATGGGAAAGCTTGTCCAATTTCAAGTTTCCATACACATCAGCTGTTGAAACACCGATTTTCGGTTTGGCTAAGATCACCCAGCAATTCGGCGGAGCCGGTAGATGGCGGATTTTTTCCCCTCTGCCAGTTGCCAGTGCTGTACCTCCATAAACACAGAAAGGAACATCCGATCCGATTTTAGCGCCAAGCTCCGCTAATTCATCAATGGACCTCCCTAACTTCCAAAGCTTGTTCAGTCCTTTTAAAGTGGCTGCAGCGTCACTGCTTCCACCAGCAAGTCCGGCAGCCACAGGAATATTCTTTTCAATCCTAATGGTGACACCTTCGGCAATGCCATATGTATGCTTTACTAACTCAGCGGCTTGATAGGCTAAGTTTCTTCGGTCTTCAGGAATAAAACGGTCCGCTGCAGAGATGCGGATGCTCCCATCGTCACGCCGTTCCAATCCGATCCGATCCGCCAAATCGACCGTCGTCATAATCATCTCCACTTCATGATAACCGTCCGGCCGTTTATGTAATACATCTAATGTTAAGTTGATTTTGGCGGGTGCTTTAACAAAAAGCATCGGAGTTCCTCCATTCTTCAAATTCATGTCCTCCTATTTTACCACAGGTTTCAAAGACTTCTAAGTATGGAGTGTAAGCGATTTATTTTAACTAATATTCAGCTGTTAAATTCAAAAAACCTGTCGGGAAACATCCCGACAGGTTTGTCAGCCGTTTTTGGATTTTGTGGTCAGTAGTTATAGCAGCGTCTATTTTACTGTAGAACGATTAGCCATACCTTGTTCGGCCATTTCAATCGCACGTTTTACCATATTACCGGCATCACGTGCTTTAATGCCTCCCCAACCTTCCTGCTGGACGACATCATAGAACCCTAGTTCTTTTGCAATTTCTTCTTTCAATTGCTCAGACATGATTCCTTTACGTCTTGCCATTAGGGAACTCCTCCTTTTCGGCTGACGATTGTAGTATGCTCTAAAAAAAGAAAAACACTCATCGGTCTGATGAGTGTTCCTCAAAAACAAAATGAGTGCAATGAAAATTACTTAACTACAAACGCACTATTTCCAGATTCGTCAAAGATAGTGATTTCTACGGCTTCAGTCAAAATATCCGTGTAGCTGTAAGATACGCGTTCAAATGCGTTCTCTTCTTGGTCGAGATCAACAACGAAAACTGCGCGATACGTTTCACGAAGGATTCCTTCTCTTTCGATTGTCTTCTTGCGTCCGCCGTTTGCTTTTAAATGCAAACGTTTCCCCAAATGACCATCTAACGATTTTTTAATATCAGCTAAAGTTTTTGGCATTCCGCTTACACCTCACTGACTATAATCGTAACACATTCTTAACGTTCTGTCAATCAAATTTAATATTTTAACAACGGACAATTCAGGTTGTCAACGTTTTTTTATATAATCTGTATAACTTTTTCATATATGAAGTTGGTTTTGTCATAGATCGTCCATTATTCCTTGAAATAAGGGTATAGTGCATCGGCTAATTTGCCGAATTCTTCAATGCTTAGAGTCTCTCCCCTTCTAGTTGGATCTACTCCTACTGTTTCTAATGCATTTAGAATTTCTTCTTTCCTGTCCTTTCCATTCGGTAAGGAGGATTGAAGATTATTGTAAATCGTCTTTCTACGCTGCACGAAAGAGCCCCTGGATACCTCAAACAGAAAGTCCTCATCGATAACCGTTACCG
This sequence comes from Chungangia koreensis, assembly GCF_042651785.1. Lineage (NCBI taxonomy): Bacteria > Bacillati > Bacillota > Bacilli > Lactobacillales > Chungangia > Chungangia koreensis. Next base: position 41,607 of record NZ_JBHSEC010000012.1, read on the forward strand.
GGACATCTGTCCTTTTCGTCAAACGGATTACAGCGGAATCCACATTCGGTTGGGGCATAAAGACCGTTTTTGGTACAATCATCGCCACTTCAGCTTCCATATAATATTGGATGGCAATTGATAAGGAGCCATACTCCTTCGTCCCAGGCTTCGCCGTAATACGGTCTGCTACTTCCTTCTGCATCATCACGACAAATCCACGAATCGGCAAACGATCCATGATGAGCTTCATCAGTATGGGCGTTGTTACATAGTAAGGGAGATTCGCAACTACCATAATATCTGTATATTCTTCGAGCTCCTCTTTTATCACCTGACTAACGTCAGCCTTTAAAATATCGGAGTGGATCACTTTAATATTGTCGTATGGGGAAAGGGTATCCTCCAAGACAGGAAGCAGCCGCTGGTCAATTTCAAAAGCAACCACCTTGCCAGCAGTCCTTGCCAAATGTTCTGTTAATGCTCCTATACCAGGGCCAATTTCAATTGCGGCAGATTCCTTTGTCAAATCCGCCTTTGATACGATATTCCGTAATATGTTCGGATCAATCAAGAAATTCTGCCCCAAGCTCTTTTTGAATGAAAACCCGTACTTTTTCAGAATTTCCTGGGTCCTGATCGGGGTCGCGATGTCTTTACTCATGATCTTCCTCCTCATCCAGCTTAGAGACAGCCGTTAAAAACTGTGACAGTTCAATTTGGAACATAGACAACCTCTTTTGAAGCTGTTTACCATTCGTATAGCCAATATTCAATAACTCACCTAATTGTTCCCGTCTTTTTCTGGCATCCACGTGGCCAATCAGTTTGGCTTCAATCAATACTGCTAACGGTATCGAATCACCTGTTGCATTCCCTTTACCCGGCGTGTAAACATGTTCTAATGCATGGCGAATGTCTTCATCAGCCGCATGTTCAATTCCAACCTTTTTTCCGTTTTCGGAAATCGTCTTATCCTTCGGTAAAAAAGCATGTTTTACTCCCGGAACATGCTCTTCGATGATGGCACGTATTCTTCTACCCGGGTAATCCGGATCTGTAAATACGATTACGCCCCGTTTTTGTGCAGCATGACTAATTCTCCGGAGAGTCTCCTCTGATATGGCAGAACCATTCGTTTCAATTGTATCCGCTTGAACCGCCCGCTTAATGGCAACAGTATCCGACTTGCCTTCTACCACGATAATTTCTTTTATATCCACTACTATAATTTCCTCTTTTCGCAAACTCTATTGTTCAATTTTACTGATAAGGGGGTATATTGTACAGAAAAGACCACAAAACGAAAGCTGCCCCGCAATGGGACAGCTCAATGTGTAGACTAATACTATAAAGGATCCTTCTATTCAAGTCTGATTAGTCAAGAATCTTAACCTTAACCTTCTTACGTCCAAAGCCATAAGCTTGTTGTTTTGTCGGCATGAACACATCTATTTTGTTTCCCTTAATAGCACTTCCTGTATCGCCTGCTACGGCATATCCGTAACCTTCAACCCAAACTTTCGTGCCTAATGGAATGACGCTTGGATCGACTGCAATCACTTTAGCGTCCGGATTAGATTTCAAGTTGATTCCTGTAGAAGTGACTCCAGAACAGCCGTTACAAAATGCTGTATAAGCAGTTGCAGATACATAGAACTCTTTGCTGCTCGAAGGAGCATCTCCGCGGGATATCGATTTCGTCTTAGCTTTCGCTTTCGTTGGTGCTGCACTAGCCATGACGACCTTCGTTCCGACGGCTACCACTTTCGTTTTAGGGTCTTTTACGACTTTCTCGCCTTTAAGAATCCTGGAAACCGGTGTGCCGTTTTCCTTGATAATCTCATATGTACGAGAAACAGTCCCATTCTCGCCCTTTTGTACAATTTTCTCTGTGCCTTTCAGCAATGATGAATCTTTCTTTGTCTCGACCGCAAACTTTGTTGCTTCTTCCACTACATCGGTGACTTTTTCTACGCGAACGACTTGGACTACATCGTTTGGAAGTACTAATTCTTCCATTCGCTGTTCTACGCGGTCGAACTCATTGAGTTTAACCTCTTGTTGCTTTAAAAAGTCAGCGACAGTAGTCGAAGTGGACATTACTTTCTTTTTGTCCATTCCATCAACTAACGTTACTTCGAAAGCCTTCTCGATCTTGATCTGATCGTCTTCTCCGATCTCCCCGTCCAATGCCGGCGTGACTTTGTCATGCTCGGTTACGGATACATCCGCTTGGGCAAGAATATCTTTCACTTTTTGATCTGTCGTCATGACGGTTTTCGTCTCTTGATCGACAGTGACCGTTACTGGTCTTGCTTTTTCCCACGCGATCGTTAAACCATTTTCGATCTCCGTGTTCACTGAGGGTGTGAGTAAATCATTTTCTGCTACTGTAATATTATGATGCTTCAACAGCTCTCCGACTGTGCTCGCATGTGTTCTGATTTCTGATTGTTCACCATTCAATGTCATGGCGACAGTTTTCTTCGTCCCTTCAAAGACGAGGAACGATGTTACGGCTACAAACAGTGCTACAGCAATGATGCTGAAGACCGCTTGTTTACTCCTCAATGATGGAAAGAACAGGTTTTTCATGGATTTTTTTGTCACGAAAAAACTCCTCCTTTATCACTCGTGTGATTATATAGGCTTCAATTGTACGTGTCAACTAATTATGTTTCTCCGTCGCAAAAGAGCAAGCCTATGTAATGGGGCTCCATATTCGTGTCTATTCTTCGATGTTAAAGAAACGGAGTGCGTTTTGCGTTGTTTTTTCAGCAACTTCCTCAATAGGCAAATCCTTCAGTCTGGCAATCTCCTCTGCCACCAACGGCACGTAAGACGGTTCGTTCCGCTTTCCACGATAAGGGTGAGGGGCTAAATAAGGTGCATCCGTTTCAATGAGCAAATACTCAAGCGGTATTTCCTTCGCGACCTCTTTCGGTTTTTTCGAATTCTTGAACGTCACTGGTCCGCCAAGAGAGATCATGAAGTTCAAATCTATGCATTGCTTGGCGGTTTCAACACTCCCGCTGAAACAGTGCATGATGCCTCCTACTTCCTCTGCGCCTTCTTCCTGCAAGATCCGGACTACGTCCTCTGTTGCCTCTCGGTTATGAATGACAATTGGCAGTTTCACTCGTTTTGCAAGTTGTATCTGTTTACGGAAGATTTCCTGCTGGATGTCTTTTGGTGATTTGTCCCAATGATAATCCAATCCCATTTCCCCAATGGCTACAACTTTTGGATGCGAAGCCAATTCTTCGATCCATTTCAAATCTTCCTCTGTACAGTCAATCGCATCCACTGGATGCCAACCAACAACTGCATAAATATCAGGATGCCCCTCGGCCAGCTCAATTGCCCGCTTAATCGTAATCGTATCGAAACCGATCACGACCATTTTGGACACCTTCGCTTCTCTGGCACGGTTAATTACATCCTGTAGGTCTTCGTCATATTGGTCTGCGTTTAGATGGACATGCGTATCGATATACATAGGTCTCTCTCCTTACGTATTTTTCAGTTTAATCAAAAAAATCGTTTCAAACATCTCATTCATATTACAAATACGTAACAAAATGAGGGTAATTGTATTTCCTGGTAGGCAATATCACACAGTTTACTGTCATTTTTGTCATAAGACAAACAATTCGTCTTACTTATTGCCTTTAATAGGAAATAAAAGGTCATACAATGGTACTATATGGAAGTGGAAGTGATTAATTTAGTTAAATTTCGTTGTAAATAGTAAATCCCGGTGACAAAGACATCACCGGGATAAACATTTATTTTACTTTTGCACCATTTTCCAAGCTTTCATCGACTGAAGCAAGGGAAAGGATTCCGTCTTTCTCGCCTGCTAAGATCATGCCTTGCGACAATTCTCCCCTTAATTTTACAGGTTTCAAATTCGCCACAACAATCACCTTCCGGCCAACCAATTCCTCGGGGGAATAATACTTTGCTATCCCGGAAACTACTTGACGCTTCTCATAGCCAAGGTCGAGCTGAAGTTTTAGAAGCTTATCAGCCTTCGGCACCCTTTCACATTCGTAAACAGTTGCGACACGTAAATCGACTTTTAAGAAATCGTCGATTGTAATCTCGTCACTTTCCGGCGCTTCTTCCTGTTCCTTCGGCTGCGCTTCCTCTTCCTCTTCCTCTTCCTCTTCCGTTTTTACAGAACCTCTCATTTGGTCACGGATGTAAGAAATCTCTTCTTCAGGTTCGAGTCGTGGGAAGATCGGAACTCCTTTTTCAACCACCTTCGTGCCTTCTGGAATTAGATTGAATTTTCCTAATGTATCCCATTCCTTCAGTTCCTGTGGAAGACCTAATTGTTCATGGATTCTTCCTGGAGAGGTTGTCATGAACGGCTGCAGCATAATCGAAATTTGGCGTAGGCTCTCAGCCAGATGATACATGACGGAAGCCAGCTGACCTTTCAATTCTTCTTCTTTCGCCAATACCCATGGCTGTGTTTCATCAATATATTTATTCGTTCTGGAGACTAATGCCCAAAGCTCACTTAATACTAAGCTGAATTGCATTTTCTCAATATTCGTTTCATACTTTTCCTTCGTTGTCACAATAAAATCTCGTAGAGTTTCGTCGAATTCTGTCGAATCCAAGTGATTTACCGGGATGACACCATCAAAGTATTTATTGATCATGGAAACAGTCCGGTTCAGCAAGTTCCCTAAATCATTTGCTAAGTCATAATTAGTTCGTTCCACAAATGACTCTGGAGAGAACACACCATCTTGACCAAATGGAAGTTCACGCAACAAGAAGTAGCGTGTTGCATCGAGGCCATACCGTTCTACGAGCATTTCCGGATAGACGACATTCCCTTTAGACTTGGACATTTTTCCGTCTTTCATCATGATGAAACCGTGTGCGAATATTTTCTTCGGTAACGGCAAGTCCAGAGCCATCAAGAAAATCGGCCAATAAATTGTATGGAAGCGGACGATGTCTTTACCAACGACATGAACATCTGCAGGCCAGTAATTGTTGAACAATGTCTCATCTTCCGATAGGTAGCCAAGTGACGTAATATAGTTCGTCAACGCATCTACCCAAACGTAAATGACATGCTTCGGATCCCCAGGCACGCGAATGCCCCAGTCGAAGGAGGTACGGGAAACCGATAGATCCTCTAACCCCGGCTTAATGAAATTATTGACCATCTCATTTTTACGGGACTCCGGCTCGATGAATTCCGGATTTTCTTCATAATAAGCAAGCAGGCGGTCTGCATATTTCTTCATATTAAAGAAATATGATTCTTCCTTCACTTTGTGGACTGGACGGCCGCAGTCAGGGCAATTGCCGTTTTCGTCCAGTTGTGTTTCTGTATAGAAGGACTCACATGGCGTACAATACCAGCCTTCATACTCACCTTTATAGATATCTCCACTATCAAGGAATTTCTGGAATATCTTCTGCACTGCCTCTGTATGGCGGGGCTGTGTTGTGCGAATGAAATCATCATAGGAGATATCCATTAATGCCCATACCTTTTTAGCCGCTTCCGCCATTTCATCTACATATGCTTGTGGTTCCATCTTTGCCTCGTCCGCTTTTTCCTGGATTTTCTGACCATGCTCATCCATACCCGTCAAAAATCGGACATCATACCCACGAAGCCGTTTGTACCGAGCCATCACATCAGATGCTACAGTTGTATAGGCTGTCCCGATATGGAATTTTCCGCTTGGATAATAGATCGGCGTAGTAATGTAAAATGTTTTCTTTTGTTCGCTCACGAAAAATTCCTCCAATTAGTAAATAGTATCCTTATTTTATCGAATTAAGAAATGAGTGACAATGAAATAGTAATTGGAAAATGACTTTCCATTTGAAACAGCATAATTATTATTCACATAATAATAATTTTCAGCGTTCCATACCGTCATTATAAGCACCTATTAAGTTATGAAACTGCAAAAAAAATAGTAGTTTAGAGCGATAAATTATTGACGATTATGGTAGGAGTTGGTATGATATTGTACAGACAAGAGAACAATGTCGAATTTTGACGAATCATCGCATAGAATGGAAGGAGAAACTTTAAAATGAAATCTACTGGTATTGTACGTAAAGTAGACGAATTGGGCCGTGTAGTTATTCCCATCGAACTTCGTCGTACTTTAGGAATTGCAGAAAAAGACGCGTTGGAAATTTACGTAGACGATGACAAAATTATCCTTAAAAAATACATGCCAAATATGACATGTGCAATTACTGGTGAAGTTTCTGATGATAACCTGCGTCTTGTAGGCGGTAAATTGATCCTTAGCCCAGAAGGTGCTGAGCTTCTTATCAAAGAAATTCAATCCAACTTAGCAGTAAAAGCTTAATAGATGTACATAAAACTGCCGGAATGAGAAATTCATTCCGGCTTTTTTTCGCCTTTTTCAGTTAAAGTTATTCCACATGGTATTCTTGATAAACATCCCTCTTGCTTATTCCACGAATGGCCGCTACCTCTTTTATCGCTTCTTTTGAAGTTAATCCTTTCATCTCCATCACTTGTTCGACATGGTTTGTTAAGGTAAGATCTGACCACCACAAATCCGGGCTTTCCTCTTCACCTTCGAAACCTTTTAATACGATGCAAAATTCCCCTCGTATTTCTTGTTCGGTAGCCCATGTCAGAGCCTCACCTACTGTACCTCGAAGAAATTCCTCAAATTTCTTCGTCAATTCCCGAGCGAGGACAATTTCCCTTTCACTTCCGATCACCTCATCCATATCCTTTAACGCTTCTTTTAGTCGGTGAGGTGCTTCATAGAACAGAAGGGTCTCTTTTTTAGTCTTTAATAGTTCAAGTTCGCTCTTCCGTTCCTTCTTTTTTCTTGGCAAAAACCCGTAAAATGTAAAGGGTTGGGAAGGCAAACCGGATGCAATCAGCGCACTTAACGCTGCATTTGCTCCAGGAATCGGGACTACTGGAAAACCTGCAGCAATCGCTCGCTGCGCAATATCCGCTCCGGGATCTGATATACATGGCATTCCGGCATCGCTCACAAGAGCTACATTTTTCCCCTCTACCAAAGCCTCCATAATCCTATCTCCACCCGTTAGCAAATTATGTTCATGATAACTAAATAAGGGTGTCTGAATTTCAAAATGATTGCACAGTTTTTTCGTATTTCGTGTATCTTCAGCAGCAATCAGGTCTGCCTCCTGAAGAGTTCGGATGGCACGGAACGTCATATCCTCCAGATTTCCGATGGGTGTAGCAACTAAATACAGGATTCCTGTCGTTCCCGCAAAACTGTTCTGTGATTTCATTCCGCTTCCGCTCCTCTCTGATGCTCGGCAATATATCGAAGTTTTGCTGTCCGTGACAGTTGTTTAAAGGCGTACTCCGCTCTCATCGCTTCCGTTTTTGTCTCGTGCATTTCAAAATAGATGCACGTCACCGGCGTCCTCGGACGCGTGTATTTGGCGCCTTTACCTTCATTATGGGTCTTAACCCTCTTCGTTAAATCATTCGTATAGCCTGCGTATAATGTACCGTCAGCACATTTCAGTACGTAGAAAGTATGTTCATTCTTCTGTTCCATAGAGCATGATTCTCACTTCATCTGTATATTCCCCTTGTTCATCGTATACGTAAAGAGGCGGTTCAATCTTTAAATCCGGCTTTCCGTCTTTAATTCCTTCTATTAATAATGTATTCGCTTCCCTGCCCATTTTCGGATACACGAAACGGATCCTTTTCGGCTCGAGTCGATTAGCTCTCATCGCTTCTACAATATCGATTAATCTTCCAGGACGGTGGACGAATGCGGCCTTACCGCCTTGTTTCAATAGTTGGCTTGCTGCACGTACAGCTTCCTCCAACGTTAAATGAATCTCGTGCCGCGCAATCGCAACATGTTCTTTTAAATTCTTTTCACTTGCCTCATGAGCCGGAAAATAAGGAGGATTGCAAGTGACAACATCGTACTTCTCAAACCCAAGCATTTTCGGACTTTCCTTCACATCGCCCTCCACTATCGAAATCCGTTCGTCCAGTCCATTATACCCTACGCTTCGTTTTGCCATATCTGCCAGCCGTTCCTGCAACTCAACCCCGATAATCGAAGCGTTCGTCCGGGCACTCAAGAAAAGAGGGATTGCGCCATTTCCTGTGCAAAGATCGACAATATTCCCTTTTTGGATTGGCACGTAAGCAAATTTTGAAAGAAGCACGGCATCCAATGAAAATGAAAAAACAGATGGGCTTTGAATGATCCGCAGGTTTTCGGCGAGCAGATAATCTAACCGCTCATCTCCTATTAATAATTCTTCCATAGTACCTCCTAACTAACAAAAGACCGACACCCCAGAGGGCGCAGTCTTTAAACGTGTTGTTTATTCAAAAAGGAAAGGCAGAACAAGCAGTCCTCGCCTTTACGGGTGCCCCCGAAATGGACATTGCAAACATGGAACCCTTCCTGGTACAGACGGGCAAGGTTGTCATAACCTTCCCCGATGTCCATTGGTGTGCCCTTTTGTTTGCGGGCATGTTCTTCCGCTTCCTTTTCCTTCAATAGAATGTCATCCAGTCGCTGGCGCAAGTGATGGTTCTCTAATTGCAGCGAATGATTTTCCTCCATCATATGAGCCACTACTTCTTTTAAACCTGAAAATTGCTTCTGGATGGACTCCAAGCTTTGTTCAAATTCCATGACCCGGTCCAAGAAGTTCTGATCCTTCACTACCATCACCGCCTTATTGTTCTGCGAGTTGAACGACTTTGTTGTTGTTTTGGATGATTTCCTCAAGCGTGTAGTCTAATACGCGCTGCTGCTCTGTCAATTCAATCTGCAGGACATGTTCTAAGATATTCATGCCAACCACTTTACCAGGTCCGTCTGGTGTTTCGATCCGATCACCTAAATCAGGCATCATCTCTTTAGCTGCTTCATACTCATCATTCTCGTACTTCAAACAGCACATAAGACGTCCGCAAAGTCCAGAAATCTTCGATGGATTGAGTGATAAGTTCTGATCTTTCGCCATCTTAATAGAAACCGGTTCAAAATCCCCTAAGAACGTTGAGCAACAAAGCATTCTGCCACAAGGCCCAATGCCTCCGAGCATCTTCGCTTCGTCTCTGACACCGATTTGCCGAAGTTCGATCCGTGTACGGAAGACAGAAGCAAGATCCTTCACCAAGTCACGGAAGTCAACTCGTCCTTCTGCTGTAAAATAGAAGACGACCTTGTTCCGGTCAAATGTATATTCCACATCGACAAGCTTCATCTCGAGCTCATGATCGACTATTTTTGCTGTTGCCAGTTCAAATGCCCTTGCAGCTTCTTGCCGGTTTTCTTCTACCTGCTCCCGGTCTTCAACAGTTGCAGGCCTGACTACTGTACGCAACGGAAGTACGACATCATTCTCATCGACCGTTTTCACAGGGATGACAACCTTACCGTATTCAACACCGCGTGCCGTTTCGACTATGACATACTCATCTTTCTCCAATGGGTATGATAATGGATCAAAATAATATATTTTACCCGCTTTTTTGAAGCGGACACCTACTACATTATACAAAGGTACTTCCCTCCTGCAAATTCAACACAAGTTGCTCGATCAGCAGCGTCCGATTCATATTTCGCTGCAAGTGTTGTTTTGCGTTTAATATCGCATCGAGGCGATCAGCCAGTACTTCATAAGTTAAATGAAGTGCCAACTGCTTCCATAATACCATGTGATCAGGATATGTAATAGAGCTTTCTTTCCCAGTTTTCACCGAGATGATGTCTTCATAAGCGAACAAAAGAAGATCGAGGCCTTTTTCCGTGTCTTCTTTCTCTTTAAACACGGGGAGCCATTCTTCCTGTATAAAAAGTAATGCTTCATGGACATCTTTTTCTATTACTTCTACTAATTTTAACACTGTTTTTCGAGCCTGTGCAAATGACTCCGAATTCGCTAATTCTACCGCCTCATCCATATTCCGAGTCATTTTGGAAACGGAGGATGCCATCGCTTCTGTCATTCCATTCTCCTTAAGCTGACGAATCATTTCTTTAAGTGGCAATGATCGAAGACCTATATGCTGACACCGGGACTGAATCGTCGGTAAAATCGCCTGATAACGATCCGTTAAAAGAATTGCCGTGACTTCTCCTTCAGGCTCTTCCAAAAACTTAAGTAGCGTATTCGATGCTGCTATATTCATACGGTCCGCTTCATGCAAAACATATACTCGCTTGCCCGGTTCCAGACCGGTTTTATTCATCGAATAAATCAGTTGTAAAACTTGGTCTTTCTTAATATCTTGTCCATCTGGAAAGATTTCCAAAACATTTGGATGATTGCTCGACTTCAATAACCTACATGGCCGGCATGTTTCACATGGAACATTTTCAAGCGGGGCTTCACAGAGTATTAACTGAATAAGGAAGCTTGAAATCGCCTCTTTTCCGGTGCCTTTTTCTCCTTCTATGGCATAGGCATGAGCGACCCGCTTCTTAGCAAATGAAGATTGTAATCTTTTCATCGCAAGCGGCTGAAGCTGATGCAGTTTTTCAATTGGCCACTGTTCCATTCAACCTTCCCACCTTTTAAAAATCCCGTGCTCCTTTTGGGAAACACGGGGTTCATTATGTGTATAGATTAATGAGTAATCCTTTTATTTCTCCGATTCTCTCCAATAACTCAAGAGAATCCTTTTCCTGATCCAGTAAATCTTCCGCAAGTTCCACCAGCTTCTCATCAATGGTTTCTACAATCTTCAAACGCCGTCCTTCACCGAAGCGATTCCATGTGTGGGATTGCTTTAAGCCGATTCCCGAGGAAACCGCCTCTTTCATGAAGCGTTTAATGAGCATTTTAAATTTAGCAAGGTCCCGAAGGTTACGGGAACGTGCAATTTTGTCGCCGGCTGCGGAAATATCGCCTAATAACCGTGTCAGCTGTTCGTTCTGAAGCTTCTGGTCCTGTTTGACGACCATCTGGCCGAAGCGGGCTGAAGCTTGTGCCGTTGGATGTTGCTCTTTTCGGATCTTGTCGACCCCGACGCGCACATCCTGGTTGATTTTCATGTTGGGTTTCCTCCAGCTTAGAAGTGATGGAATTGTTCAATCGGCATGATGAATACTGTTGCTCCGCCGACTTCAACTTCCACCGGGTACGGGATATAAGAATCCGCATTCCCGCCCATTGGGGATACAGGAGCGACCATTTGCTCACGCGATCGGCAATTATCCTTTATTAATTCAAGGACCTTTGGAACGAGCTGGTCTTCTGTACCAATCAGGAATGTTGTATTCCCTGCTCGTAAGAAACCACCGGTACTTGCCAATTTGGTAGCTCTGAAATTACCTTTCGTTAATGCATTGGATAATCTATTACTATCCTGATCCTGCACAACCGCGATGACTAACTTCATGGTCACTCCTCCTAAGTTTTGATTATCTTCCATTATAACACGAATTTCTGCACTCTATCATCCATTTGTTACAGCTTTTACTGCAGAGTAAGCTGATTGGATAACCTCTTCAAGTGGTTTAGATGCATCAATGACAACCATACGGTCAGGATAACGCTTTAACACCTCTTGGTAACCTTCACATACTTTTTGATGAAACGAGATGCTCTCACTATCCAGTCTATTCACTTCTCTACCCTTATTCCGAACGATGCGTTCAAGACCGATTTCAGGATCTATATCAAAGAAAAGCGTTAAATCCGGCATGGTTTGACCGATGGCAAACTGATTAATCGTTAATACTTCATCAATGCCGAGACCTCTCGCATAACCTTGATATGCGAGTGAGCTGTCGATGAACCGGTCACATAGTACTACTTTACCCTCTTTTAAGGCAGGTTCAATCTTTTCGACGAGATGTTGCCTCCTTGCGGCTGCATAGAGTAAAGCCTCAGTCTTTCCATCCATCTCTTCATGTTCAGGATTTAGGATGATCTCGCGGATCCTTTCAGAGATTCGAATCCCGCCAGGCTCCCTTGTAGTAATTAGGTCAACGCCATCCTCAGAAAGCATAGCAGCCAAGTGGTGAAAGACCGTCGTCTTCCCCGCCCCTTCAGGCCCTTCTATTGTAATGAAAAATCCATTCTTACTCATATTTATTCCTCCGATGTCTCTTTTACGACTAAGATGTTCTTCTCTTTCAATCTGTGTTCTCCCTGTATGGTTGCTCCTGTTGCAATATAGTCCTCTAACATTTCCAAATGACCCATCGTAATTTTTTCACCAGGAACGATAAGTGGAATTCCTGGCGGATACGGCGTGATTGCACCCGCAGCAATCCTGCCCATGGAACGCATATAAGGGATCCATTCCTTTTCTTGTCGATTAATTTCCACAAATGAAAGGACGGGCTCTGATATGTTGTTTTGCTTTGCAGCATGATGTAATTCCATTTCATTTATAGGCAAGAGCATTAAATGATCTACAGCAGATTTGATGCATGACCGGATTTCCGCAAAAGGGTAAGAGTGCGCAGCTTTCAATAAAGGCAGAATGATCAAGACTTGGTACGGATCTGCTAATTCAACAAACACCTTTTCCTTCTCCAAAGCTGTCTGTAATTGATAACCAGATTTCCCCGGAACACGCAGCAATAATTTTAATGAATCATTCGGTTCAATCACTTCAAGCTTTCTGATGGTTTTTAAACCTTCCACGAATTGGCCTCTTCTTTGAAGGAACGTATGCATATCATGCTGCGTGAAGGAAGATAAATATGCACGGGCATCGTCTAACGACGCCATCAGTAAATAGGAAGGGCTGCTCGATTGTAACATTCTCAAATAATGGTTCAAACGCTCTATATCGACCAATGCTGAATTGACATGGAGGAAGGAACCCATCGTCATAGCAGGCAGCGTCTTATGTGCAGATTGGACGACAAGATCTGCACCTATCGATAAGGCCGACTGTGGAAATAGGTCAGACGCCTGTAAATGCGCTCCATGCGCTTCATCTACCAATAGAGGGATATTCGTCTGATGGCAAAGATCACTAATTGCCTTTAATTCTGTCGATACAACTCCGAAATATGTAGGATGAGTCAGAATGACCGCCTTTGCATCAGGATAGGTATGTATCGCTTGCTCAATCGTATCGAAAGAAACATGGCCTGCAGTCTTTGTCTGTTCGTCCCAATCAGGAGCAACATATATCGGAAGTGCTCCGGCCAGCTCCAATCCATGAAAAATCGACTTATGGGCATTTCGCTGAACAATAACCCGGTCACCCGGACGACATACTGTGTAAATCATGGCTAAATTCCCGACCGTCGAGCCGTTTATAAGGAAGAAACTCCGTTCAGCCCCGTAGGTTTGTGCTAATAATTCTTCCGCCTCTTTAATCGCCTCCTCAGGATGATGAAAATCATCCAACCCATTCAGTTCAGTAAGGTCAAACCGCATAACCTCACGAAACACAGGAGGAAGCTGGGAAAGCGATCCGTGCTTATGCCCCGGCACATGGAGTGAGTGATTCTGTTGGCTGTAAAAATGTTTCATCGCGTCAAAGATCGGACGTTTAATCAAAAAATATCCCTCGCTCATGATTTCAGTGCCTCTATTATACATGAGTAGACTGGATTCGTGTGAGGTAAGGGTAATGCGGGAGGAAATTAAAGAGAGATGATTGAACAAGTAGATTCAATTTCAGTTTGAGAGAGGATTATTTGCGAATTCAGGGGATTTATTTGTGGATCGATGATGTGTATTTGTGAGTTTGAAGTTCCAAGTCACATAAAAACGCACTAAGAGTAGTGAGGAAATGGAGCTTACCTTCACTTTTTTAGTTTACTTGCAAGTTTGTCGTGTTTACTTGCAAGTTTTTGTCGATTACTTGCAAGTTCGATTGATTTACTTGCAAATGTTTAATATCACTATAGATGAGGTCTCTCCCGTTTCTTTTTCTGTCGAGATTAATCGAAATACTGTCCAGTTTACCCCTTTTACTGTCCAAAGGAAGTGAATTACTGTCCAATTAGAAAAAGATTAAAAGAATGTGCACTTTCTTTCACTCCTTCTTTTCTTTATACAACAAAAAAACCGCTACCAATCGGTAACGGTCTTCGTATGGCCCAGCGACGTCCTTCGACATCCTTGGATGGATGAGTGCCGGCTGCCCAACAGGACGTTGCTTCTGCTGCCGGCCTCTCACAGGGGGAATCCCCCAACTACCATCGGCGCGCGAGCTTAACTTCCGTGTTCGGGCTGCGAAACCAGATGGACGACGGATTTCTTTGTCAGCCGCAGTCGCTCGGTTCTCGCGTATATCATACGCTCCGAGCCTCTCTTCTTTGCTTCCGCGAACTCCTTGTCCCTCTGTTTTCTCGCAATCATTCTCTACTTTATTTACCTTCGGTAAATCTTAATTAAATAAAAAAACCGCTACCTGTCGGTAACGGTCTTCGTATGGCCCAGCGACGTCCTACTCTCACAGGGGGAATCCCCCAACTACCATCGGCGCTGAAGAGCTTAACTTCCGTGTTCGGTATGGGAACGGGTGTGAC
>NZ_JBHSEC010000013.1:0-14079 GCF_042651785.1 Chungangia koreensis
TCCACGTCACCGTGGACACCCTTGCGTTAAGCTAACTGTTACTTCTGCCTTCACAGTTCGGGACTTGCACCCTATAGACTACGCCCATGCCGGGCGCACAATAAAAACGAATCTGCGCATAGCAGATTCGTTTTTTCTCTTTATTTACCTTGCCTTCTCATCCAAATGCAAACATCGTCTACGATCTTGCGGTTCACTTGAGGTGGGAAATGGTGAGTATAGTCAGGGAAATACCATGTTTCATACACCCTCTCCTTCTCACGCAGCTCTTCTTCAAGCAATAAGGCCTGTTTAAATGATACATTCTCATCCTTCATGCCATGTACGAGCAAAACGGGTGCATCAATTTCTTCAATCCGAAAAAGCGCCGTCCGCTCCTCGTATGCTTCCATATTGTTATTTGGTGTTCCACCAATTACACGCTTCATCATCCGTCTCATATCCTTACGTTCACTGTAAGTAGAGATTAAATCGGACACACCTGCCCAGAATACAACCGATGTAATATCATTCCTAAGAATCGCTGTCCAGAGTGCCATAATTCCACCGCGTGAAAAGGAATATAAATGTATTCGATCAGGAATGGCTCTCGGATGCTTCTTTAAAATTTCAACACCATGTACTGCATCCCAACGATCTTCTCCTGCAAACTCGTCTTTACCTTCCCCTCCCCTATTTCCGCGGTAATAAGGTGCAAATACAATGAATCCTTTTTGTGCGAATTGAGAAATCCTTGCAGGTCTGACCATGCCAACAAATTGCATTCCACCGCGTAAATAGAGAATACTTTCAAAAACGCCTTCTTTTTTTGGTTCCGCCAATAGACCTTTAACTTTCAAACCATTGGACCAATATGTAATCTCTGTAAGTTTAACGTTAGGATTAGGAGATGGATAAATCCTATGCTCTTCAATTGTTCCGTTCTCCTTCAAGCTCAATCACCTTCTTCCGGATTGCTTCCATTCCTTCATCCATCATATGAAAACTTAAGTTTTTTTCATTCCCGAATTCTTCTACAGGCAGCCAGAAAAGACCGTCCGTCTCATAGGAAACAGGACACTCTTCAATCCTTTCCACTTTTCCGGTAAATACGGCTTTGCAAAATGGTTCCTCTGTATATACGATATACTCGGCTATCCATTTTAAATCCTTCAGTACAACACCGGTCTCTTCGTATGTTTCCCTTATCGCTGCTTCCTCAAGACTTTCTCCCTTTTCCACTTTACCGCCAGGATACTCGGTCCCTCGTGTAGGATGGTTGGTCATTAGCCAGTTCCCATTATTCAAAACAACTACTAAAACATGTTCCGGTTTAAGTGCAAATGAATGCTTTTTAAACGATAGTTGCACATCTACTGAATGCTGGTCTTTAAATGAAAGCACTCCGCTCACTCCCTTTAAGGGTAGTGTAGCGGAGGCAATTAGGTTGATTCAACTAAAATAGGGTAATTTTTCGACGAATTCCTTCGATTCCTGATCACCGAACTCATGGACCAATGCATACAATTTCTTCGTTCTATAATCGATTTGGTCGTTTTCCTTGTCCAAATGGTATGGAACATAAGGAAGATGAGACCTCCAGAAATTTGCAAATTCAATGTCATTGATTTGACTGAACAATTGCTGAAATACTGGAATCATTTCTCGGTCAACTTCTATTTTGAATTCCCATGGCGACTCATGAGGATATCGGTAAACCCCTTTATGTGAAATTGATACATACATTGTTTCTTTTGACATGACTGCACCACCCTTTTTCGGGTAGGATGCCACAAAGAACAAAAATTATGACTGCTCTAAGTTTATTGTTTTTTCCCTAAAAAGGCTGATAACATCCAAGAATGTTTTTCAAGGGATTGATAGATGGCATTTAGCTGATCTACGGTCATATCATCATTATCTTTTTCAGCCTCTTCCATTCCTGATTTCAATGTTTTCATGATTTTTGAAAAATCATCCACCACTGTCTGAACCATTTCATTCGATGATTCTTTCCCGGATGCTTCCTCGACAACAGATAATTCTAATTGTTGCTTCATTGTTGCAACCGGTTCACCGCCTATTGCTAATAGGCGTTCAGCAATTTCATCCATATGAAGTGTTGTCTCATTATATAGTTCCTCAAATTTTGTATGCAAAGTGAAGAATTCCGGTCCTTTTACATACCAATGATAATTATGGAGTTTCGTATAAAGTACAGACCAAGTGGCCACCAATTTATTTAATTCTTCGTTTAATGCTTTTGACATCCCAAATCTCTCCTTTTTGTAGATAATGCTCTCCACTTTCATTTTCCCCTACTATTCCTTACAATAAACGTATCGGAAAAAAGGAAGTGCCCTCTTGAAAACAATCTTTATCGGATTTATCAAACTCTATCAAAAGTTCATTTCACCTATGACTCCACCGAGCTGCAGGTTCTATCCAACCTGTTCCCACTATGGAGTGGAGGCACTACAAAAACATGGTGCTATAAAAGGTTCACTTTTAACTATAAAACGGATCTCAAAATGCCATCCTTTACATGAAGGTGGTTTCGATCCGGTCCCAGACGAATGGCCTTCGAGAAAAAAATAATTCTCGAAGGTTGTTTTTTTGTTTAGGCTCATGTATGATAAAAAAGTTGAATTTATAAATCGTAATGATTACTATTTGGAGGACGGACATGAAGAAAAGAACTTTGTTAGTTATCTCCGCGGTTTTACTGTTTTTCTCGGCAGCATGTACAAATAAAGACAATTCCGCGCAGACTAAACAAGATAAAGATAAAGGATTAACTGTATATACAACCGTCTATCCATTGACATATTTCACGGAAAGAATCGGTGGCGAGCACGTGACAGTCTCATCTATCTACCCTGCTGGAGCAAATGAACATACATTTGAACCAACACAGAGAGACATGATGAAATTAGCAGATGCAGATATATTTTT
Organism: Chungangia koreensis; assembly: GCF_042651785.1. Taxonomy (NCBI): domain Bacteria; kingdom Bacillati; phylum Bacillota; class Bacilli; order Lactobacillales; genus Chungangia; species Chungangia koreensis. Next base: position 2,935 of record NZ_JBHSEC010000013.1, read on the forward strand.
TTATATCGGGCTTGGCCTGGAAGGTTTTGTAGACAAAGCATCACAAACGCTAAAGGGAGAACAAGTCGAGATGATTGCCACAGCTAATTCCATATCTGATGAAGAATTGGAATTGGGTGCTATCCATCAAGAGGAGGAACATCACGAAGCGGAGGAAGGGCATGATGATCATCATCATGGTGATATTGATCCACATGTATGGATCTCCCCTCATTTCAGTCAAAAGCTTAGTCTCTCTATTAAAGATGCTTTAGTTGCACACGATCCTGAAAACGAAGCAATTTATACAGAGAACTACGAGAAACTGGTTCAAGAACTTGAGCAGTTACATGTGGATTTTCAAAAAATGGCAAACGAAGCAGAACATAAAACATTTTTCGTATCACATGCTGCTTTCGGCTATCTTGCGGAGCCTTATGGACTTGAGCAAGTTGCGATTGCTGGATTAAATTCACAAGATGAACCGTCCCAAAAACGGTTAACCGAAATTGTAGAACTTGCCAAGAAGAATGACATCTCCTACATTCTATTCGAACAGAATGTATCATCCAAAATCACTAAAGTGATCCAAGATGAAGTAGATGCAGAATCTTTAGTCCTGCATAATTTAGGGGTCCTCACGGAAAAGGATATTGAAAATGACGAAACCTACTTTACACTGATGAGAAAAAATTTAAATACATTAAGAACAGCATTGAACGAAAAATAAGCTGGCGGTTCCTTCCGCCAGCTTTTCTTATATTTATATTGTCATGCTACGATTCCATTTTTTAATTTTACGATGGCATCAAGAAGTAGTAACATATCCTCTTGGATGGTCTCTTGGATTTTTTCGTTATTACACTTCCAATGATCGACTTGTAATTGTTTTAGTTCGCTCTTTAAAATCTTTACAAGCTCCATTTCTTCCATCTTCTCCGATCCCCTCGTGATTGCATTTACCTGTATGTACCCTGTCGACATAGGGAATTAAACCTATTTTATTCTAATTTCTTTATGAATTTAGACTTAAATACAAAATGCATTCTTATACCTACTGACATCGGATAAGGGGCTTACCTCAAACTTACACCCGCTTTTCTTTGATTGGCAATGTTATAAGGGTTTTTGGACCATGAATCCATTAGTTCTAACTGAATTTCTTTTAAATCGTCAAATGGTTCTGCGATTGTTTCAATTTTAGCAAACCGGCTTTCATAGACTTTAGACTCCTGAATGACTCTAAAACCACCAAATCCGGTCTCATCATTCAAGATCCATACTACCCGGTGAATATGGGCAAACAAAATAGCGCCTGTACACATTGGACATGGCTCTAACGTTGTGTACAATGTTAGTTTCTCCTTCCTAAGCTTTGCATCTAATATAGATTTCCCTGCATTTCTTAAAGCATCGATTTCAGCATGAGCTGTTATATCTTGCAGTGGATTTACGTGGTTTCTTCCAGTAGCAATCACATTTCCGGACTCATCTGCAATGACCGCTCCAACTGGATATGTATTTTCCTCAAGAGATTTTGCAGCTTCCTTTATGCCATTTGTACTAACAGTCGATCTGTTGAGACCATTTGTTCCCCCCCTTTTTTAATAAACAATTTATTATCAAATTCGACATTGTAGGTTATATTCCTCTAAGCATAATTCGTATGCATTGTTTCATGTTAAGAAAAAGGAGTTGGGATTATGACGCGTAAAACAGATCGACAGCATGTAGAAGCAACACCCCATTTCGATGGAGATCATGAGAATATTTACAATGACCCTACTGCAACAGCTGGTTCGACAGTCGGGATCCAATTACAATCAACCGATGAATTTTCTCAAGAGAGAAACCCTTATGGACATTTACCGGAGGTAGATAAGGAAATGAAAGATTTCGAAGAGCTGATGAGGGGCAAAAAGGTGGATCCACAAAAATAGGAAAAAGCTAACTGCATCTCATGATCAGTTAGCTTTTTTCCATTATAGGTACTCAGTTAATCTTCTACGCATCAATTTATTCGAAGCATTACGTGGAAGCTCATTTACGATTTTAATGGCTTTCGGCACTTTATAACCAGCTAAAACGGTTCTGGCAAAGTCCATTAGTTCTTCTTCCCTTACCTCACAGTTCAACACAACAAAAGCGGCTGGTACTTGTCCCCACTCCGTGTCATCAACACCACAAACTCCTGCCTCACGTACGTTCGGATGCTTCACTAAGGCATTCTCGACTTCCGCGGGATAAATATTCTCCCCGCCAGAGATGATCAGATCTGAGCGGCGATCGACAACATATAAATAGCCTTCCTCATCGATATAACCTATATCTCCCGTATGGAGCCAACCATCAATTTGCGCTGGCCGCTCTTCATTTCTTCCAACATATCCAGGAGTGACATTACCTCCCCGAACACATATCTCTCCTTCTACGTTCGGGCCAGCTGCTCCGTCAATCCGAATATGGGTCAAGAATAGCGGTTTTCCTGAAGAACCTAACTTCCGAATGGCATCTTCAGGTGCTAACGTAGCAGCTTGGGAGGAAGTTTCAGTCATTCCATACGTTTGTAATACGGGAATCCCCTTTGCAAAGGCCCTATTCAGGTAATCCGAAGGAATTGGGCCTCCTCCCGCAAGCATTGTCTTAAAGTTCGGATGGACCTTCTCTTCTCTTCTCTCAAGCTCGCTCAAAATCCTCTCGAGTGTTACTGCCACAACCGACATCCTGGTTATCTCGCCAGCAGTCAGCTCATCCACTATAGGAGCTAAATCGAATTTTTGATACAGACGTACCCTCATTCCATAGAGCAGCGAACGTACTAAAATAGAAAAGCCACTAATGTGGAAAATAGGAGAAGTACAAAGCCAAACATCATCCGGACTTACCCCCATATTAAAGGCTGATCCTGTTGCGCTTGTTGTATGATTTTCCACCGTCTGCCGGACACCTTTTGGAAAACCGGTAGTTCCTGATGTATACATAATGGTAATGGTACGGTCCGACGGCCATTCTAATTCCACTTTTACTTCTTCTGGACGAAGCTCTTTCAACTCATCCCAAGATAGGATCGGTTTACCGGTTCCTATCACTTTGTCTTTATATTTAGAGTCCACCAAAACGAAATCCGGATCGGCATCGCTAATTTGGTAATGGATTTCACTTTCCGAAAGGCGTTCATTCAACATCACCAATTCTGCTGACAACTGCAAGCACGCGTGGATTCCAAAGACTAACTGGGGATGGGAAGATGAAAGGATCGCTACTCTCGATTCCTTTTTTACACCCGCAGTCAACAAACACCCTGCCTGAAGTAGTGCCTCTTCCAATATTTCTTTAAACGTCCATTCTATATTCTCAAAGGATAAACCGATACGGTCAGGTGTCAATTTGGCGCGTTGTACTAACCAGTTCGGATACATAGTCATCACCTTCTCTTAGAAAAAAGCTGCCCTTTGCGGACAGCTTTCAATCATTCCACTTATCAATCAAGGGAAACGTGGGAATTGACCGAAATCAGGTTTCCGTTTTTCCTTGAATGCGTCACGGCCTTCTTTCGCTTCATCTGTTGTGTAGTAAAGAAGAGTTGCATCTCCAGCCATTTGTTGAAGACCTGCAAGACCATCTGTATCAGCGTTCATAGCAGCTTTCAAGAAACGAAGAGCAGTCGGGCTCTTCTCAAGCATTTCTTCACACCATTTAACCGTTTCGTCTTCAAGTTGTTCCAAAGGTACCACCGTATTTACCAAGCCCATATCGAGTGCTTCCTGTGCGTTGTATTGACGGCATAGATACCAGATTTCACGTGCTTTCTTATGGCCAACAATCCGGGCTAAATAACCTGAGCCGTAACCCGCATCAAACGAGCCCACATTAGGACCTGTTTGTCCAAAAATTGCATTATCAGCTGCAATCGTCAAGTCACAGACTACGTGCAATACGTGACCGCCACCGATTGCATAACCTGCAACCATCGCTACAACCGGTTTAGGAATCACACGGATTAGACGCTGTAAGTCCAATACATTCAATCGTGGAATTTGGTCTTCGCCAACATAACCACCGTGTCCACGGACCTTTTGGTCACCGCCTGAACAAAATGCTTTGTCTCCTTCACCTGTTAAAACAATGACACCAACATTTGAATCATCGCGTGCGTAGCTAAAAGCATCAATTAGTTCGTGAACCGTCTTCGGTGTAAATGCATTTCGCACTTCGGGACGGTTGATCGTAATTTTTGCAATTCCGTTATATGTTTCGTACTTGATCTCATCGTATGTACGTTCAGTTACCCATTGACGTGTCATACAGACCCTCCTCTAATTCTGTTCTTTTAGATGTTCCGTTATTATTGTAGCAAACTGCTCCGATTTTTCCACGTGAATTGCATGTCCTGCCCCTTTCACAATAACAGATTCAGCATTCGGAAGCTGTTTTTTCATTTCACCTGCAATCCTGCAGAATTTACTATCGAGTTCACCAGTAATAAGTAATACGGGAAATTTAAGTGTATCGAGTCGCCCCCAATTGGAAGGTTGCTTCCCGGTACCGATTCCTCTGAGGCTATTAGCCAAACCTAAAGTTCTTTGGGATAAGCGTTCTTTTCGAATGTCTTGAAGTTTGTTTTCACATAAAGCTTTTTGAGATTGGAATAAAGGAATTCCTTCCCAATAATTCACAAACTCTTCCAGTCCTTCGCTTTCAATACGATCGGCCAACGACTGGTCAGCTTTCACTCTTTGCTTGCGCTCACTCTCCACTTCCAAGCCGGGAGAAGAGCTTTCTAAAATAAGTTTTTCGATACGTTCCGGATACCTAAGTGCGTAACTTAACGCGATCCGGCCTCCCATCGAATAACCTAAAAGAGTGAAATGTTCTAACGCTAACGCGTTAAATACATGATCCAAGTCCGTAATTTGCTCGCTCATTCCATACCTGTCCGGATTCCCAGGGGCATCCGTTCTGCCATGCCCTATTAAGTCAATGGCTACACCTTTTATGGAGTCAGGAAGATTGGAAACCGTCTCTTCCCACGTCCCCGTACTACCGGTAAACCCGTGAAGAAGAATGAGCGTCCGGGAAGCATTAGGATTCCATGTTTTCACATGAACGTTGATTCCTCGAATTGAAAAAAGTTGACTTACCATTTCGTTGAAAGCTCCTCATCAATCCGTTTCCACAGCTTCCGGTGGGTATCCGTATTCGTTTTCCGATCTGTAAAAGCTTCTATGATCCGGATTGGCTTCTTTTTTGGTTGCCGCATGGTTTGAATCATATCTTCTCTCGAGCGGACTGGGAAATATTCCGCGTCATACATTTTTGCGATCTCGCCAAAGGTCAAACCGGTCGGCGTGCCGAATAAATGTTCAAAATGTTCTTCCACTGTCGACTGCGGCAAATAGGAGAAAATTCCGCCTCCGTCATTATTCATGATAACAACGGTCATATCGACCTCATGGAACCTTGAAATAATTAATCCGTTTTGATCGTGAAGGAAAGCTAAATCGCCGATCAGCAAATAGGCAGGTCTTTGATTAGCAGCCTGAATACCAAATGCAGTTGAAACAACACCATCAATACCATTAACCCCACGGTTTGCATAGATACCGATATCCTTTTGGGTTTTCGAGAAGAATGTGTCGACATCCCGGATCGGCATCGAGCTACTTGCAATCAAATCGCTCTTAGAAGGCATTTCGTTGAAAAGGATACCCGCTAATGCACCCTCATCCGATTCCTCTTGAACATATCGTTCTGTTTGCTTGGAAGAAAGAGTATTAGCAGTGATCCAAAGTTCAAGCTGCGATGTTCCCTCTACTTGCACCTCTTGCCATAATACTTCCGGAGAAGCTTGAATATGGTAACTCGACCCTCCAAATGGATCACGGAACGAAGGACTTTCATCAACAACAATAAATGGCTCTATGCGATGCGCTTTTAAGAACAAAGTAAGTGGTTTAGACACCGGTTGTGCCCCGAATCGGATGACAGCATCCGGAATCACTTTCTCTTTGAATACTTCCGACTTCAACAGTGCGTCGTATTGGTCAATAAGCAAATCTCTGCACGCATCCGGAACGTTGGAACGCAATCTTGAAAGCGGATCAGCCAATACCGGCCAGTTGAGCTTCCTTGCAAAAGTCCAAAAATGTTCCATTTGAACATCGGGTTTCATTTCTCCGACGATAATAATGCCACGTTTGGAATGAGCAACTGTTTCTTCTAACAGAGAGATCGCTTCACTATTTACAAGCTCACTTGAACCGAATCGTTTAACAAATGTAGATTTCCGTTCTTCCTGATCAAAGTCTATTAAGAGAGGTTCCCTTAACGGTACATTGATATGGACAGGGCCAAATGGGGCTGTTGTGGCAATAGAAACCGCCCGCTGCGTATGCCGCTCTACGAAACGGAGCACTTCTTCGTTATCTTCAGGAACAGGAAAATCAGTACTCCATTTTACGAACTGTCCATACATACGTAACTGGTCAATTGCCTGTGGCGCTCCGACTTCCCGGAGTTCAGGCGGCCGATCAGCAGTTAATACGATTAATGGTATACGGGAATAGAATGCTTCCACCACAGCCGGCATATAGTTGGCCGCGGCGGTACCAGACGTGCAAAGGAGAACAGTCGGGCGATTTTCTGCCTTTGCCAACCCAAGAGCAAAGTAAGCAGCTGAGCGTTCATCTATTTGGCGATACAAGGTGAAATCCTGTGATTTTACAAATGCATAAGCAAGTGGCGTAGACCGTGACCCAGGGCTTACTACTACATTCTTTGCCCCTCCATCCCGAAGAGTTGAGACAATTTGAGTTACATAATCGGTCAAATGTTTTCGGTTATCCATTCAATTTTCCTCCAAAAGTCCGGAGCATCGGACGGAACTTGACTTTGGTTTCTTCGTATTCTGAGATCGGTTCGGAATCCGCTACTATTCCTCCTCCTGCATAGAGATAAGCAGAATCATGGTCAAGCAATGCAGAACGGATCGCTACTGCAAATTCACCGTTGCCTGAAGCATCAATCCACCCGACTGGTGCGGCATAATAACCCCTGTCCATCTTCTCGGACTTACGAATAATTTCCATGGAAAGTCCTCTCGGCACCCCGCCTAAAGCAGGTGTAGGATGAAGGGACTTTACTAATTGGAAGAGCGAAGCGTTGGATTTTAATCTACCCTCAACCGGTGTATATAAATGCTGGATATCACGAATCTTAAGCAGCTTCGGTTTTTTAGGAAGCTTATAGTTCTCGCAATACTCGTCGAAAATGGATGAAATCATATCGACGACGTACTGATGCTCGCCTCGGTTTTTCGGATCATTTAACAATACATCCCCAAGCAATCGATCTTCTTCAGCCGTTTTACCACGTTTGATTGATCCTGCAAGACATGTAGATAATGCCTTCCCGCTTTCTACTTTCACTAATCTTTCAGGAGTGGCACCGCAAAACATTTGCGAGCCCAATTCTAAACCGAAATGATAGCTTTCAGGTTGTTCCATCGAAATACTGCGTAATGCCGCAGAGGAATTGAACTTCTCTGCAAAAGTGAGTTTTAATGACCTTGCTATTACCACTTTGTCAGCACGTCCATCACGGATTAAACCAGTCACACTGCTAACCGCATCTAAATAGTCTTGTTTCTTTCGTTCTTCGATTGACAGAATCTCTGGTTTTACGAATGGTTTCCATTCATTCACTTGAGCAGCATGGATCAGGCGATCCCTTTCTGCACGTAATTCATCAAAAGCCTGAGCCGAATAGTCAGCTCCAGTAATATAATTGATGGATACGTATGCACGGTCATCCTTTAAAACCAACTGAAAGGCTGGAACGACAAAATAAGCGTCCGGAAACTCGTCCCATTCTGAGGATAACGTATTTTGTCGATCAAAAGAAAAACCGCCAAACAGGATCGGTTGAATCTCTGGGTCTTCCATTACAATGGTGTTACACAGCATGTCCCACTCAGCTTGTACAGACTCGAAGGATTCATGCTCATTGTTTGAGATGACATATGCATGCCCAAGTCCGACAATCGTCTGTGTTTTCTCTGCGTTCTGCCAATAGAAGCGTTCGCCTTCATAAGAAAAACCAGCCTCAAAAAAAGATAAGGCAGAAAGTCTATTCAATTCAATTGTTTCTATATAAAACCTCGTATTAGAGTCGATTAAACCAAGTTTATAACCGGTGTTGGCACTCAACTTCCGATTCATTTCAAAAACCTCCAAATTAATAAAACAAATCCTTTTTACTGTTCTATTCTATCATAACTCTTTCCGTTATTTACGGCACGGTTCAGGTGTTACCTTCCAAATATCATCAACTTGAAGTAAAATAGAAGGGTTGAACTTACTATACTTAGGAGAGAAAGATGCATGTCTAACAAAACACAAACTAATAATAGCTTGGGTATGTGGTGGCAGCTTGCCCGTCCGCATACATTAACTGCTGCCTTTGTACCTGTTATATTAGGGACGGTAATTGCCATAGAGGAAACGACCATTGATTGGATACTATTTGCGGCTATGTTAATTGCAAGTATCCTTATACAATCTGCTACAAATATGTTCAATGAATATTACGATTTCAAAAGAGGTCTTGACACTAAAGAGTCAATCGGTATCGGTGGTGCAATCGTACGTCATGGCGTCAAACCAAAGACTGTCATGATTTTAGCCCTTACGCTTTACGGGATTGCTCTACTGCTTGGGATATATATTTGTATGCAATCTTCGTGGTGGCTTGCAGTCGTTGGCGCTGTTTCCATGCTTATAGGCTACTTGTATACAGGAGGACCTCTACCGATTGCGTATACACCTTTCGGCGAGATCTTTGCCGGCTTGTTTATGGGAATGCTCATCATTCTCATCTCATTCTTTATCCAAACTGGAACAGTTACTCCCTTATCAATTCTCATTTCGATCCCGATCATGATTTTGGTAGGACTAATCAATCTTTCCAACAATCTTCGGGATATAGAGGAAGATCGTGTGGGAGGCCGTAAAACTTTTGCCATCCTGGCAGGACGAAAAACAGCTATTAATACAATGCTAATTTTCTTCCTGATCGCTTACCTTTGGATAATTGGATTAGTCCTGACTGGTCACCTTACTCCGTGGGCTCTAATTACGTTGATAAGCCTGCCGAAACCACTTAAAGCCATTAAAATCTTCAAGGCGCATGAAGAGCCACTGAAAGTAATGCCTGCCATGAAAAACACAGCACAAACAAATACCTTTTTCGGATTACTTTTGAGCATTGGATTGCTTATAGGTATATTCATTTAGCACATGCCGACACGCATGTGCTTTTTTTCATTGTTTAAGGTGACTTCAATAACGGGAACAGAAGGATACACAACTTAACATAAGAAAAACCATTTACGCTCATACTAATCCAGAACTCAGAAAAGGACGTGACACGATGTTAACTGAAAAGCAAATACAATCGTTAAAATCACAGCTATTAGAAGAAAAAGAGCGCTTAGAAAAGAATATTAAAGAGACGGAACTGCGAGGCAGCGAGCGAGAATCTACTTCTGAACTCTCGATGTATGACAACCATCCTGGAGATCTGGGAACAGAGCTCTTTGAAAGGGAAAAGGATATTGCCATTCAGACTCATTCCGACTCACAATTAGATAAAGTTGAAAAAGCACTTCAAGCGATTGAAAATGGAACATATGGAGTATGTGAAGAATGCCATGAACCTATTTCATTTGAACGACTTGAAGCGGTTCCCTATACATTACGCTGCAAGGAACACACAACTGAACGTTCAGTACCGGAAGATAGACCTGTAGAAGAAGACATTTTGAATCCTCCAAAAGCAAACACGTTTTCTGACAGGCGCAGAGATGGAATCCGCGACTACAGGGATAGCTTCCAAGACGTCGCTCAATATGGAACTTCCGAAACACCGTCGGACTTCGTAGGCGACAAAGACAATTACGAAGAACTTTATGATTCCGATTTAAAAGAAGGGTTCACCGAGGAATACGAATCATTCAGTTCCACGGACATTACAGGAAAAAACGTTAAAGTTTATGACACACCAGAAAAAGAAGAAATAGAAGAAGACTTAGAGGATAAAAATTTAGATGCACCTTTTGGTGATCTACCTTACAAATTTACGGATGGCTATGTAGAAGATAATGCTGATGGAAAAACAAAATAAAATAATGAAAGGCTGGTCCTCTTTAATAGATGGACCAGCCTTTTGTAAATCTATGTTTTTGTTAAGTTCATGCTTTATGCTTATAACCGATTTTATGGTTTTATAACCGATTACTTGAACTTTATAACCGATTATTCTAATTTATAACCGATTATTGAAAGATATAGCCGATTAAGTTAATATCCCCAGTTAAAATCAATAAGTTCCTTTAAAGAGGATACAGAAATTATTTATATTTTTACAAATAGCAAAAAGTACTCAATGCCAATTCGCTATCACACTTACATTGTTTAAAGGTTCGTCAATTGCAACCACATCATCAAATGTTTCATACAAAAGAAAAAACTCTTTCTCATTGAGAAAGAGTTTTATAGATGACCCCTACGGGATTCGAACCCGTGTTACCGCCGTGAAAGGGCGGTGTCTTAACCGCTTGACCAAGGGGCCAACCTATGATGGCGGAGAAGGAGGGATTTGAACCCTCGCGCCGGTTACCCGACCTACACCCTTAGCAGGGGCGCCTCTTCAGCCACTTGAGTACTTCTCCATATTGGCTCCGAAGGTAGGACTCGAACCTACGACCGATCGGTTAACAGCCGATTGCTCTACCACTGAGCTACTTCGGAATGGTGGGCCTAAATGGACTCGAACCATCGACCTCACGCTTATCAGGCGTGCGCTCTAACCAGCTGAGCTATAGGCCCGAAGTTTGGAGCGGGTGAAGGGAATCGAACCCTCATCACCAGCTTGGAAGGCTGGGGTTTTACCACTAAACTACACCCGCAAAATGGTGGGTCAGGACGGAATCGAACCGCCGACACTTAGAGCTTCAATCTAATGCTCTACCAACTGAGCTACTGACCCACTTATTAAATTTCAAAAAAAAATGGCGGTCCCGACCGGGATCGAACCGGCGATCTCCTGCGTGACAGGCAGGCATGTTAACCGCTACACCACGGGACCATTTGGTTGCGGGGGCAGGAT
>NZ_JBHSEC010000014.1:0-17566 GCF_042651785.1 Chungangia koreensis
TACTAATCGATCGAGGACTTAACCTAATAAAGTAAAATCCGGAAGGATTGCTTGAAAAGCTTCAATGTCTTGTTTATCCAGTTTTGAGCGAACAAGCTCATAAGTCCAGTGATGATGGCGAAGAGGTCACACCCGTTCCCATACCGAACACGGAAGTTAAGCTCTTCAGCGCCGATGGTAGTTGGGGGATTCCCCCTGCGAGAGTAGGACGTCGCTGGGCATACATATTATTTTTCTCTTCATCTAATTGTTTTGTTAACAATTATTCCGAAGTAGCTCAGTGGTAGAGCAACCGGCTGTTAACCGGTTGGTCGCAGGTTCGAATCCTGCCTTCGGAGCCACTGTTGCTTCCATAGCTCAGTAGGTAGAGTGCTTCCATGGTAAGGAAGAGGTCACCGGTTCGAGCCCGGTTGGAAGCTTTCATTTTCATCATGATCAAGGCCCCTTGGTCAAGCGGTTAAGACACCGCCCTTTCACGGCGGTAACACGGGTTCGAATCCCGTAGGGGTCACCATTTTAGGACAAGCTTGCATAAATCGATAAACTTATTTAAAATTGAGAGATGCACCGCTTATCGCAATTTTTAAATGGAGGATTAGCTCAGCTGGGAGAGCACCTGCCTTACAAGCAGGGGGTCGGCGGTTCGATCCCGTCATCCTCCACCATCTAATTTAAGTGAACACCTTTTATAACATGGAGGGGTAGCGAAGTGGCTAAACGCGGCGGACTGTAAATCCGCTCCTTCGGGTTCGGCAGTTCGAATCTGCCCCCCTCCACCAGTTTTATTGGGGTATAGCCAAGCGGTAAGGCAATGGACTTTGACTCCATCATGCGTTGGTTCGAATCCAGCTACCCCAGCCATTTTCATTTTCATAATGAGCCATTAGCTCAGTCGGTAGAGCATCTGACTTTTAATCAGAGGGTCGAAGGTTCGAGTCCTTCATGGCTCACTTTTCTTTTTGGGGCTTTAGCTCAGCTGGGAGAGCGCCTGCCTTGCACGCAGGAGGTCAGCGGTTCGATCCCGCTAAGCTCCATACAGTAAAACTCCTTTCCACTAGTGGAAAGGAGTTTTTTTCTATCCTCCGAAGTAATGGCTTAACAAAACATCCATGAATTCCTCTTCAATATCTCCCTTCGTTTTGACTAAAACAAATGTCGATACCGTAGGCAATTCAAACAAATCGAAATAAGGCTGCATTAGTTTGCCTTCAATCAGCTCCCTTCTGACAATGGAATGAGGAAGAAAGGAAACTCCTAATCCTTCCTGTACAAAGCGCTTGGCAATATGGGCTTGGGTCACTTTCATCGTGCGAATGCCTTTTACGTTTTTGTTTAAGGATAGCAACAAGTTATCCCAAAACACGGGATGGTGATGAGTAAACAAATAATGAGTTCGTAAAACTTCCGATACATCGATTGCTGGACCTGATTCCTCATCGTATGGATCTGTTGGTGTTACGAATAGAACGGGATCCTCATAAATACGAACTGACTCTACATTCTTCGAACCTGCATCGAGTGCTGAAAGACCAATATTGACTTCTCCTGAAAGTACCAATTCTTCAATTGTTGCCGAATCTTCTACTCGAATTCCAATTTCAATATCGGGATGTTTCTTTAAAAATGAACGTAATACATAAGGAAGTATGGTTTCTGCCATCAGAGGAGAGATTGCAATGCTCCAATGTCTTCTATAGCCTTGCGTAAAAGCATGGACCTTCGTGAAGGAATCGTCAATATCTTCTAAAATCTGCTTAGCTTTGGGGTAAAAGAATCTTCCTGTGTCAGACAAAGACACCCGATTGTTTATTCTGTCGAAAAGTGAGGAACCGAGTTGTTCCTCTAATAAGCGAATTTGCACAGTGACATTAGGTTGGGACATCAGCAATCTTTCAGCTGTTTTTCTAAAGTTCAAAGTTTCTGCTGCTGTACAAAAAGTTTTTAGCCATTGAGTATCCATATAACCTCCGATTAATATTATTAATTGATTTAATTATATATCTTTAATTTTTATTATCAATAAAGCGCTTTATACTGAAGAAAAGGAGGCGTACGGATATGATACAAAAAGGCTTGAAGGATGTTGTAGCTGTTGAAACGAAGATTGCTTCTGTGGACGGGGAAAAAGGTGAGTTGCGATACCGAGGAAGAAAAGTGGATGAAATAGTCGGGGAAGCAACTTTTGAGGAACTGGCCACCTTCATCTGGAACGGAAAAAAGGAAAGTGTCGATTTCAAGTCAGTTCGAAAACTGCCAGAACATGTTGAGCGGGTAATTGATACTCTGCCTGGAGAGATATCCATCATGGATGCTACGCGGACTGCGGTCTCTGCATTTGCACATCTAAGCTTCAAGGAACTGCCACTGTATGAGCAAGCAGTCAACCTAACTGCCACTTTGCCAGTGATCATCGCAAGACATTATCGGAAGCAACAAGGGTTACCGATAATTCAGCCAGATTCTACTTTAAATCACACCGCGAATTACTTATGGATGTTGAATGGAGAAAAGCCATCCGATGCACAAGTTGAAGCATTGGAAACTTATCTCAACTTAACGATGGAGCATGGCTTGAATGCATCTACCTTTGCGGCAAGGGTAACGATTTCAACTGAATCGGATTTAACTGCTGCAGTGACTTCTGCACTTGGTACGATGAAGGGACCACTTCATGGAGGGGCACCATCTGGTGTGATAGATCTTCTTGAGGAGATTCGAGAAGTAGGGGATGTTAAAGCGGTAATCGAGAAAAAGCTCTCGGAAGGTGAACGGATTATGGGCTTCGGGCATAGGGTTTACAAAACGGAAGACCCGCGTTCAATACTGCTTAGGGAGAAATGTTTAAGACTCCATGGCAAGGATGAATGGTTGGACTTGGCTACGCAGGCAGAGAAGGAAATCATTGAGCTGTTGGCCATTCATAAACCGGGAAGGAAGCTTTATACAAATGTGGAGTTCTATGCAGCTGCTATCATGCGGTCAATTGCGATGCCTCCAGAACTATTTACACCGACATTTAGTGCAGCCAGAATTGTTGGTTGGACTGCACATGCTATTGAACAATTAAGTGATAATACAATCTTCCGACCGCAGTCGATTTATGTCGGAAATATGCTTTAAAACCCCATGGGTAGTACATTTGTGCTACCCTTTATTAAATTTTCTTATCAAATGTAAATTAAGAAAAAAATGTATTTTCAAATGGACTGAATCCCATTATAATTTATACAATCTATGGATGAAAAAGAGGCCGACCAGTCGCTGGGAATGGAACGATGGTCGGCCTTTCGTTCGTTTATAGCAGCAGCAATACCCAACATCTTATTTGAGAAACGAGGTTATGAAAAGTGGCAACCATTTTGACTGACGGAACTGTTCTTCTTCGTCCACTGGTTATGGAAGACATTGAGCCGCTTTGGGATTTGTACAGTCCGGTCATTTTTGAGCACATGTTAAATAAGATTGAATCGAAGGAGCAGTTAGAAGCTTGGATTAGTTCCAGCTTAAAATCGGAAGGTTCTCTCACGTTTACCATTCAGCACGCACAGACATATGAAATCATGGGAACTACCCGAATCTATTCAATCGATATGACTCATCGAACATGTGAAATCGGCTCCACCTTTTATGGAGAAGCCTATCAGCGAACCGGTATTAACACGAAAACAAAAATGCTGCTGCTTACGTATTGTTTTGATACGCTTGGGATGATGCGTGTCCAGTTTAAGACGGACATTGAAAACGAACGATCGCAGAGAGCGATTGAACGGCTGGGTGCTACACGTGAAGGAATACTGCGTAATGAGCGAATCCGTTCTAATGGAAAGATTCGTCATGCAGTGATTTATTCCATCATAGATAGTGAATGGCCGATAGTGAAAGTTCATATTGAAATGATGATGAATAAATATACCGTTTGATGTACAGTTGAGCCAAAGTAATCCCTCTATTACAATATTAGTAGGCAAATAGGGGGTATGAAAATATGAATAAATTAGACATTGCTATTATTGGGGTTCCGATGGATTTAGGGCAAGCAAGACGCGGTGTAGATATGGGGCCAAGCGCCATCCGTTATGCGGGAGTTGTCGAGCGACTTGAAGCAATTGGCCATGAAGTCACGGATGAAGGGGATATACAAGTCCGTGTAACGAAAAGCTCCGACATGACGCAAACAAACTTAAAGAATCTGAATGAGGTTCGAATCGGCAATACAAAATTGGCCGACAAGGTACATGAAGTAGTAACGAACGGAAAATTCCCACTTGTTTTAGGTGGCGACCATAGTATTGCTATTGGTACACTTGCTGGCATTTCCGATCGGTACAAAAACTTAGGTGTTATTTGGTATGATGCACATGCCGACTTAAATACAGATGAAACTTCACCTTCGGGTAATATACACGGGATGCCACTTGCAGTGAGCCTTGGCCTTGGCCATGATGAACTCGTTAACATTCGTGGATTTGCCCCTAAGGTGAAGCCTGAAAATATAGTGATTATCGGTGCACGCTCCATTGATCCTGGAGAACGTGAATTGATAAAAGAAAGAGGCATTAAAGTCTACACGATGCATGAAATTGACCGATTGGGTATGACAGCAGTTGTAGAAGACGCCATTAGTTACTTAAAGTCCCGTGAAGTGGATGGGGTCCATCTCTCTTTAGATTTGGACGGACTTGATCCGCTTTATACACCAGGAGTCGGTACACCGGTTCCAGGGGGCATCACGTATCGTGAAAGCCATTTGGCGATGGAGATGCTTGAAGAGAGCGGACTGATTACATCTGCTGAATTTGTTGAGGTTAACCCGATCTTGGACGAACGGAATAAGACGGCTGATGTGGCTGTCGCTCTGATGGGATCCTTATTTGGTGAGAGATTACTATAGTTAAGAATGGAAGCGGGTATTTCCGCTTCTTTTTTGTGTGAAATGAATTGTAAATATTTTATAAATAATCAGGTAGAGACCTCCCACTTTTGGTAAAATAAAAAGATAGAGAAAAAATGAAACCTGTCTATGCCTAAGAACGTATATAGGGGACAGCCGCATGAAAGCGGAGGGAGAATGAAATGGATGCGTTAGTCAACAAGCGGGTCAAACAGGTGCTAAAAGGCGATTACGACGCTTTTACTGAGATTGTAGAATTGTATCAGGACAAATTGTATCAGGTTTGTTACAGGATGCTTGGCAATCGACATGAGGCGGAAGATATCGCACAGGAAGCGTTTGTCCGTGCTTATATTAATATTCATACGTTCGATCAAAAAAGAAAATTTTCTACTTGGCTATATCGGATTGCAACTAATTTGTGCATCGACCGTATAAGAAAGAAGAAACCGGATTATTATTTGGATGCAGAAGTTAGAGGGACAGAAGGGCTGACCCTTTATTCTCAAGTGGCTGCTGACGAGGAACTGCCCGAGGAAGAACTGATGAAAATGGAATTGCAGGATCGGGTCCAGTACGAAATTGGCCGTTTGCCGGATAAATACCGATCTGTAATTGTGCTCAAATATATTGAAGAGCTTCCGCTTCTTGAAATCAGCGAAATACTGGACTTGCCGCTTGGTACAGTCAAGACGCGGATACATAGAGGACGGGAGGCTCTGCGTAAACAGCTGAGCAACTTGTAGGAGGGAAGCGTGACATGAGTACGTGTCCAGAACGTATTGTAGAACAGATGCATGAATATTTGGACGGGGAAATCAGCGCTGCGCATGAAAAAGAATTAAAGGCGCATTTGGAAACATGCACCGCTTGCCAAAAGCATATGCATGAGTTGAGTAAAACGATCGCCTTTGTGAAAAGTGCATCACATGTAACGGCTCCAGAAGGCTTTAAAGACCGAGTGGTTGCACGCTTGCCGAAGGAAAAGAAATATAACGGAGTGCAACGATGGTTCCGTCAGCACCCAATAGCAACAGCAGCATCTTTGTTCCTGCTGTTAATGAGCACCAGCTTATTTTCAAATTTCAATGATGATCAACAGTTCTCTGTAACTAAGCAAGAGAACATTATTGTGCAAGGTCAGACAGTAATTGTACCTGCAGGGGAGACGGTGAAAGGTGATCTCGTTGTCCGCAATGGTGATCTTCAAATCGAGGGAGAAGTCGATGGAAATGTCACGATCATCAACGGAGCGAAGTACATGGCCTCTACAGCAAATGTAACTGGCCAGATCGAAGAGATCAACAAAGCGTTTGATTGGCTTTGGTATAAGATTAAAACCGGATTCAAGGATGCAGTATCATTTATGAACCAAGACGAAAAGAAAGAAGAATTAGAGTAAAAAGTCTTCCGTTTAATGGAAGACTTTTTATCTTTCTAAAAGCGTTGAAACCTGCACTTATGTTATACTTATCGCATATGTATTTGTGAGGAAAAGTGGGGGATGCCACATGACATTTTTAGATCAGTTTACGGACTTCACCCCGTTAAATGTACTGGTCAATATCATCGATGTACTCCTTGTATGGTTTGTTATATATAAGCTCATCGCCATTATTAAAGGAACGAAAGCAGTTCAACTCCTGAAAGGGATCTTTGTCATTATCATCGCCCGTATTGTCACGGAAGTCGTCGGCCTGGACACACTTGGTTGGCTGATGCAGATGGTTTTAGACTGGGGATTCATCGCAATCATTATCATCTTCCAGCCAGAATTACGGCGTGCCTTGGAGCAGATCGGACGAGGAAAGCTCTTTGCCCGAAGCTCCCAACAGGAATTGGAAGAGCGAAACCGTCTCATTGAAGCAATGGTCAAATCCGTCAGCTATATGGCGAAACGAAGGATTGGTGCATTGATTTCCATTGAGCGGGAGACAGGATTGACAGATTATATCGAAACCGGGATTCCGATTCAGTCGGAAATTACATCTGAATTACTGATTAACATCTTTATTCCGAATACGCCTTTGCATGACGGAGCGGTGATTATCCAAAAAAATCGGATTGCCGCGGCAGCCTGTTATTTGCCTCTATCGGAAAGTCCGTTCATCTCCAAAGAACTCGGTACACGGCATCGAGCCGCCCTGGGATTGAGTGAAGTAACGGACGCCATTACAGTTGTTGTCTCCGAAGAAACCGGAGCAGTCAGCTTGACGGCGAATGGAGATTTACACCGAAACCTGTCTGTGGAAGATTTCGAGTCGCGCCTTCGTAAAATGTGGTTCGGCCCGGAAATCGAACAAAGCCAGTCCTCCAAGTGGACATGGGGAGGGAAAAAGAATGGATAAATTGATGGATAGCCCCTGGTTTTTGCGAATTACGGCACTTCTATTAGCCATGCTTCTTTTCTTCACAGTCAAATCAAGTGATGACGACAATAAAAATGCAGCAGGAACATCGACCGAAGTTATGCGAGATATTCCAGTTGAAGTTTACTATGATGCAGAGAATTTAGTTGTAAGCGGCATTCCGGATACAGTGGATGTCACAATAGATGGACCCTTGAATTTAGTTCAAACGGAACGGGCCCTTCGTGATTTTACGATTTTTGTTGACCTTCGTGAATATACATTAGGTGAACAAACCGTCAAGATTCAGCATGAGAACATTTCTGAAAAGCTTTCAGTACGGATTGACCCAAGTGTCGTCAATGTCGTAATTGAAGAAAAAATTACTGAAACCGTTAGAGTAGAACCCGAAATTAATGAACAGCTCTTATCTGAAGATTATATTGTGACGGATGTGAAAGTAGAGCCTTCCACTGTTCAAATTACTGGTGCAAAAAGCACCATCGATGCAATTGCATTTGTAAAAGCTTCAGTTTCTGGAGAAGAGGGTATGGATGAAACGTTCACGAGGAATACGCGAGTGCGTGTCCTCGACAAAGAGTTGAACAAGCTTACCGTGTCTATTGAACCGGAAGAGGTCTCAATGACGGTCACGATTGAACAATATAGTCGAGAAGTACCGATTGAGCTCAGACAGCGTGGGACTCCAAGGGAAGGTGTGACAATCAACTCCCTTTCAGCGAATCAACGGACTGTCCGAGTCTATGGCAAGAGGTCCGTAGTGGATGAAATGGAATCGTTAGTAGTAGATGTCGATATTTCAGATGTCACTGCTTCCCAAGTACAAACCCTTAATCTCAAAGCACCGAAAGGGATTTCCAAGCTATCGCGTGATGAAATCGAAGTAAATGTAGCAGCTACTGTTGAAGAGGAAACGCCAGAAGGAGCGGAAGTGCCGGCAGAAACACCGACAGCACAGACTCCACCTACCGAAGTTCCTTCTTCTACTGAACAAACAGAGCCAGTGGAAGCACAAAAAGTGTTTGTGGAAGTTCCGATTGAGGTAAGAGGATTGTCGGACCAGTATAAAAGTACGTTCATCCAACCGGATCGAGGACTTCTGACACTAACAGTAAGGGGCAAGCCCGAACAAATCAATCAACTGAATAAATCCGACTTTAAACTGTTCGTCGATGCAAGCAGAGCAAAAGAAGGAGAAAATGAGATGACAGTTTCTGTTAATGGACCGGAAAGCGTTGATTGGTCCTTATCTTCAAATAATATTACGCTTCAAGTCGAACGGGCGTAACTTAGCACAGGATTGAAGGAGAGAGAAGTAGAATGGTTAAATATTTTGGAACAGATGGTGTCCGCGGAGTAGCCAATAGCGAATTAACACCTGAGTTAGCATTTAAACTTGGACGTTTCGGAGGCTACGTGCTGACGAAAGACCGGGGTGACCGGCCAAAAGTATTAATCGGCCGTGATACTCGGATTTCCGGCCATATGTTAGAAGGGGCGTTAGTTGCTGGACTTTTATCCATCGGCGCTGAAGTGATGAAGCTTGGTGTCATTAGTACACCGGGTGTCGCTTATTTGACACGTGTCATGAATGCCGATACAGGAGTCATGATCTCCGCATCCCATAATCCCGTCGAAGATAATGGTATTAAGTTTTTCGGTCCAGATGGTTTTAAACTGTCGGATGATCAGGAAGCGGAAATCGAAGCTTTATTGAACGCAGAAACCGACGAATTGCCGCGTCCAGTTGGCGGGGACTTGGGATCCGTAACTGATTATTACGAAGGCGGCTTGAAATATATTCAATACTTGAAACAAACTGTGGATGAAGACTTCACTAAATTACACGTAGCCTTGGATTGTGCCCACGGAGCCACTTCTACGCTGGCGACACATGTATTTGCCGACTTGGATGCTGATTTATCCACAATGGGTGCATCTCCGAACGGGTTGAATATCAACGATGGTGTTGGTTCCACTCATCCGGATGCACTAGCTAAGTTTGTACTTGAAAAAGGGGCTGACGTTGGACTTGCGTTCGACGGCGACGGTGACCGTCTGATCGCTGTAGACGAAAAAGGTAACATCGTCGATGGCGACCAAATCATGTACATTTGTGCTAAGCATATGAATGAAGAAGGCAGATTGAACGGAAATACCGTCGTGTCGACAGTAATGAGCAATATGGGCTTTTACAAAGCGTTGGAAGAAAACGGTATGAAGAGCGTTCAAACTGCAGTCGGTGACCGTTATGTTGTAGAAGAAATGAAAACAAACGGATATAACTTGGGCGGCGAACAATCAGGTCACATCGTCTTCCTGGATTACAACACAACAGGTGACGGATTACTAACAGGCTTGCAATTGGTGAACATCATGAAATTGACTGGTAAAAAATTATCCGAGTTGGCGAGTGAAATGAAAGTATTCCCTCAAGAGTTAGTGAATGTCCGCGTAACGGATAAACATGCTGTGACGGACAATGAAAAAGTAGCCGCAGTCATCGGAGAAGTTGAATCTGAAATGGCTGGCAACGGCCGTGTGTTAGTCCGCCCGTCCGGAACCGAACCATTAGTCCGCGTCATGGTTGAAGCACCAACCGAAGAAGACTGCAAACGCTACGTCGACAGAATTGCCGATGTGGTGCGTGCTGAAATGGGAATTGAATAATTAGATTGTTGTGGGACCTGGCTTTTGAGCTGGGTCTTTTTTTGTCTAAAGGATTTCGTGTATAGGTAAGTAAGGTGCAAAAGAGTTGCAGGGAACCGCAAAAGGATCGGCTAAAGGTGCAAAAGATCAACCGCAACCTGCAAAAGATGGTCACGAAAGTGCAAAAGAAGGTTCATGATTCTGAGAGGTGCAAAAGGGCAGTGTGGAACCGCAAAAGATTCGGCTAAAGGTGCAAAAGAACAACCGCAACCCGCAAAAGATGGGCACGAAAGTGCAAAAGAAGGTTCATGATTCCGAGAGGTGCAAAAAGGCAGTGCGGAACCGCAAAAGATTCGGCTAAAGGTGCAAAAGATCAACCGCAACCTGCAAAAGATGGTCACAAAAGTGCAAAAGAGTCCGCTGATTTTGAGAGTTGATTAAGAGAAATACGAATTCACAAAAATCGGATGTTCAAACCATAAAGCGAAACCCCAACATAAAATACTGAATATTCTTGTTATAGTAAAGCGATTTGATATGATAGATTACAGGAGGTGTTAAGAATAACAAACAATATTAGAAATCGGCTTTCTACAATGCGTTCTTTACTTAGAAGGCTTAGCCAGGATCAACCCAAGTATGAACAAATCATAGAAGATTATCGACTGCGTGAAGTCGGGGTACTGGGTGAAGAGCGTATGAAGAAAAAACTTGCAGAATTAAGATTACAAATACCGTACGTACTATTACAAGATGTAAATCTGGCTGACGGAGAATGGAAGACACAAATTGATTTCTTATTAATTACAGATCGTGTTTGTCTTGTATTAGAAGCAAAAAATATCAGTGGAGAACTATATTTCGATGACAAGACAGAGGAATTCTATAGATTTAATCAGGAAGGAAATAAAAAATATTTCCCCAATCCACATTATCAGGTTCTTAAAAATATAAGGTTTATGGAAAATTGGTTTTTACGGCATAATATCCCCCTTCCGGTTACCGGAGCAGCTTTTATGACTGCTAAAAATAGCAGATTAGTTACTAAACCACCTGTTTATAGAGTGTATAAACTTGAGACATTAATCGAAAAGATTTCAGCAATGCTTTCTCATTTTTCATCCCCACTTCTTTCTTACGACGACATTTCCCATCTAAAAAACACTTTCTCTTTTATTCAAGAACATTTTAAGCCACCCCCACTATGTAATTACTACAAACTTCATCATAGCGAAATCGAAACAGGAGTAATTTGTCCATCATGCGGTCAGCTTCCAATGGAATGGAAGATGATTTGGTTATGTCCTTTTTGTGGTTTCAAATCAAGAGATGCACATCATTCAGCTATTAAGGACTACTTAACAATCGTTAAACCTACTATTACAAATAAGGAGTTTAGACAATTTTGTCATGTTACGTCTGTCTATACTGCGTCGAGAATGTTACGCCTTAAATGCTTAGATGCCAAGAACTTAACAAGCGGGCGAGTATACACCCTAAAAGAATCGGAGTGACCGATTCTTTTTTTTTTGAATAAAATTAATAGTATAAGGGATGGTTTAATTTATGAAATGTGCGGGAAAATAGCGTAAGACCGTTTTTTGGCGGTTCCAGTTTGTAACGTATTTGTATTCTGCCATTCATTGACGGAATCACCCTTTTTTTGTATGATAAAAAAGCTTGTTCATAATTGAACATGTCGCGCGAAAGGAGCGCAGGGTGCGCGTAAAAGAAATCGGAAGACAATAATAGCGCCTGAGCTGAAGAAATCGGACGGAAACAATCTTCAGTTGACGAGGTGGAGGTTCATCGAAATTTCGGCGGATGCCTCCCGACCGTAAGTGCCCGGTTGTTACTCTTTCCTAAAAATCGTTCGAGCGATCGAACGGACAAAAGGGAAAGAAGGCATTCAGACAATGGAGCGGCTGCATTCAGGCAGTACGCTTATTTGGACTTGAATGGATACTGGAGGAAATGACAACATGTGTGGAATTGTAGGTTATATTGGAGATTTAGATTCAAAAGAAATCCTGTTAAAGGGATTAGAAAAATTAGAATACCGCGGTTATGACTCTGCGGGTATTGCAGTACAAAATGAAGAAGGCATCACGGTCTTTAAAGAAAAAGGACGTATTGCGGACCTACGTGATGCAGTAGATCCAGCCATTATCGGATCGACTGGGATTGGACATACTCGTTGGGCAACTCACGGAGTGCCGAACCAACAAAATGCCCACCCTCATCAAAGTGCGTCTGGTCGCTTTACGCTTGTGCATAATGGTGTAATCGAAAACTATCACCGTTTACAAAAAGAATATCTATCGGATGTTCAGATGAAATCCGATACGGATACAGAAGTCATTGTTCAGCTTGTTGAAAAATTTGCGAATGACGGACTAACAACTGCTGAAGCATTCCGTAAAACATTGAAGCTGCTTCATGGTTCCTATGCACTTGCTCTACTTGATGCGCAAGAAGAAGGAACAATCTTCGTTGCAAAAAATAAAAGCCCGCTTCTTGCAGGACTTGGACCGGACTTCAACGTAGTGGCGTCCGATGCAATGGCGATGCTTCAAGTGACAGACCAATTTGTAGAACTTCACGATCAGGAAATGGTCATCGTCACAAAGGATTCTGTTGAAATCCAAACGCTTGATGGCGAAGTGATCAACCGTGCGCCATACACAGCAGAACTTGACATGAGCGATATTGAAAAGGGAACATACCCTCACTATATGCTGAAAGAAATTGACGAACAGCCCGCTGTTCTTCGCAAAATCATCCAAGCGTACCAAGATGATAACGGAAACTTAACGATCGATCCGGCAATCTTAACTGCATTAAAAGAAGCAGATCGCTTGTACATTATTGCTGCAGGAACAAGCTACCATGCAGGGCTTGTCGGAAAAGAATACTTTGAGAAAATTGCAGGTATTCCAGTCGAAGTTCACATTTCCAGTGAATTCGGCTACAACATCCCGCTTCTTTCGAAGAAGCCGCTTTTCATCTTCATCACACAATCCGGTGAAACAGCTGACAGCCGCCAAGTATTGGTGAAAGTGAAGAAAATGGGCTATCCATCTCTTACAGTCACGAACGTACAAGGCTCGACATTGTCCCGTGAAGCGGACCACACGTTGCTCTTGCATGCCGGTCCTGAAATTGCGGTAGCTTCGACAAAAGCATATGTTGCTCAAATTGCAGTGTTGGCAATTGCAGCAACGGTATTTGCTGAATCTCAAGCTCTTCCGGTTGGCTTTGACTTAACACAAGAATTAGGAATTGTCGCAAATGCAGTCCAAGCAATGGTAGATGCGAAGGACGAAATGGAACAAATCGCACGTGACTTCCTTGAAGTAACACGCAATGCGTTCTTCATCGGCCGCCAGCTTGACTACCATGTCAGCTTGGAAGGTGCGTTGAAATTAAAAGAAATCTCCTACATCCAGGCAGAAGGTTTTGCCGGTGGGGAATTAAAACACGGTACGATCGCACTGATCGAAGAAGGAACGCCTGTCTTCGCACTTGCGACTCAAGAAGAAGTGAGCCTCAATATTCGCGGAAACGTGAAAGAGGTTGTAGCACGTGGTGCTAACCCTTGCATCATTTCCATGGCTGGACTTGATGAAGAAGGCGATACACTCGTCATCCCACACGTTCATCCATTGCTAACACCGCTTGTATCAGTTGTACCGCTACAATTGATCAGCTACTATGCATCTCTGCACCGTGGCTGTGATGTCGATAAACCACGTAACTTGGCTAAATCCGTTACAGTTGAGTAAGTAATTAAATATATTCAAAAAAACTTGTGGAAATACAACTCGGTCGTGACGTATACAACTCGGTCGTGACGTATACAACTCAGTCGTGACGTATACAACTCAGTCGTGACGTATAAAAACCTGGTTAGATTACTAACCAGGTCAGATTGTAGACAAAAGGCACTTCGAATGGAGACATTCGAAGTGCCTTTTGAGTTTTTTGGCGGTATTTTAAGAAAGTGATGCCTCTACGAGGCATTTTCTCTGGCAATTCTTGGACCTTGCCATGTCCAACTGGCCATCTTTCAAATTCATGGCAGCAAAAGTAAGCATCGCCTGCATGGACAATTTTTTAAGACCTCGTAGGGTTATCCAACGCATACCATGCTTTTCTTTTCCATCAGCGAAAACCCGCTCGATGGTTTCTTTTCGTCTTGCGTAGATTTCTTTAATGTCATCCTGATGACGAAGATGTTCTGCTTCTTCCAATGCATCTTGCCAGACATGCCTCTGGATAACCTTCTGATGATTCTGGCTCAACGTACACTGAGAAAGTAATGGACAGTTCTTACAGATTAAAGGATTGGACTTATATTCCCGATACCCTTTCTTCGTCGTGGTCACATACTCCAACAACTGCCCGTCGGGGCAGATGTAGCAATCGTAATATTCGTCATATACATACTCGTGCTTTCTCATGAACCCTTCTTTTGTACGTGGACGAGTATATGGCAATGCAGGTTTGATATCATTTTCTAACAGGTACTGTGCAATAGCAGGAGTCTTATAGCTAGCATCAGCGGCAATAGCTTCAGGCTTTCCGACTTTATCAATTACTTTCTCTACCAAGGGCTCAAGGATATGACTGTCATGGGTATTTCCAGGAGTGACAATGGCACCAAGGACAAAACCGTTCCGATCGGCTGCGGCGTGGTAAGAGTAGGCGAACTGTTTTGTGCGTTCATCTTTTACATAATAACCGCTCTCTGGGTCCGTCGTGCTCTCTTTAATTTCCTTGTATTCTTCCATTTCGAACTTCTCAGGAGAAATAGGTTTCTTCCCATGATCCTCACGGTCCTGGTTGATCTCCTCATTCAATCTTTCCTGATAGTCACGCGTTTCCTTACGTACAACTTTTTTGACAAACTTCCTCTTATTTGCGCTTGCCTTTACGTGGGTGGAGTCGATGAATACGTGCTCCGCACTAATTAATCTCTTTGAGGCTGCTTACTTCAGGATCTTATAGAAGATCTCTTCAAAAAGATCACTATCCTTGAAACGGCGATCGTAATTCTTTCCGAACGTAGAGAAGTGAGGGACCTTGTCATAAAAACCAAAGCCCAAGAACCAACGGTAAGCCATGTTCGTTTCAATCTCCTCAATGGTCTTGCGCATCGACCGTATGCCGAATAGATATTGGATAAACGTCATTTTAATTAATACAACCGGGTCAATGCTTGGGCGACCGACTTCTGAATACATGTCTTCCACAAGCGGATAAATGAATGAAAAGTCAATCGCTGCCTCAATCTTGCGAACCAGATGGTTCGCCGGTACAAGTTGGTCAAGAGCGATCATTTCAATTTGATCCCGCTGGATCGAATTATTCTTAGTCAACATTTCAATCACCTCAAGCATTGGTATATCTATAATTTTATAAAAAAATAGACTGTAGGCAACCCCGACTTTCGTCGAGTTTGTTTACAGTCTGAGACTCTTTGACAATGTATGTCAAGGAGTCTTTTTAGAACGTATTAACTTAGTAAGTTACGCCACATGTACAGAACTCCATTCCATCGAAAGGACTCGTCAACCATGAACTACTTTTACTTTTTTGTGTCTGGTTGGTTTTAAGTCTTTGACCAGCACCTATTGGGTAAGAAAAACCCTCTAATATATAGTCACCAGGTCCAAGTCTTTTGTCATGGATAAAATAATTATTATCTGAGACTAATACCGTTAAACATTTGCTACATTGGTACAAAGATGCCGACTTCCACAAAACACCATTGCCCATTTCAACAGTAGCCATACCTTTCCCAGCCATCTGATGCTTCCCACCTTCTGGGCATGGTATGTACATAAGACCAATATCCCCATCTACGTGAGATTCAGCATTAAGTTCTGTCTCGTCCAACGCATGTGTGTGTTCAGCTTCATTTTCTCCATGTTCATGCTCATGTTCATGGGCACTTACTGGAGAAATGAGAAAACTAATTAAGAAGATAGCTAAGATGATACAAAAAAATTTCTTCATGAAAAGCCCCCTTTTCAATATTTGTTTTTTTAAGGGGTAAACATATTAACTGAAATTTCTAACAAATACCCCCTCGTTTACTATGTTATACTATGTTTATAAAAATTGGCAATAGTTAATATGGATAAAAAATTACAAAAAATGAATCTTTTTGGGAAGGAAAACGTAAATAAAGGAAATTACAGAGGAGGGTTTAAGTATGAACACATTAATAAGGAGCACAGCTTTAGGTAAAAAAGCCGCTCAAATATTACTCCCGATTATGTTCATTATGTCTCTTGTGGGGTGTTCTCAGGTTGAGCAGGTTAATGGGCAAAATGAGGATATTAACATTATCACTGTTAAAGAAGTTCTCAAACATGAATTGACAGGTCCTGACTTAGAATACCTTCGTCTATTGGAGGATATTCCTTTCCTATCCTCAGATGCTTCGGAGGAAGAAGCGAAGGCTATTATAGAGCGTCAAAAGGAGGTAAATAATTATGTTCGTAGCATTTACGAGCCTTACTTTACAGAGAATGGTCTTGAGAATTTCATAACGCAAACCGCAGCTTATAAGTATCATCGTGAGACTGATGTTGATTATAGAATGAGTGTTAAAAATATTGTGGTTATTCAAAGTGAAAAGGCCCAAAATCAATACGATTTTACAGCTCTGGTTAATTTTGAAGCTAATGAAGAAAAAATTACGTATGAAGTAGTCGGAAAGGCCATCTTCTCAGAAGAAGGAAAGATCGGCAGTATTCAGTTAAGTGATACAGATCAGTTGTTTCGGGATAAATTAAACAGCCTTCCTTAACAATTCTGTTAAGTTCGATTAAATATAGTGAAAAACAGTATAATAACTAGTTAAAAGATCACCAAATGAGGTTCTACGTCAAATGTTGGGGTGAGGTGATTTTTTCTCACCCTACCCGACGTGAACTTCAATCTTCTTATACTTATGTAAAAGTAGGATTCGTGCTCTTGCACGAATGAAATTCCGAAAGCCGTAGGCATTGCGTTTCATGACCTTCGTCTTGTTATTGATCCCTTCCAAAAAACCATTGGAATAATTAAAAGAAAAGCTGTTCAAGATCTCTGTTTCCCAATTCCTGAATGTCTGGATTGCCCGAATAAACTCCTTGATATTTGCTTCCTTTACAAGAGCGTAAAAGCGGTGAAGTGCCTCTTTGATTTCTACAATTCCGCTTTCACCGTTTGTCTTCGCGCCTTTAAACCACTTGTTGTATGCCTCTTTCAATTCATATGCCTTGCGCAATTCCTCTGACATCTTCAAATATCGTTCAAGATACCAACGGTCTTGATCCGTTAGTTTTTCGCTGTCCTTGAAGAATACGTGGCGCATTCTCTTACATTTCTTGCGATCATAATCATGCCAGTCCAGTTGGACTCGCCTTCTGACTCCATCTAACGCCCAATAGATATATCGGCAGAAGTGAAAGCGGTCTGCGATAATAACTGGCTTATTCAATACCTTTCTGACTGCGGCTTTAAAGGAAGGACTCATATCCATGACAACGATTTCTACCTGGATGCCATACCTTTGAAGATAGTCCACAATCGTCTTCTTCCTTCTGTTTGGCAGGATATCCAAAGGCTCCTTTGTTTCAGCGTCGGCAATGATCAATTGATA
>NZ_JBHSEC010000014.1:17576-243328 GCF_042651785.1 Chungangia koreensis
CATGGCAATCGCTCTTGGAAGTTCCTTGATGGCGGACACCTCCTGGTGTGCCAGTTCATCAAATCGACGAATGACGGTAGTAGCGGATGTTCCATATTGTAGGGCTACTTCCTTAAACGTCTTTGCCTGAACACAACGGATGGCCAGGGATTGGTTCCCCTCAATGGAAGAGCGTTTATAACGCTCGACAATCGTATTCTTCTCCGCAAAACGTTTTCCACACTGACCACAGACATAACGGCGTTTTTTATAAATGAAGCAGGTAAGTCGATCGAACAGTTTCAAGTGGCTAATCTTCTGTAACCGATAGTCGTGCATTTTCCTTGTTTTTCCCCCACATGAAGGGCATGTATGAAATCGGCGTTCCATCTCAACATGAATCGCGACACGGTCTTCAATCTGTTCCATTTTCGTTACCGTTACATCTTCTAATCCTGGAATATTCATGATAAAATTCACTTGCACGCATCTCCAATCCTCGTTACTTGTTTCTCGACAATTCAAGTATAAGAGATTTGGAGAACCGCGTGCATTTTTTATTCAAATTGTTTGAATACCCCAACATTTATAATAGAGCCTTTTAATTCAATTTATAGATTGATTGTAGCCGGGGTAGAACGGACCTGCCCGTGGGACTCGATCCCGACAACTAAACAGTTCGCCCTCTACTTGTTAACACATGATTAGGCTGGTTGGGACATGATGATCTCGTATAACAAGCGAAGATATGATTGGCAAGATAGATAGAGGTTACCGGTCAATCCACTATGAATACGGAGGAGATAACACATGAATCCAGTAGTTGGTCTGGATGTCGCAAATTGTTCATTAATAGAGTTTTCATCAGATAGTCCCAAAGAAAATCGATTGAATTTATAACATTTGTTGGTATATTGTGAAAAAAAGGTTTTATTACATTTAGTGGAGAAAATACATTAACAGGAGGGAGGGAAGATGTGTTTGTGATTGTTATACCATTTAGCAACAACCAAAATGTGAGGGGGACTTTGAATGAAAAAGAATATTTTTACTGCTATGCTATTACTAGTTATGTTGTTAGTTAGTAGTTTTCCAGTAAGTGCTGCTACAACTGAACAAATTCCAGAATCTACAGACCCGATTTTATTTGATATTCCGTTGCCTGATCAAGACTTCCCAACCTGTACTAGAACTTTTGAAAGTTCTTATCACGATGATGCATATGTTACTATGCAGGCAGCACGTGTTGATGATACTTATAGGAGTTTAGCTTTTTCATTATTTATGACTGATCATGGTAAATCTCGTTATGGTCCAAAGGTGCGAGTCGAATTAGTTAGCCTAATGGTTAATGATCAGAGGGTAAATACTGTATATCAAGCACGAGAAGATTATACTGATTATCCTTTTCATGGAAGATTAATGAATTACCAATACCAAGGAAAATCTGGTGGTGGTACATTGAAAAATTATGATGTTGTTACAATGCATTGGGACGTACGATCTACTACAAATAACGCTAACGATGTAGTAATGATTAAATGCAGAGTATAGATGTATAAACGGGGTGAATAGGCGTGGATATTAAATGGTTACAGGAAGAATTTATATTCGAAACAATGCAGGAAGCTGATATGTGGGCATATTCGTTAGAAAATGAGATGTACGGAAGAATCTTTAATGGCTATATAACCCCGGACTATAAAATTGCAAGTGCTTTGGCTTTTCGGTTGGCTAAAAATAAAGACTTGAAAGTCTATACGGCTGATGAAGAAATTAATGTCTACAAAGTGTGGGCTTATTTTCCTGAACCAAAAGAACATTTAGAACATTTTCATGCTAATTGAAAGTCTCTACCTCAGAGAATAAAAAGGAGGCTGTCCCAAAAGTATAAACTTTTAGGCAGCTTCTTTTTTTATGCACAAAAAATAAGAAAATAATTCCTTAAATATGATGGCTGTTCCACTTCTATAAATTGTAGGCGGCACAAATAAGCCCCAGATTCACCATGTTTTTGGAGAGGCCTACCCTCCTGCTTTATTTTCAATAATCTCAGAACTACAATTAAGTAATTACATCATTTTTCACGTCACGAGTAGTTGTGTGTGAATTTTAATATCAAGTGATAGCTACGTCATGGGTGAGTTGTCTTTATAGAGCTTCATTTTATATAATAATCAGTGTTTTGAGGTGCCTTACGTCACGACCGAGTTGTATCTACACAAATATGTGGAAATACAACTCGGTCGTGACGTATACAACTCAGTCGTGACGAACAAATAAAAAAACTGGTTAAAACTTCTAACCAGTTTTTTTATGAAATATCATTATCCATTACCTTCTTGAACTAACGCCAAGTTAAAGAAGCAATAACACTTAATTTACTTAGTGAATTTATGTCTTCTTTTATCGAATGTTTTTTCATCCTCAGTCCCAAACCCATATCCATCAAACACAATTGTATTTACAGGTATATGCGGAGTTAAAACTATTCTCCAATTGTTATCTTCTAATACAAGAACAACAAAAAATAGTTAATACCATTTATGTGATACTGGTCTTCGTGGTAAACATTATAATCAACTGCAACATAGAAAGCTTTTTTAATTTTATTATCGTATTGTTCCATATAACGATTAGGTAAAAATTGTTCAGCATAATCATAAGGTAGTTCTTTCAACTTTACTAATCGAGATGATTTAATATTAAGTAAACCTAATTTCTTTTTTTGATTCTCTTCATTATCCAGAAAACTCTTTATTTCCTTTGCCCTTTCATTAACATACCATTTATCTACACTTGACCATCGATTTTCATTTATATCTTTAAAATAGCCCTCAATCACTTTGATTGCCAACATTTCCTCTGTTTGAGAAGTGAAAATGAATAAAGATAAGATCAGGATTACCTTGAGCATTAAACATTCTTCCTTTTTTTATTTTGCTTCTAAGATACCCATCTTTCAGTTTTTTATAGGTCCTTCTTCAACTAAAGCTGCCTGCCTTAGTTAAAGTCATCAACAAATAGGACATTAATCCTTTAATGGATCAATGTCCCGTTTCTACTTTCCCTACTAATGAGGAAGTGTCAGAAAACCAATGTGCCCTTCCTAAATTATATTTAAAATTCATACTTCTCCAAAAACGATGTCTTTCAGTGGTTTAGGTAATATAACCGTATAATAAGAAGTACGGCTCAGTTCTTTAATAAGTTCTTTAATTAGTTTTGTTCCAATTCCTTTTTTTACAAGGATTCAATTTGAAAAGGACTTAATTGTCCATTCATAGCGTTATAACTCTCGTTAGGTAGTACATTACCAGTAGCATTGTTACCGTTTGTGTTTGCAAGTGTTGTTGACTCTCCAAACATCAGTCCAATCATCAGTAAAGCACTTAGTAAATACTTGAACAAATCTCTCCCAATCATCTTTTTTCCTCCCTAATAAGCTGTTAAATGCGCCGGGACAAATATGTTAATTCTTAGGAGAAATGCATTCACATATTTAGTATATTCCAAATTTATAGATAATTAAATATATTTTAGAGTATTTATGGAACTGCATAAACTAATTTTATCCAAGCCCCCTTCTTCTTTCCGTATAAGTGCTTTTGATTGTCAACATACTAACCTTTTTACCGGTGTATCAAATCTCCGTTCTTTAAAAACCTCCTTCTTTATAATTTTAATAACGAAATACAAGTGGTAAGATAGAATAATTCCTAAAAAAATCTTGACCAAATACGTATATAAATTCCTTTTCAAAAATGTACAATTATTTTTCTGTCAATTATTTTTACTCGAGGGAAATTTTTACGTCACGAGTAGTTGTATTATAAAATGCAAATCAAGCAAAAGTTACGTCACGAGTGAGTTGTCCCTATAGAACATGGTATTAATGTAATAATCAGTGTTTTAAGGTTTCGTACGTCACGACCGAGTTGTATCAACACAAAACTGGTCAGAAATCTGACCAGTTTTTTTGCGATAATTATAATAAACCCTTCATTACAAATTAGACATGCTTTCTCTGAATGTCGTTTGATGAAGTTGCTCTATTTCTCTCTTCTGGGACCGTCTAATATAGATATTATTGGATACGAGTGAAATGATGATAAGAATTGTACCTAAAATATCAAACGCCGTGAGTTGGGCACCTTGGAAAGCTGAAACGACAAGTGTTGTAATCGGAACAAAGTTAATGAACATTAGACCGTTTAATGGAGTTAAAATACTTACACCGATATTCCAGCCGAGCAACGCGATGACTCCGGGGAATAAAATCATAAATATTAAATGGGGAGTTACAGCTTTAACATCTTCAAGCGATGGAACAGTGAGATATCCAAAAAGTGTACCGCTGCCAACAAAAACACCGGCTGTAATCGTACCGAGCAAACAGCTTATTGTTGAATACCGAAGAGCGCTCCAATCGCTAAACTCGCTGCCTCCCATTGTGTAAATGACCCATCCAATTACTGCTAACAATATGAGTAGGGTGGGTGCAATATTATTTGTAGCACCAAGAAAACCAGTCAGGTCTCCTTTAGTAATGACTAACATGGCCCCAATAAATGAAACAAGTACACATAGTAGGGTGAAAAAATGAGGGCGATTTCTAAACAACAGCCAAACAATTACGATTGAAATCATTGGCATGAGTGACTCCATAATGGATGCTACCATCACTCCAGGATCTCCTAATAGATTTTGTCCCCAAAATATAAATATATTATAGACTGTAAATGCCATTGTGCCGTAAAACCATAATTTAAGGCCTTTCCCTTCAAAACGAAAAGCTTGCTTTCCTTCTTTCCATAATAGGATCGCTACTAAAATAAGCGTTACAGATCCATAACGAATGAGTGCAAAATAAAAGGGATCAATATAATTGAATGCCGAATTTGCGATCGGGAACATAGCCCCCCATGAAACAGCGGCGATAAAACATAAAAAAGCTCCTAACCATATGCTATTTTTCATTCTCTTTCTCTGCCTTTCTTTTCTAAAGATGCAATCTATATCTTCTCCCATTTTAGATATCATGTAAAATGAATAAAATTTATCATTCGCATCATTTTTTTTGATATCATTGAATTGATATGGAAAAGAGTAAAGTGAGGAGAAATTGTGGAATTTAAAGATTTAGAAATCTTTCAAGCTGTGGCTGAAAAAGGAACGATTACAGAAGCTGCAAAAGAGTTTAATTACGTACAGTCAAACATTACTGCGAGAATACACAAGCTTGAAAATGAGTTGAAAACGCCTTTGTTTAATCGTCATCATCGTGGCATGAGTTTAACACCGGAAGGAAAAAAACTATTAACCTTTAGTGAAAAAATATTAATGATGAAAGACGAAATGAAAAAGGCAATTCAAAATAATGAAGAGCCGAGTGGGAAACTTGAGATAGGTACTGTCGAAACCGTAATCCAATTACCGAAACTATTGTCTACCTATATAAAGAAATACAAAAATGTGGATTTATCGCTATTTACGGGTGTAACTGAAACGTTGGAAGAGGCAGTACTAAATCATAAGCTGGACGGAGCATTCGTTACAGAGTCGGATTTCCACCCCGACCTAATCTCACATGATGTATTTCAAGAGGAGCTTGTATTAATTTCGGATATGAGTGTTCCTACGTTGGAAGGTTTAAAAGAAGCGCCGTTTTTATGTTTTAGTAAGGGCTGTGTCTACAGAGCGAGACTTGAGTCATGGTATAGGGATCAAAACATCACACCACAAAAGGTGATGGAATTCGGTACATTAGAAACAATCTTACGAAGTGTTGAAGAGGGACTTGGTGTATCATTTGTTCCAAAATCTGCAATTGCCCATTTGGAAGACAGTGGATTAATCCAATGCCATACACTTCCGGAACAATACAGTAAGATTAAAACTGTTTTTATTAGGAGAGCAGATGCGTTTTTAACCTCTACAATGGAAAGGTTTATTGAAACAATTGAAGCGAAAAAACATGTAGTAGTATGACCACAAACTTTTTTTCTAAGTCTAATAAGAAAGACATTCATCGCTCATATTAAGACGATTGAATGTCTTTTTTTATTTTCAAATTTCCGATATACCGTTTCAAAAAACATAGTTGTACGAAATTAGGACAACTTATGAACTATAGTCAAGGAGGATTTTATGGAAACATATAAGGGTACAAATAAACTGATAATCGGAATTGTATTTGGTGTCATCACCTTTTGGCTCTTTGCCCAAGCAATGGTTAATATTGTACCGACTGTACAAAAGGATCTGGGTATTTCACTTGGAACACTAAATATCGCTATTAGTTTAACGGCTTTGTTCTCCGGTCTATTTATCGTTGCTGCCGGTGGGCTTGCTGATAAACTTGGCCGAAAGAAAATAGCGGTGATCGGATATATATTAAGTATCATCGGGTCACTTTGTATTGTTGTAACACAAGGCGCGATATTGCTGATTATTGGTCGAATCATTCAAGGTCTATCAGCTGCATGCATCATGCCTTCAACAATTGCGTTGGTGAAAGCCTATTTTGAAGGCGCTGAACGTCAAAGGGCTCTCAGTTATTGGTCAATCGGTTCTTGGGGAGGTTCAGGGATTGCGTCCTTCGCAGGAGGAGCAATCGCGACATCGTTAGGATGGAGATGGATTTTTATTTTCTCCATTATTTTTGCTGTAGTCGGATTGTTTTTAATAAAAGACACCCCTGAAAGTAAACAAAAATCAACGGGGGCTTTTAAATTCGATTACACAGGCCTACTTATTTTCATTATCACTATGGTTGCATTAAATGTATTTATTTCCTTCGGGTCGGATTTAGGATGGACCAGCCCGATTTCAATTGGCCTTTTAGTTGTTACGATTATCGGTTTAGTTGTTTTCATTAAAGTAGAACAGGGAAAAGAAATTGTTCTGATTGATTTTGCAGTTTTTAAAAATAGACCTTACACAGGTGCCACGATTTCCAATTTCTTGCTCAATGCAATTGCGGGTACCCTCGTTGTAGCAAATACGTATGTACAAATGGGACGAGGTTTCAACTCATTCCAGTCAGGGATGTTATCTCTGGGCTATTTAGTTGTTGTACTGTCAATGATTCGTGTAGGGGAGAAAATTCTACAGAGAGTCGGGGCGAAGTCACCAATGATTTGGGGGGGAATCATCACAACCATTGGTGTAGCGCTGATGGGTTTAACATTCCTACCAGATCTCGCTTACACCATCATCGTCTTTGTAGGATTTGCATTGTTTGGATTGGGGCTTGGAATTTATGCCACGCCATCAACCGATACTTCTGTGACGAATGCTCCTCCGGATAAAGTGGGGGAAGCGGCTGGCGTATACAAAATGGCAAGTTCACTCGGAAGTGCATTTGGTGTAGCTATCTCGGCGGCGGTTTACGCTGCAATTTCAGCGAATGGGAGCCTGGAAAGTGCAGCCACCAGCGGAATTATCGTGAATGTTATTTTTGGTATACTTTCCGTACTATCAGTGATCTTTTTAGTGCCAAAAGACGCTGGAAAAAATACGGATAATCCAGTTCAGCCACTTTATAAATAGGATTGGCACGGAACAGGATTCTCCAATTTCCATTATCTCAAGGTTACTTAATGCAAGATCAATCAAATATATATTGTGAAGGGTGAGGGTCATCATGAGGGAAAAATTAATGCAGATGTTGGAGTCTCGTAAAGATGAAATGATTGAAATTCGGAGACATCTACACCAATACCCTGAACTTTCTTTTGAAGAAGAGAAAACGGCTCAATATATCATCGATTTTTATAAAGGGAAAGATGTAGATGTCCAAACGAATGTAGGAAATGGCTACGGAATTGTCGTGACCATCGAAGGTGGAAAACCAGGTAAGAAAATTGGATTGCGTGCAGATTTTGATGCTCTTCCTATTGTGGAAGAAGCAGATGTTCCATATAAATCCAAAATTGAAGGCGTTATGCATGCATGTGGGCACGATGGTCATACAGCTTATATGCTCGTATTAGCAGACTGCTTAATTCAATTAAAAGAAGAAATTCCAGGTACAATCAAAATCATTCATCAGCATGCGGAAGAAGTACCGCCTGGCGGGGCAAAAAGTGTAGTTGAGTCAGGAGTTCTTGACGACCTTGACAATGTCTTTGGTATCCATTTGCTGCCACTGGGACCGGCGGGAGTCGTCGGTTATCATGCTGGATTTACATTTAACGGCAGGGCTTATATGAAGTTGAAAATTCAAGGGACAGGCGGGCATGGTTCCTCCCCCCATCTTGCGAACGATGCCATTGTAGCTGGCGCTCATTTTGTAACAGCGGTTCAAACCATTATTAGTCGGCGTTTAAATCCTTTTGAAATTGGAGTCATTACGATCGGTTCGTTTGATGGAAAAGGAACGTTTAATGTCATAAAAGACAGCGTCGAGCTTGAAGGTGACATCCGCTATATGAGTATAGAGACAAGAGAAACCATAGAAAAAGAAATGAAGCGTCTTGTTAAAGGGTTGGAAGAAGAATTTGGTGTGACTTGTGAGTTAACATATGAAAATGATTATCCACCTTTATATAATGACCCTGAGCTAACAGATCAAGTGGCAAACTATTTAAAAGCTATAAACGATCAGGACATTACAGAAGTAAAGGAATTCCCGGCCTTGTCGCCGTCCGAAGACTTTGCTTATTACGCTGAAAAGTTTCCTTCCTGTTACTTCTTTATCGCTTGTAATCCAAAAGGAGTGGAAAAGCCGTATTTTAATCACAATCCTAAATTCGATATCGATGAAGATGCACTTCTTGTAGCAGCGAAAGCAGTGGGATATGTTGTTTGTGGTTACTATGATATTTTAGATTAAAATGACTAAGCCTTGGTTCTATAAAACCGAGGCTTAGTCATTTCATTTGCGAAGAGTTTTACTTCCTCGGGGCGACTATTACACATTCTCTTGACTTTAGCTTAGTATGCTTTTCCAAAGCTTGCTTTGTGTTGTTCAATCACTTCAATTATTTTGATGAAATATTTGAGGTGATTAGTACGTGGGTAACGAAATCGATATATCTACTTTTTTTAGATTTAGGTAAAATGAACGAATAGGAGGTGCCATCATGAATCAAGAAGTAGATCATAATAAGTTGTTGCTTTTAGAACAATACAAAGAAATAAAAGCGTCACGCAGACATTACAGCAGTTTACGCTTTGCATTATTCCCGGTGTATTTTGTAGTTCAATTTGGACTCATGCAACTGGCAGGAAAGGACTTGAATATAAACGAATACTTTATCAAACTCTTGCTGCCGATCGGGGGGATTCTCATTACTTATGTATTCTGGACAATTGAAGAGAGGATTAATGTTTACTATAAGGATTTGGAAGTGATTGGAGATCAAATTGAAGATTTACTTGGCTTCGATGAACATAAAGTTATGCACAAGTTAGGGAAAAGAAAATTCTCTAATAATACGAAGTTATCCATTCGGGTTGTATATATATGTTTTATGGTGTTCATGATTGCTTGGCTGGTGTACGGAATATGGGACTTGTTTTTTTAACTTGAGGGCAACGATGTAGATTACATAGAGGAATGATTGAAGAGGAGGAACTATATTGCCTCATACTGAACTGAACATTGATTGTGGCGAAATTTTGTTAAGACCGTTTCAAATAGAGGACGCGTATGCCATTTCCCGGATCTCCAGTGAGCCGGAAATTTCTGCATTCCTGCCGGATTGGAAAGCGCCGGAAGAGAAGAGGCGCTATTGGTTGACTGAATATGAAGTCCCCATGAATCAAGCATTTCTGGAAGCTGTCCCAACTATTGATGAGCATATGTTGAAATTAGCCATCCTTCATAAGGAGACTAACCGAGTCATCGGCTGGTGTTGTTCCGGAATTAAAGACGAACTTCCTGAACCAAACCGTGAGATTGTTTATGCTGTGTCTTCTGAATTTCAAAATAGGGGATTTGCCACGAAGGCAGTCCAAGGATTGATAGACTATTTGTTTTCATCTACTGACACAAAAGTGCTAAATGCCATTGCTCTTACGAATAACGAACCCTCTACGAGAGTAATTCAAAAGTGTGGTTTTCGATACAATGCTACAATTGAAATTGACCATCAACTATATAAGCATTTCATTTTACAAAAATGAGGCATTCCAATAAGGAATGCCTTCAACTTAATCTTGAAATACTTCGTCGATCTCTTCTACTTCCTGCTTCGTCAACTGGACATCTACTGTTTTCAGGTTATTTAACACCTGGACTCCGTTCTTGGCACCAGGGATTACTACATCGATTGCCTGTTGTGCTAAATACCAGGACAACACGACGTGTCCAACCTCTACATTTCTTGCATCCGCTATTCTCCTTAATACATCAAGCTTCTCAAAGTTCTTTGAAAGTGCTTCCCCTTGGAACTGTGGCCGTTTCGTCAACCGTGGTCCTAAGTCGGATTCCGTCTGATATTTCCCTGTTAAAAATCCGGAAGCCAAAGGGAAGTACGGAATGAATGAAATTCGATTCTCAACTGTGTAAGGGAAATAGGAATTTTCCGCTTTACGATTCAGCAGGTTGTACTCACCTTGAAAAACATCAACATAGCCATTTTTATTTGCCTCTTTCAACTGTTCGAGTGAAAAGTTGGAGACACCGATTGCACGTATTTTTCCTTCATCCTTTAATTCTTTTAATGCTCCGACTGCTTCGTCCTTCGGTGTCGTCTCATCTGGAAAGTGAATATAAAGCAAATCGATATAATCGGTTTGTAATCTCTTTAGACTTTTTTCGACTTCTTCACGTAAGAAAGAAGGTGAATTGTCATGTACAAAACTGCCATCAACCAATTTGGGGCTTACTTTTGTAGCGATTATCACGTCAGAACGTTTACCACTCTCTTTCACAACTTCTCCGATCAACTCTTCGGAGCGTCCTGGACCATACATAAAGGCCGTGTCAATCATGTTAATGCCATGCTCGATGGCAATCCGGACTAATTGCTTTCCAGCCACTTCATCCGTATTCGGATAGATATTATGTCCTCCGACCGCATTTGTCCCTAAACCGATCGGGTGTACTTTTAAATCGGTACTCCCTAATTGAACATATTCAACCATGATTGTCATCCCTTCCTGTCGTTCATAAATCAAGAGTAACGAAATATAGAAATCGTTTCAAAAATCTTGCTTTTGAAAGAGATTGAATATGATAGCATCAATGTAAGAACTATTAATAAAGGAGATTAAGATGGATATCAATCAAATCCTTGAGCAATGCCAAATCGAGTATTCTTCTTTTAAGAAAGTCCAGGGCGGTAATGACAGTTCTGTCTATCAAGTAACCGGACTGGATGGCAGTAATTTTGCATTAAGAATCCTCCCACTTAATCGGCTCTCACAATTTCAATGGGAAGCAGAACTGATCTCTATGGTACGTGAACAAAACATTCCAGCGCCAGAAGTGATATCCGTCCATGCCGCTGGAGGTTATGCGGTAATGCTGATGGAGTGGGTGACGGGCCAAACAATGTTGCAAGCATTAATGGATCACCCTGTAAAAGCACGGCAATTAGGTAGTGAATTTGGAAGGGTCCAAGCGTTAATTCATCAGATTGAACTACCGAAACCCATCGTCTCTTCTTGGCTCACGCCGGCAACAGACATAGAGCGGGAACTGTTCAACCAAATCAATCCAACAGGCCAATGGCTTCTCCATATGGACTATCATCCTCTCAACGTGTTAACAGATGGAGAAAAAGTCACAGGAGTCATTGACTGGATCAATGCATCTGTAGGAGATAGACGTTTTGACATGATGAGAACATTATCAATCATGCAAATCGATGGTCCAACAATCACTGAAATACAAGAAATACTTTCAGATTTTTTGGAGGGATACCGAGCAGGTTATGAAAAGATAGATGATCCGCTACAGCATAATCATCTGTTCCGTTTTTGGGCCGGAAACCGAATGAAAAGAGATTTGGGACAACGGTTGGATGAAAATGCAATCAAGAGAATTGATAATTGGATGGGGCAAAACAATGAATAATCATTGGAATCGAGTGATTTATAAATGGTGGTCACCAATTTATGACCGCTTCTTTAATACCGGAGCTTTTTTAAGGGCGAGGAAGGATGTCTTTCAAAACATTCCATTCGAAAAGGGGCAGTGTGTACTATTCGTTGGTATCGGGACTGGTGCGGATTTAGCACTGGTCAATTATAAGGATTTAACGATAACGGCGATTGATTATTCGCCAGATATGCTAAGACAGGCAAAGTCCAAGTTTGAACATACTGAAATCACCTTTATTGAAATGGATGCCCAGCACTTATTATTTGATGACGGAACATTTGATGTTGTCGTTGCCAGCCTTATTTTGTCGGTTGTGCCGAATGCTGAACAGTGTTTCTCAGAAATGAAGAGAGTTTTAAAACCAAATGGGCATTTGTTGATCTTTGATAAGTTTTCGGACGAAAAGGTTTCTCTAGGAAAAAGACTGTTAAGACCTGCCATAAGGTTATTAGGGACGGATATCGGACTAAGCTTTAGGGAGATATTCGATCGCCATCGCCAAGACTTTCGAATAGTAGAAGATCGCCCTGTTATGATGAATGGAATGTACCGTAAAATTATGCTTTTAAAAGAAGTTTCCAAGTTCGTACATATGTAGGGAGGCAAACAGCATGAAATCATACAAAACTTTATTTTTCGATGTCGATGATACATTACTCGACTTCGGTGCAACAGAACGTAAAGCACTCCGTTCGTTGTTCAATGAGATCCAATTCGATCTTTCACCCGAGGCGGAAGACCGATATCGGACAATCAATCGGGCGTTGTGGAGTTCCTATGAAGAGGGGGAGATTGGCCGGGATGAGGTGCTGAATACACGCTTCTCCCTCTTTTTGAAGGAATTTGGAAGAGAAGAGAACGGTGCGGCGTTAGAAACAAAATACCGAGCTTACATTGCAAACGGTCATGATTTAATCCCCGGGGCATTTGAAATTATAACCGAACTCTATCACCATTATGATTTATATATCGTGACGAACGGTGTTTCCGATACACAGTACAAGCGATTAAAGGACTCTAATCTGCTACCGTTTTTTAAGGAAGTTTTTGTTTCAGAAGATACTGGCTACCAGAAGCCTATGAAAGAATTCTTTTCATATGTTTTTGACCGAATCCCTCGTTTTGTCCCCGCAGATGGCCTGATAATAGGTGATTCCCTTACTGCAGACATTAAAGGAGGTTACCTCTCCAATCTGGATACGTGCTGGTACAATCCCAGACATATTATAAATGAACTGGGGATTAATCCGACTTATGAAATCCATAGTATTTCAGAACTTAGAGGAATCTTATTAAGATAATGTATTACATGTCCCTCCGGATGAATAAGGTAAAAGAGACATTTATTTAGTTCGGGGGACGTTTGGATGAATTCAATGTTCACGTATTTGTTATTAGGTATTTCCATGGCAGCGCCGATTGGGCCGGTGAAAACCGTGTTACTTAATAAGGGGATTCGAAGTGGCTTTTTCCATGCATGGTTTTTTAGCCTTGGAGCAATCGGTACGGACTTGTTGTACATGCTCGCCGTGTATTTCGGAGTAGCCCAATTTATCGGTACACCATTTGTACGAACACTTCTTTGGTCTTTCGGTTGCTTTGTATTGTTATATACAGGGATTGAAAACTTATTGAAAATAGGGAAGATCGATTTAAATATTAAACTTAAAAAGTACACACGACTGAGGCATTCCATGGGAGCGGGATTCATGCTCGCCTTATTGAATCCTTTGACCATTCTTTTTTGGCTCGGAATCTACGGTTCAATTTTAGCTAATACAAAAGGTGGAAATGAAGTCATCCTATTCAGCGTAGCTATCATGCTGGGAATCATGCTCATTGATCTATTTATGTCCATAGTTTCAAGTGGTGCCCGAAAGTTAATGTCGGGTCCGTTGTTGAATGTGATTTCAATTATATCTTCAATTTCAATGATCGGATTTGGACTTTACTTTGGCTATCAAGCGTATATAGAGCTTTTCATTAACCACTAAATGTAAAATCATAATTGTACATAAATAAGTGCTACAGGCACACGCTATAGTTTACATGGAACTTTAAGCGAGGTGCCGAAATGGATAAAAGCAATCAGGATGTAAGTGTTTGGTGTATTGTCAGTTTGGCATCAATTCCCCTGGTTATGACTTTGGGGAATTCTATGCTCATTCCGGTATTGCCGATTTTGGAAAGGAAAGTCGATATTACTTCTTTCCAGTCGAGTATGATCATCACCAGCTATTCAGTGGCAGCCATTTTCCTTATTCCTGTCGCAGGTTACTTATCTGATCGTTTTGGACGAAAGTTAGTAATCCTTCCGAGTTTGATTCTGGCACTTATTGGCGGACTGATCGCAGGGTTTGCCTCTTGGAAAATGGCTGATCCTTATACCTGGATTATTATCGGTCGTATATTACAGGGAATTGGAGCAGCGGGTGCGATGCCGATCGTCCTCCCGCTCGTAGGAGACCTTTACAAAGATGATGACGAGAAGACAAGCTCATGCTTAGGCATTATCGAAACATCCAATACGTTCGGGAAAGTGCTAAGTCCGATTATTGGATCTGCCATTGCAGCGTTCATCTGGTTCCTCCCGTTTTTCGCAATTTCTGTTTTTAGTCTTGTTTCAATAGCCCTGATTTTCTTTTTTGTTAAAGTTTCGAAAGAAAAGGACGATCCGGTTAAACTTAAAGAATTTGTTGAAAATACGTTAAAAACCTTTAAGGAACACTGGAAATGGCTTTTTACAGTATTTATTTTAGGCGCATTCGTCATGCTATTGCTGTTTTCAGTCCTTTTTTATTTATCCGAAATCTTAGAGAAGAAACATGATATTGAGGGCATCAAAAAAGGATTCGTTTTAGCCATACCATTATTGTTGCTCTGTATTGCTTCGTTTATTACAGGAAGGAAAATCAAAGGCGATCTTCCTGGTATGAAGAAAATCATGATATTCTCACTAATTGGTATGTCTGCAAGTGTCGTCTTCACTGGCTTTGTAAGCAAGCGTTTAATCCTCCTTCTTATTGTCACGAGCATCATGGGAATTGCCATTGGAGCAATCCTGCCTGTCCTCGACGCCGTCATTACGGAGAATATTGAAAAACAGGAGCGGGGGACCATCTCCTCCTTCTATAGTTCAGCGAGATTCATCGGTGTAGCGGCGGGACCGCCTATCATGTCTCTTGTCATGAAGGATTACTTGAATATAAGTTATATCGGAGCCGGAATTTTAGGACTGATTATGCTGTTTATTGTCTTCCGGTTTTTTAAAGCGGAAGAAATTCAAGCAAAACATTAAAAAGAACCGTCTTTCAGGACGGTTCTTTTTGGTGTAATCATTTTATCCGGAGACTGACTAAGATGAGGAAGATACCTCCGAATAAGCAAATGAGACGAGTCCAGGAAATTCGGTCAGCTAAGCCGGTCAAGCCTATTCCGGTTGTCGTAATGAGAACAACAGGACCAACAAGTGCGAGCATGCTATTTATGTATAGCGCTTTTTCTAAATCATTGAACTTGTACATAAGTGAGGCAGCAGTCAGTTCAACGCTGCCTGATATGAGCCGTATTAATATGATCGCGAGAAGAGCCTTTTCCAACAACATGACCACCTTAGGCATAATTCTTACTTCAGCATATGCGGACAGGTATTTTGATATTAATAAGAGGCTGCCTAAGATGAAAGCCTCAAATTGTAAAGAATAGTCGTACATGCCTACCTATTTGAATAAACTGCAATAGACTTTAAAAATGGGGGCAAGCTGTTGAACTCGATTATTGGTTATTTTATTTTAGGAATATCATTGGCTGCACCAGTAGGACCAGTGAATGCTGCACAATTGAATACCGGAATACGGAACGGTTTTTTTCATGCTTTAATTTTCGGTTTCGGTGCTTTAACTGCGGATATCCTGTATATGATTGCAGTCTATTTAGGCGTGGGACAATTATTGACCTCTTCGTTCATGAAAACGCTTCTTTGGTCTTTTGGCGCATTCGTCC
The DNA here is from genome assembly GCF_042651785.1 of Chungangia koreensis. Classification (NCBI taxonomy): domain Bacteria; kingdom Bacillati; phylum Bacillota; class Bacilli; order Lactobacillales; genus Chungangia; species Chungangia koreensis. The sequence goes on from NZ_JBHSEC010000014.1 coordinate 33,616, forward strand.
TGATTTATACAGGAATTGAAGCGCTTATTTCTATGAAAAAGTTGACCATTAAAATGACGAAAGGTAAAAGAACGAGGCTTCGTCAATCCGCCATTTCCGGATTTTTGATGTCTTTGATGAATCCATTAACGATTCTATTTTGGCTCGGCATATACGGTTCTGTTTTAGCGGGAACAGCCGACAATGTATCCAATACAAAACTACTCGTTTTCAGCTTATCAATGATTATGGGTATCTTGACATGGGATTTTACCATGTCAATCCTTTCAAGCGGGGCAAAAAAATACCTATCGGCCAACCTTTTAAAAGGAATCACATTAGTGACATCCCTATCTATGATTCTGTTTGGCCTTTACTTTGGGCTAAAGGCGCTTGAACTGATGTTTTAGGTGATAAACCTTCTTCTTTCTTCCACCGCTTCTGTAGAAAATAGACGACAACAGCGATTATCGATAGAAATCCTAAACTAATGAAAAATCCAGGTCTGCTTGTTGAGCTTGCTAATGTACCTGATAATGCCACCATCAATAGGATAAAGGCAATCATCCGTTTTACTTTATCCGCTTTTGTCGGCTCAAATATGCGGTGAGACATGGCCAGGATGAACAGCCAGTTATAGAGGATCATCAGCCCCGCGGCAGTCGTGACATATTCGTATACATTTGAAGGTAGTAAACGGGATGCCACGATAGACATAATAAGTACTACCGCTGTCAGTCCCACTGCTGGCAATGGGACTGCCAACTTCCATTTCATCTGTTTACTAAAGAGGGAAGGTGCATCTCCTTCTTCAGAAAGTGTCAGCAAAATTGTGGTAACAGAAAATAAGGATGCAGACATGGTAGAAAAACCGGCAATGATGATCGCCCCGATGAAGACGTGGGGGAAAAAGTCTAAATTATAGCTATCCAGTGCGGTAACAAACGGGCTTTTATCATCCTTGACTGAATTCCATGGAAGCAAATACAATACCAGCGAGATAGCGGCTATGTAAATTGCTACTAAAAGGGAAATCATAACCTTGCCCGCTTTAGGTGCATCTTCTTTGTTTTTCAAATGAACTGCCATGATGCTCATCACTTCAATGCCGCCGAATGCGTAAAACGCAAACAGTAGGGAGCTCCAGAATCCAAGAGCCCCATTTGGGAATACTTCGGCTAAGGAACCTGGGAAACCGCTATTTTTGTCACCTTCAATAATTCCAGTAAGAGCAACAATTGCAACCACGATGAACATGAAAATTGCTGCGACTTTCGTTACAGCGAAAATACTTTCCAGCTTTCCAAAACCTTTAGTTCCAATGAATAATACTAATAATCCACAAATGGCAAAACCGGAAGCAAAAATCCATAAAGGAACATCCGGGAACCAGAACTTGGCCAGCAAAGAGATCGCAGTCAACTGGCTACCGATAATAAGCATTTCGGAACACCAATACGCCCATCCGCTGCTGAATCCCGCCCATCGGCCAAAAGCTTGTTTCGCATAGGTCCTGAATGAACCTTTTTGTGGGTCTTTTGCTGACATCTTGGCAAGTGCTTCGTAAACAATATACGTCCCACACGCTGCCAATAAAAAAGACAGGACAACAGAAGGACCTGTCATTTTAATAGCAATCCCTGAACCAAGAAAAAATCCCGTGCCGATAATACAGCCGACACCGATTAGTGAAAGCTGCCACCATTCATAAGAGGCTTCTTTTCCGCTGTCTTGATTTTGCGACATTTTCGCACCTCCTACCAATAGTGTGAACAGGAGTATCATTATTATGTAAAAGGAAAGCGGTGGATTCCGTTGTGCGAGGACTATTGAAAAGTAAAAAAACTGTCCCGAATGGATCAGGACAGCTGACGTTAGTTTATTATTGAGCTGTATAACCGCCGTCAATGACTATTGCTTGACCAGTTACACCTTTTGCATTTTCACTTGAAAGGAATAGAGCATATTCAGCAATCTCGCTGACGTCAAGTAAACGTTTTTGAGGAATGAGAGGGTAAAGTACTTCACCTAATACATCCTCAACCGGGACGTTACGGGTTTTAGCCAAGTCTTCCATTTGACCGCGAACCAATGGGGTATCCACATATCCCGGACAAAGTGCGTTTACAGTGATGCCGTGTTCAGCACCTTCCAACGCAGCAACTTTCGTAAGTCCGATGACCCCATGTTTAGCGCTATTATAAGCAGCCTTACCAGCGAATCCAATGAGACCGTTGATGGAAGCGACATTAATGATACGTCCGAATCCTTGCTCTTTCATAATTGGGAATACGTTTTTGATTAAGATGAAAGGTGCGATCAACATGATCTTTTGCATCAATTCAAATTTCTCGGTTGGGAAATCCTCGATTGGTGACACGTGCTGTAAACCAGCATTGTTAATGACGATATGTACAGCTCCGAAACTTTCCTTCGCTGTTTTCACTAAGTTTTGAAGATCTTCCTCTTTAGTTACATCAGCTTTAACCCCAATTGCTTCAAAGCCTTCTTCTTTCAGAGATTCTGCAGATTGTTTCACCATTTCTTCATTGATGTCTGAAAGAACAACTTTAGCGCCGTTTTGGGCAAAGTGTTTCCCGATTTCAAATCCAATTCCCCGTGCTGAACCTGTAATCACCACTACTTTATTATCTACCACACTCAAAACCTCCCACAGATATAAAAGATATAATCTTATCTTATCATTTTATCTTGCCGGTAAACAAAAATACAAAACTGTCTTGCAACCATTCACTAAAAATTGTAAGATGAATTATTGTGAAAAAATGAGTAGGAGAAAATATGAAGAAACATTCAACTAAACAACACGGGGAATTGAAATTATTCCATTTAACCTGGCCGATATTTCTTGAAGTGTTCTTGTTTATGCTTATGGGACTCGCGGATGTATTTATGCTGAGTGCGCTGTCAGATGATGCGGTAGCAGGAGTAGGGTCAGCTAATCAGTATATTCATATAGCTATATTAATTCTTGAAGTTGTCGGTAACGGAGCGGCAATTGTAGTAGCTCAATATTTAGGTTCAAAAAGGGCAATGGAAGCTTCTAAGATCATTGCACTTGCTGTAACCATGAACCTTATTTTAGGTATTTTGATGAGTGGAATTTTCCTGGTTTTTTCTGATTATATGATGTCAACCATGAACCTTCAGGGAGAGGTCCTAACTTATGCTTCAAGCTACTTGGCCATCGTGGGCGGAGGGATTTTTTTACAGGCGATTATTAATGCTCTTGCTGCCACCATACGTGTCCACGGATGGACGAAGCAGACCATGTTGGTTTCCCTCGGTATGAATATTATTCACGTGGCAGGGAACTATGCGCTGATTTTCGGGCATTTCGGATTTCCTGAACTCGGTGTTCAAGGAGCGGCCATTTCATCAGTGGCGAGCCGCTTCACCGCTCTTTTAGTATTCTTTTGGCTGTTATATCAAGCAGTGGAGTATAAGATCGAGATTAGTTACTATCTTTCTCTATCAAAGGAATACATGGGTAAAATCGTTAAAATCGGTGTGCCTTCTGCCGCAGAACAAGTACTATATCAAGCATGCCAAATTGTATTTTTGTACTACACGACTTATATCGGTGCAGAAGCGCTGGCCGCGAGACAATATGCCTCAAATATATCGATGTTTACGTATTTGTTTGCTATCGCCATTGGAATGGGGACATCTATTATTGTCGGGCGTTTTGTCGGGGCAAGCAGGAAAGAGGAAGCCTACGTTCAGGTTTGGTCCAGTGTCCGCTCGGCAATGGTCTTTACAGTTATTATGGCCGGCCTTGTGACAGCGTTCCGGGAACAGTTAGTCAGCTTATTTACAGATGACCCTATCATTATTGCCATCGCTGCCTCGGTGCTTGTTTTGAGTGTATTATTGGAAACCGGCAGAACGATGAATATCGTTATCATTAACTCTTTAAGGGCAGCTGGTGATGCGAAATTCCCGGTTTACATTGGTCTCTTTTCAATGGTGCTGATGAGCCTCCCATTAGGTTACTTCTTAGTTTTCCATTTGGATATGGGGTTGGCAGGACTCTATGTGGCGTTTATAGCCGATGAATGGATCCGTGCCATCCTTGTTTACTTCAGGTGGAAAAGCAAAGTTTGGACGAAACACGCACTTATACCAGAACCCGCAACTGAAAGTCCAGCTGTATAATGCTCATAAGAATGCTCGCTTTTTATAAGCGGGTATTTTTTTATACTTATAACGCCAAAGAGAATCCGATTAGTAAAGAAATTACCGGGTATACTTTTAGAGTGGAAACAAAAGTGTTGACTAAAAGTAAGTACCTATACTATAATTACTTTGGATTCGAGATAGTTAGTTTCGAATAAATAAAGGAAAATTAGGAGGAAGAATACATGCTGAAAATCGGTATCGTTATCGGTAGTGTACGTCAAGGACGTAACGCTGAAGCAGTTTCTAAATATGTCCATGACTACGCAGTAAAACGCGGAGATGCAGAATATGAATTGGTGGACTTGGCAGACTACAACTTGCCACTATTAGGTTCAAAATATGCTGCTGCTGATGCAGAAGCACAAATCAAAGCTTGGTCCGACAAAATGGCTTCTTTCGATGGCTACATTTTCGTAACGCCAGAATACAACCACGCTGTAGGTGGAGCACTTAAAAATGCTCTTGACTACTTGAACCCAGAATTGAACAACAAAGCTGCTGGTTTCGTAGGATACGGAAGCCTTGGTGGTACTCGTGCACACGAAAACATGCGTTTGATCTTAGGTGAACTTCAAGTTGCTGACGTACGCACAGCAGTAACATTCTCACTCATGACTGACTTTGAAAACATGAGCGTATTTAAACCAGCTGAATATCACAATGCGAACATTGACACTATGCTTGATCAATTATTAGCATGGAGCGGCGCTCTAAAAACTGTCCGTTCATAATTTTTAAATCATAGAAGGGATGGAGCATCCATCCCTTCTTTTTTAAAATCACATTAGAAAAGTAGGTGAACTAAATGGGTCTTTTTGATAAACTTTTCGGCCGTAAAAAGGAACAGTCTGTACAACAGCAACCAGTTCAAAAAACGACAACAGCTCCTGTAACTCCTGCAGCTCCGAAAGAGGATTTACTTAAAATCGGAATCGTGGTCGGCAGTGTGCGTGAAGAGCGTAATGCAGCAGCCGTTTCGAAATGGATGTACGATTTTGCAAACAAACGTAATGATACAACAGTACAGTACGAACTTGTCGACCTCGAAGATTATAATCTTCCTCTACTTGGTTCTGAATTTGCAGAGCCTGATGCAGAAGGGCAAATCAAAGCTTGGTCACAAAAGATGGCGAGCTATGATGGCTACATCTTTGTAACACCAGAATATAATCATGCAACTGGTGGTGCACTAAAAAACGCTTTAGACTACTTAAAGCCTGAAGTTGAAAACAAACCAGCTGGTTTTGTCGGATATGGAAGCTTAGGCGGTGCACGTGCACACGAAAATCTTCGCCTAATCTTTGGTGAATTAGGTGTTGCAGACGTCCGTACGGCAGTAACTTTCTCACTTATGTCTGACTTTGAAAACATGAGTGAATTCAAGCCCGCTGATTATCACGCTGGCAACGCCGATCAAATGCTCGACCAACTCCTATCTTGGAGCCGTGCATTCAAAAAATTGCGTAAATAAGAAAGAAGGGAAGAGGAATGAACCTCAACCCTTCTTTTTTATTTGACATAGATTACCTTTGTTTTAGCGATGAAATCATGAATTGCCCGTTTATCATCTCTTAATACGACCATAAGGACGCTGACAATCACCAACACACCAAATGTTGCCCAATAAAGTATACCAGCTGCTAACGTACGAAGAAGCATGGTACCAATGCCGATTTTTCCTCCATCCATCCTGACAATCCGAACACCCACTATTCGTTTTCCGATGGTATAACCTGACCAAATAACCGGGACAATTAACAGATATAGCAAGTTTCCGATTGAAGTAATCGGTGTTTCTTCAGTCGTCCCGGTAAATAGATAGCTAACCAAAACTAACGGTAATCCAACGATTAGCCCATCAAGCAAGCCTGCACCTAAGCGGACCCAAAAACCAGCCGTGCGAACCTCCTCCATCACATCACTCCCTCTTTTTCGAACTTCAACATCCTTCGTCCATGGAAAAACGTTGTATACTATACATATGAGTATAAAAATGTAAGGAGTCATTATTCTACAATGAAAATCGTGTCTTGGAATGTAAACGGCCTACGGGCATGTGTAAATAAAGGATTTCTCAACTATTTCAATGAAGTGGACGCAGACATTTTTTGTGTTCAAGAAACAAAGCTTCAGGAAGGTCAAATAGAGCTTGAATTAGAAGGCTATCATCAGTATTGGAACTACGCGATTAAGAAAGGCTATTCGGGTACAGCTGTATTTACAAAAGAAAAGCCTAATTCCGTAAAATATGGTGTTGGTGATGCTGATCATCAAGACGAAGGAAGGATATTGACATTGGAATTTCCAGACTTCTATCTGGTAAATGTCTACACTCCGAATTCCCAAAGGGATTTAGCACGTCTTCCATACCGTCTCTCTTGGGAAGATGAGCTTCGTGGCTATTTGAAAGCATTAGATCGTATGAAACCAGTTATTCTTTGTGGTGACTTAAATGTGGCGCATCATGAGAGGGATTTAAAAAATGCCAAATCGAATGTAGGAAATTCAGGTTTTACAAGTGAGGAACGTGGGAAGATGACAGATCTATTAACAGATGGATTCACTGATACCTTCCGATACTTCCATCCGGAAACGGAAGGTGCCTACACATGGTGGTCTTATATGAATAAAGTAAGGGAGCGAAATATAGGATGGCGGATTGACTACTTCCTAACATCTGATCGAATACAGCCGTTTTTGCAACATGCAGGTATTCATCCACATGTAATGGGGAGTGATCATTGTCCGATTTGGCTCGAAGTGGATTTTTCAGCACTACCATTGAAACAGAAAGAATCTCTTCTTACAAACTGATTTTTAAGGAGGTGAGCAGCATGACAAATAAACGTTTGTCAGATAACGCAGCGTCTCATGCAAAGCCTATTTTTAGGAATGGCGATACTTTGCATGGGGAGTAATGAACCATCGCCTCATCGCTTTTCCTGAACGGGATTTGCACCTTATTTGAAAGAACTAAAAATAAGGAGCTGGCAAAGTTGACAACAGTAAAAGCACATACCGTATTACCGGATGCCCTCATAAGGGAAATTCAACTATATATCCAAGGGGAAACGATTTATATCCCGAAAAAGGATAGTTCACATGCGAAATGGGGATCCCAATCCGGAACCCGAAAACGATTAGACGAACGGAACGCTGCTATTCGGGCATCTTTTGAAAAGGGAAGAACCATTTTACAACTGGCCGATGAGTATTTTCTCTCCATCGAGTCCATAAAGAAAATCGTTTATAAAAAATAACTGAACTAAACAAAAGCACTGCTGCTAAACGCCGCAGTGCTTTTTGTGTTATTTGTTCAAGGTTTCAATAATACTTTAATACAACCGTCCTGCTTCGTATCAAATATTTCATACCCGCGCTTAGCATCCTCGAGCGGAATGACATGTGTAATGATATCGCCAGGGTCGATTTTTCCTTCGTCAATCATCTTATAAAGGAACGGCATATAGTGGATGACTGGTGCTTGTCCAGTCTTCAATGATACATTCCGTTCGAAAATATCGCCGAGAGGGAAGGCATTGTAGCGGGCCCCGTATACGCCCGTGACTTGGATGGTTCCACCTTTACGGACGGCTTGTGTCGCCAAAACAAGGGCTCCCATAGCACCGCCTTGAAGCTTTAAGCCAGAAGCCAATGACTCTAATGGCGTCATTTTGCCGCTCATCCCTACGCAATCAATGACAACATCAGCACCACCCTGTGTAATTTCTTTTAGATATTCCCCACAATGATCATGTGCTTCGAAGTTAACTATCTCTACTTTATTGTACTTATTTGCATGTTTTAGACGATAATCGATATAATCCACTGCAATGACTCTCTTTGCACCTTTAAGCCAAGCGAATTTTTGGGCTAATAAACCGACTGGTCCACAGCCCAATACAATCACAGTGTCACCGCTTTTCACCCCGGCATTATCAACACTCCAATAAGCGGTTGGTGCGACATCAGCCAGTAAAGCCAGTTTCTCATCTGGCACTTCACTCTTTTCGGGTATTAGGAATGAAGTGAAGTTTGCATAGGGTACCCTCAAGTATTCAGCTTGTCCTCCAGGGAATCCACCGGTCGTATCGGAGTACCCGAAATAAGCACCCATTTCACCATTATCATTGGAATTGTCACATTGGCTCTCTAAGTCATGTGTACAATACCAACAAGTTCCACAAGCGATGTTAAAGGGGATGATGACGCGGTCTCCTACTTTAACTTTTGTAACGTCTTGTCCGACTTCTTCCACTACACCCATCGGTTCGTGGCCAATTACGTAGTCTTTCCCTAAATTCGGAATCATCCCGTGGAGTAAATGCAAATCGGATCCGCAAATAGCGGTTGTGGTAACCCTGATGATCATATCGTCTGCTTTTTTGATTTTCGGGTCTTCAACTTTTTTCACTTCTACATTTTTAATTCCTTGGTAAGTTACTGCTTTCATAGTACGGTCTCCTCTTTTGGATCATTTCGGCGGGCTTGGGTAAATCCCTTTCCGGTTCGTATTTTCAGGGAATAGGTCCAGTCCAGCAATGTAAATGGCGTTCTCAGCAGAACGTAAATCCAACACCTTTTGACTTTCTAAGTCATATGGCTTCAGCCACTCTTTCCTCATCATCAGATCGCAGGTATCCGAATATAGCTCGATCATGACATTCAACTGTGCTTGGATCAGTTTCCTGATTGCGGGCGAGGCAGTCTCGGTCAAGGCGATTGAGAGATTGCGAATACCCGTCTTCGTGGTGATTAAAAACTCCATGGCTACTCCAGAGTCAGTTAATTCTGGCATGCCGACGGAGTTCATCGGATCTAAATAATCCATGGTACTCATATTGAAACCTCCTAATATTCCAGCTCGGTATTGCGATACAACTTAAGCATTCCATCTAAAGCAGGAGTGGATAGCTTAACATTCTTCTCAAGTAACGCTCTTAAGTCCTGATCAAACACGACACCTTGTAACAGCTTGGACTTCAGTAAACTCAAAGTCATAAAGTTGATCACCTCATGAAACTCCATCATTTCATGTAACGCCATTTTCTTTTCTAACATGCGTCCACCTCCTCTAACTCCCTAAAGGTTTCCCATTTAAAAATAAGGCTATTCACTAGAGGAGAATGCCAGTAAAGTATTAAAAAGTGAGCTCGGAATTGAATCCTTTTCTTTATCAATTACGTATTTGAGTAAAAGGATTGGGGAGTATAGCCAATGTGGATCATCGATATTATAGAAGTTCTCATTGAAGCGGTTTTTCGTAGGAAGAGTGAGAAGTATGAGGAAAAGTTCAAACCAAAAAGAACTCCAAAAGGTAAGAGAATAAGTTGAACAACTCAATCAAACCCTATGTAAAAAACAATTAAAGGTTGTTCTTTACATAGTTAATACTATAAAAGTGTTGTAAAATGAGAGCACTTACTATTTGGAGTGATCATAATGGAACCGTTTATCCGGAACGACCAATATAATTTCATTAAACGTCAAGTGCAAGGGTTAGTTAATGGTCATGCCTCTTCTAACGATACAAATGTGTTGAAAGCTTTAAAGTCACTAACTCAAGAAAAGGTTGATCAACTTTTTGAAGAGCTAACAGTTGAACAGAAGCAACTGTTGCAACCGGTCATCGAGATTCGCAATAAGGAACAGGCAGATGACTTTTTGCTGCAACTATCACCGTATCGCTTACCATTTAAAAGAGTTACAGAGCAAACGGCTAAGAAACTATTTCCGAAAGTTAAAAAGCTGAAGCTACCGAAATTAGAGGGAATAGATTTAACCACTGTTTCCTACTTGGGCTGGAATGATAGTGGAACAAACCGTAAATATCTCATTGTTGAAACAGAAGGGAAACTGAAGGGTTATTTCGGTCATTTTAAAAGCTCGAACAAGAAGGGGATGTGTACTATTTGTAACACATTCGGGGAATTGGGCCTCTTCACCGCTGAGATTAAAGGTTCTACGATGGATGCGTACATTAAGCGAGGAAATTATATTTGCTACGACAGTACCAAGTGTAATGAGAATTTGACGAAGGTTGAAAAGTTACAGAATTTCATACACCTGATCGACTAATGGCCAAGAGTGTAAACTCTGGGCCTTTTTATATAGAGGAAATGGAAAGTGCGTGTAGAAATAAATGTTAAGAAGAAAGGGGCATAATAGGATGGAAATGTTTTACCGATATAATTGGATGGTTCGGGAAGAGTGGTTCAAATGGTGTGAGAAAGTTCCCGAAGAAGAATTGTTGAAAGAGCGCACGGGCGGGGTAGGAGGGATTTTGCACACCTTATTCCATATCGTTGATGTGGAGTGGAGTTGGATTCAAATCATGAAAGGGGAGCCGGATTTTCAGGAAAGCTTCGATGACTATAGAACCTTAGCTTTAGTCCGTGACCTCAGTGCCAAATTTCATGATGATGTTAAGCCGTTCGTTCTAAATTGGACGAGTGAATTCGAGGAGAATGTTTTTGAAGAACAATTGTTTAACGGAGAGATTGAAAGAAGTACATGGGGCGAAATCATGAGGCATGTCATTGCCCACGAGATCCACCATATTGGACAGTTATCCATATGGTCCAGAGAGATCGGGGTCAAACCGGTATCGGCTAATTTACTTTGGCGGGATTTAGCATCATCTCAAATTGAGTAGATGTCTGATCGTATTAGAAGGAAGATAAGGAAAAGGCTGCCCGCTTGAGCAGCCTTATTTCAATTTTTTTGCATCCCGTTCCCAGCTTTTCAATGCAGGATAGGGATCGAAAGCCCATTCGGTGCGCCCGTTAAATTTGTATACGCCATAATGGAGATGAGGAGGGAATTTTCCCGATGTACCTTCTTTACCGTATCCAGAACTTCCAACAAACCCAATGACATCACCAGGTTCAACGATATCGCCCACTTTGATGCCTTCATTGTAATAGGCTAAATGGGCATAATAATGATAGGTATTGTGGTTGTCTCGGATTCCGATTCGCCAACCTCCGAATTTGTTCCAGCCCATCACTTCAACTATTCCATAAGATGCAGATAACACCGGCGTGCCATAACCGGCAAAAATGTCAGTTCCTTCATGAATTCTTCTTCCGCCCCAACCACGATTGGCTCCCCATGTTCCTCTATACGTATAGTTGTATTTTACTGATACAGGGAAAGCATGTTTGTCCAAATCGATGGTATTAAAATGCTTATACAAGGTAGCAATGGTCATGATTTGATTTACAACATTTTCGCTTTTATAAAAATCCCATAATGCCGATTCGAAGTCATCCTCCTCTGGACCATACCGACTTAAGTACGTAGCCATGGTGAAAAGAACGTCTTCGTCATTCTGTGCATCTGCTATTCCGTCTCCATTGCCATCCAATCCCGCCCCGCCAAAGTAGTCGATAGTAGCAGGAAATGAATCGTCGTATGAGGGGTTAAACGGACCCGCCCAATATTCGGGAGCAAACTGAAGTGCTACAACACTATCCTTTTTCGGAATATCTTTTCGTACTGCTTGTATATTCCGCTCATATTGATCGACTGCAGCAAGGAAGTACCATGGAACAAGCAGGTTTTCAAACTTAAAATAATAAGTCATACGTTGCTGGAGGACTTCATCATGTGAAGGGGCTTCATTCGCCAGTACAGGTTCAGCAAATAGAAGACTTATGAATAACAAACAAATCATCAATATACGCAACAATGAACTGAACCTCCTTTCTACAGTAGAATATCCCGAATAGAAAATTCCATGAGTCATTTGCATAGTTAGCCAAGTATTGGTCATTCTAAGGAAGCAAACAACAAAAGTGGGAGGAATTTAGGATGAATAACTTGTTTAAATTTGCAATGGTGCTCGTTTTGGCTGCATCCCTTACTGCCTGCGGTAACAATAACGATGACAATAACGACCAAAATAATGCTACAGATGATACGGTCAATAACGGCAATGTGAATGAGGGTACCAATACAACGGGAAATGATCAGAACAATGGCAACGACGGAATGAATGGCAACGACAATAATGACAATTTTTCTTTTTCTGATGAAGTTGCAGATAAAGTTGCAGCCATGGACGAGGTAGACAATGCAACTGTTGTCTTGATGGGAAACAACGCTTATGTTGCAGTTGGATTGAAACAAGGGACGAATGAGTCAGAAGATCTCACCAAGCGAATATCGGATGAAGTGAAAAATGTAGATGGAAACATCGATCAAGTGTATGTTTCGGCAAATCCGGATTTTCTAAAGGAAATCAACGACTATCGGACACAATACAATAACGGTCAACCGGTAGAAGGCTTTTTCAATGAAGTTACTGACGCAGTTCAACGAGTATTCCCGGATGCAAAATAATCATCCTTCAAAGGTGCCTGGGGCTAACCCGGCACCTTTTTTCAAGCAATGAAGTAGGTTGATATTGCGGATTATGATAGGATGAAATTGAATTAACCTTATATGAAGCGGGGGATCATCAAATGGAAAAACTACAGTCAGTAGAACAATTTAATCAATTAAAAAATGAGGATCGGGTAATTTTCATGTTCTCGGCAGACTGGTGCGGAGATTGCCGCTTCATTGAGCCGGTATTACCGACCATTGAAGCGAACTATCCGGAATATGATTTTGTCTTGATAGACCGTGATCAATTCATTGACCTTTGTGTTGAGTTAAATGTGTATGGAATTCCAAGCTTCATAGCGTACCATGAAGGTGAGGAAGTTGGCCGCTTTGTTAGTAAAGACCGCAAGACGCAGCAGGAAATCGAGTCGTTCATTGATGGTCTAACTGCATGAGCGGGTATGAAATGCTGGCAGATATTAAGAAACTGGACGAGGGGTATCGCGCGAGTTTGACATTAACGCTGGCCAGTTCTCCGGAAGATGTCTGGAATATGTTCATAGATAATGAGAAATTGAAGAAATGGTTTGACGAGCTACAGATGTTGGATCCAAAAGAAGGCGGTACGATCCGTTTCAACAAGGGAGACGGAACGTTTGAGGACTTGGGAATTCACGAATTTGAAGAGCAATCGGTTCTGGCATTTGACTGGTTTGGGGAACTAGTAAAGTTCCATTTAACTTCAGATCAGGCGAACACTCTTCTGAACTTCACAGAGGAATTCCGGACAATTACTGATCAGACAGCTAAAGATATTGCGGGCTGGCACGTATGTCTGCTTGTTATTGAAGGCTTGTTGGACGGACCGAAAGTGGAGAATAGAATGAGCGTTTGGCAGCCATTGTATGAAAAATATAAAAAGCAGTTAGCTGCATTAAGGGAATAGACTAAATCCATAGAAAAGATTGCTATACACCGCATTTTGAAGTGACCCCATAAAGTTAGACACGGATATTTAATTAGGCAACTTGGTGGGCAAGAATTCGGTATTGAACCGGACTCTTGCCTTTTAATTTTGTCTTGATTCGTTTGTGGTTATAGTAATCGATGTAGTTTTCTAATTCCTTAATGAAATGCTCAACACTATCAAACTCTTTCAAATAAAGAAACTCTGATTTTAAAATACCAAAAAAACTTTCCATCACTGCGTTATCGTAACAGTTTCCCTTACGGGACATGCTTTGTGTAATACCGCGTGCTTTCAATGCATGTTGGTACTTCTTCATTTGATAATGCCAACCCTGATCGGAATGAATCATTAGCTCATCCTCATCCTTAATGCGTTCAAATGCCTGGTCCAACATGGTGGACACAAGCGAATAGGTGGGCCGTCGGCCGATGGTGTATGTGATAATCTCTCCATTATATAGATCTAACATAGGTGAGAGATAAAGCTTTTCCCCAAATAACTTGAACTCAGTAATGTCCGTAACCCACTTCTCATTCGGTTTATCCGTTTTGAAATTACGTTCCAATACATTCGGAGCCACCTTTCCGACAGTTCCTTTATACGAACGATACTTCTTCATACGCACTAAGCATTTCAATCCTAATTCCTTCATGATCCGTTGCACCTTCTTGTGGTTTACAACGTACCCACGATTCTTCAGCTCATCCCGAATTCGACGATATCCATAACGACCTTGATGTTCATCATAAATTAATCGGATCAATGCTTTCAGTTCTGCATCTCTATCTGGACGGCCAAAGTTCTTCACCCAGTAAAAGTAAGTGCTTCTTGGAACGCCAGCCAGCTTTAAAAGGGCTTTCACCTGAAATTCGTGCCTTAGTTCATAGACTACTTGCGCTTTGTCTTGTTTTGTGATTTTTCCTTGTTTTGAACTAAGGCATTCAACTTTTTTAAATAGGCATTTTCCATTCGCAAACGTTCGACTTCGGCCTGTAAGGCCTCCATCGAGCCTTCAGCTTGTACTTCTTCCTTCATTACTTTCGGATTGTCTTTTGACATGGAATATCGCCCCTTTTTCTTAGGTTGTAGGGCGTCAATTCCTCCTGTTTCTAACTGATTTCTCCAAACGGTCAGAGTAGAAGATGAAGGGATGTTGAAAATAGCAGCTGTTTCCCTTAAAGACGTCCCGTAATCGTTCATATAATTAAGTACGTCTAGTTTAAACTCTATCGTATAGGAAGTATAGGATTTTCTAAATGCTTCTTCTCCGTGATGTTCATACAGTTTTACCCACTCAATCACCGAACTCTTTTCAATTCCAATCGATTGAGCAATAGACTCATAACCCTCTACTCCGCTTAAATATCGATTTACTACATCCAACTTTTCTTCAAACGTAAATCTGGCCATAGAAAAACTGCACCTCCAATTGTTAGTTGTGTCTAACAATTGGGGTGCAGTTCAATTTTTGCGGTGTTTTTTTGTATTTTAGTTAGGAGTTTCTTGATATTGTTGGATACTTTTTGTCAAAGCTGTACGTATCAAAGTATGTTAGAAGGTTTGGCCAATGAAGCAAATATATAAAATCAGTGTTCTGCATGTGGTTCTGTTATCTATGACGGTAATTGGTTTGAAAAATCATGTGAGTATCATTCCGCCACTAATAGATACGGTAAAACGAGATGCTTGGATGTCTGTATTGTTGAGTGCGGCAATTATTTTCCCTTGGCTGTTTTTATTGGTATACCTTCAAAAAGCGTCTCAACGGAAAAGTATGAGAAATTGGCTGGAAGAGGGAATCGGAAAGACAGGCACAAATGTACTTTTGACAATTATAGCTTTCTATCTGATTTTAATGGCCGCTTTTACCATGGTCGAAACAATACAATGGGTAAACACTATGTTCTTGCCGAGGAGTTCTTTTCTACTTTTACTTATAATCTTTATAATTCTTTGCATCCTATTAGCGATGACGAATATTCAAACGATTGTCATCCTTAATGTTTTCGTTTTGTTTTTTGTCGTTGTTTTCGGCTTCTTCGTTGCCTTCGTTAATATTCAAGTGAAAGATTATGAATTGTTAAGGCCATTTTTAGAGCATGGATTCCATCCTGTTGTAAAAGGTTTTGTATTTCCTGCATCTGGATTAACCGAGCTATTAATGTTTTTATTCATCCAGGATCAGATTAAGAAGCCGATCAAATGGTTTCATTTTGTTATTATGCTGATAATCTTAGTAGGTCTTACGATGGGCCCCCTGATAGGTGCAATTACCGAATTCGGTCCAACCGAAGCTGCTAAGCTTTTATACCCTGCATATGAGGAATGGGGATTAGTTTCGATTGGCAGATTTATTGAGCACATGGACTTTTTCTCAATTTATCAATGGCTAACGGGAACATTTATACGAGTAGGGTTTATCTTATATGTCGTATCGCAATTGCTTGTTCGTAGAAGGAAAAAATCTGTGTGGATCCTGATCTCTCCGCTATTCTTTTTTTGCTGTATATTACTATCCCGTTTAGATGACAGTCAATTCGTTGAGTTTAAAGGGGGAGCCTTTTTAATCAGTACATTTCTTTTCTTTTTTATTTTGTCTTTTGTATTTCTCTTCATCTCAATCTTTACAAGGAAAAAGAAAACTAAGGCTTCACATATGGGAGAGGAATTGTAATGGCTTTAAAAGACTCACTTAATTTAGAAGTGTTAAAGGAACTGTTCGAAAAAAATGCCGATGTCCAATTTCAAGAATATACCTTCAATCACTATAAGGTACATATTATTTCGTGTGATCAAATGGTTGACGTCCAATTGTTAAACGAGGTAGTGATCCATAGAGTACAGGAAGTCTGTAGCGAAATTGACGGAAGTGACTTCGAGTCCACCTTGCTTAAAAAGCTGCACATTCCTGATCTGCAAAAGATAGATGAAAAAGAGGAATTGATCAAGCAGGTTTTTAAAGGTTCGGTTTTACTCTATTTTGAAGAGCAAAATGTCCTTCTGTCCTCTAACTTGTCCAATCAGCCGAATCGTAATCCGGAAGAATCTCGCATGGAAATGATCGTAAAAGGTTCACGGGATAATTTTATCGAAGATGTGACTGTGAATATTGCCCTAATACGGAAGAGGGCTCCGACTAATTCATTGGCAGTAGAAAAGATGGAGTTAGGTAAACGTACAAAAACAACCGTTGCCATTCTCTATTTTGACGATATTGCAAATAAGGAAATCCTCGAGGAGATAAAAGGGCGAATAGATAAAATCGATATTGATATTGTCTTCAGTGGTGAATTATTGATGGAAAAAGTCAATAAATTCGCCCCGATCCTTCCAAGGAATGATTACACAGGTAGAGCGGATTATGCTTTACAGGCCTTGGTCAGAGGACGATTCATCATATTAGTAGATGGGGTATCCTATGCCATCATTACTCCTGTGAACCTATTCCTTCTGTTAAAATCCGGTGAGGACATTGAATATCCTGTTGTTTATTCTTCAATGGAACGATTACTACGTATATCGGGTTTAATGATCGGTTTACTCTTGCCGGCTTTTTGGCTGGCACTTACAACTTTCCATCAAAATCAATTGCCCTTTCAGTTGTTGGCTACAGTCGTTCAAACAAACACAGGTACACCGTTTCCTTCTGTCCTTGAAATGATCTTGATGCTATTCATGTTTGAACTCTTCCGGGAAGCAGGCTTACGACTCCCCTCTGTATTAGGGGGGACAATTAGCGTGGTTGGGGGATTAATAATTGGGGATGCCGCTATCCGGGCAGGAATAACAAGTCCTTCCATGATTGTAGTGATTGCAATTTCTACAATTTCTACTTTTACATTAGTCAATCAATCATTAGTAACTTCCATCAGCATTCTTCGGATCATTTTCATCTTGGTCACTTCTTTGCTCGGTCTGTTTGGATTCTTTCTGGTACTTTACTTCACTCTTTTATATGTTGCGAACATCCGGATATTTGGAGTTCCTTATTTTAATATCTCGGCCAATTTGAGCTGGGCAACAGTCAAAAAGTCATTGTTTAGAATGAAACCTAGTCAATATAAGGAGCGGCCAAAGGAGTTAGATCCTCAAGACAGGACGAGGACTGGAGCTGATTATGATTCATAGGATTGGATTAGCTTTTTTATTGCTTTGCTTATTGCCTATTTTAACAAGTTGCTGGGATCTCAATGAACCAAATCGTATGCTTTATGTGTATGGCATGGGAATTGACTATAAAAACGACAAATATGAGATTTACGTACAACTGATAGACTTTGCAAACATTGCAAGAAGTGAACAGCCCAACCCCGAAGCCGTTCAGACGGAAATCGGCCGCGGAACAGGAGAATCGATCGATCAAGCGATTTTTAACTTATATGAAACAACAGATATTAAAATGTTTTGGGGACATCTAACGTATATCGTATTTTCTGAAGAATCTTTGAAGAAGGAGAAGGCAAATACGGTTATTGATAAATTACTCCGTTACTATGAAACGAGATATCAAATTTGGGTTTATACCACAAAAGAGTCGGTGCAAGAAATACTACTGCTGAATCCGATCTTTAATAAATCCATGTCCATTTACAGGTTGGCGGATCCGTACAACTCATTCGATCAAAACTCGCTTGTCGAACCCATGGATTTACGAAAATTGATCATTGGCCTGGATGAACCGGGTCATGAGGTCGTAGTTCCGAATGTAAAGATCGAAGAAAATTGGAAAACAGAAGATGAAGGGGACAAAGCTCCAAAGATAGGAAGTGTGAGTATCCTGAGTCCAAATGGTATTAGAGGTTCCTTTGAGAAAGATGAAATAAGAGGGCTTCGGTGGATATCCGATGAAACTAAAAGAGGGGATATCTCGGTAGAGACTGATTCCGGACTATTAACTATACTTCTTAACAAACCGAAAATAGACATTAAACCAATTGTTAAAGGAAAAGACATTACATTTAATATTAAGGTAAAGGCTAATGCCACTGTCAGTAGTCTCGAGAGCAGTGTCTCAGATCAAGAAGTCATAGATCGGGCAAAAAAGAAGATAGAATCAGAAATAAAAAGTACGTTTGCTACGGCCCTCGAAAAAGATGTCGATATCTACCGGTTGTCCGAAGTTTTATATCGAGATCATGTGAAGGTATGGAAGGACATTCAGAAAGACGGGAAAATCCCTTTAAGTAAAGACTCCATAAACACTATTACTGTGGAAATTGAAAAAGTTATTTCGAGTCGAAAAGAAAATGTTAAAACCATTCGATAACAAACAAAAAAGGGCATTCATCCATGTGGAGAATGCCCTTCTTTCGTTAGGAAGCGATTGGTTCCGCTTCCGGTACTTTCTGTGGTTCAGGAACACGTGTGAGAATAACAAGGCCGACAATGAATAGGATCACGAGACTGAATACTCCGTAGCTCGAGCTTCCTGTAAGTTGAGCCGTAACACCGACAAGAATCGGTCCCATAATCGAAGCGAATTTCCCGAAAATATTATAGAAACCAAAGAATTCATTCGCATTTTGCTTTGGTATAATTTGTGCAAAGTACGAACGGCTAAGTGCTTGAATTCCGCCTTGTGAGGTAGCAACCAACATAGCTAAAATCCAGAAATCTACTGCTGAGTCCATGAAGAAGGCATAAGTACAAACGATTATATACACGAATATTCCCACGTAGAGCATGCTCTTAATGCCGAATTTACCTGCAAGTCTGCCGTAGAGTAAAGCAAACGGAGCGGCTACTACTTGTGTGACAAATAGGGCGATTAATAAGGTGGTCGAGTTTAAGCCAAGGTCAGTACCGTAAGCTGTCGACATATTAATGATTGTTCCTACCCCATCGATGTAGAAGAAATATGCTAACAGGAACATGAAGATGGTCCGGTGTTTCCGGATATCTTTAAAGGTGTTGCCAAGACGTTTGAAGCTTTGTGCGACCGGGCTTGGCTCGCGTTTAATAAAGTATTGTTGACGGACATGCTTAAACATCGGAATTGCGAACAGTCCCCACCAAATAGCTGTAATGATAAAAGCGATCCGGCTGGCATTCGTCATGGATACAGGAATGATTTCAAACTGAGCGAGCATAATTATGGCAATGGATATCAGAAACGGAATTGTACTGCCTATATACCCTAAGCTATATCCTCTTGCAGAGACTCGGTCCATTCGTTTCTCATCAGTTACATCTGTCAAAAACGCATCGTAAAATACATTGGCACCAGTAGAGCCGAGAGCGGCAAAGGTATAGAAGATTAATAGCAGCAGCCAATTATCAGCTGGAACGAACGCAAGGCCTGCAGTAAAGGCTACGCCAAGTGTAAAGAAGAATGCGAAGAATTTCTTCTTCATTCCTTCATAATCGGCAATTGTCCCTAATATAGGACCGATCAGGGCAAGGATGAATGTAAAAATGGCGATCGTATAACCTAAATAAGCGGTTGAATCCTCATTGGCAATTCCTGCATTTGCTGCAGCAGACTTATAGAATAATGGAAATACAGCGGTAGTGATAATGATGGAATAAGCCGAATTTCCCCAGTCGTAGAGTGCCCAGCTCGTTTCCTGTTTCGTGAACTTCTTCATGGATTTTCCAATCTCCTTAGTGAATGATAATTTCATTGTACTAATAGATGGGCAAAAATGGGATAGTATTCTGAAGTTTTACATAGAATTAACTAACATCAGTCATCTTCAATATATGCACATTTAGGACGGGCTACTACTTCACCTATTTAACGAAAATGCAGAATGCACTTACAAATTACACAATTTATTTTGTTAGAGTAATGAATTTTTCGTATTTGTTTTGTACAATGAGCACATACGTTTTTTACAGAATGGAGAGAGACAGATGAAACAGATGGATGCACATGAAATCATTTCTTATATTTCGAACGCAAAGAAAGCGACACCGGTCAAGGTATATGTAAAAGGTGAAGGAATTTCCGGTCTTTCTTTCGGGGAACATACAAAAGTTTTTGGGGAAGGGGATTCTTTAGTATTGTTTGGGGAATGGGCGGAAATCGGTCCTGCACTTGAAGCAAATAAAGATAAAATTGCTGATTATGTCCTGGAAAATGACCGCCGTAACTCGGCAATCCCAATGCTTGATCTGAAGGGGATCAATTCACGGATCGAGCCAGGTGCATTTATCCGTGATCAAGTAGAAATCGGCAATAACTGTATCATTATGATGGGCGCCATCATTAATATCGGGGCAGTCATCGGGGATGGCACAATGATTGATATGGGTGCAGTGCTGGGCGGACGTGCAACGGTTGGCAAGAACTGCCACATTGGAGCGGGAACAGTTCTTGCAGGTGTCATCGAGCCACCTTCTGCTACTCCGGTAATTATTGAGGATGATGTTTTAATCGGTGCAAATGCAGTTGTTTTGGAAGGTGTACGTGTCGGCAAAGGTGCAGTAGTAGCTGCTGGTGCCATCGTAACAAAGGATGTGCCTCCGAATACGGTTGTTGCGGGTACTCCAGCTCGTGTCATTAAAGAAATCGATGACAAAACAAGATCCAAAACAGAAATTATGGATGCTTTGCGTCAACTGTAAGGTGAAAATAAGATGACAAATTTACTCGATATCCGGCGGGAATTGCATCAAATTCCTGAGCTCGGATTTAAGGAGTTCAAAACTCACGCTTTTTTAATGCAACAAATCCAATCATTTCCTCAGGAACGTCTTACAGTGACCACTTGGGAAACAGGAATCGTTGTCAAAGTTGAAGGGTTGGACCCTTCTAAGACGATTGGATGGAGAACTGACATTGATGGACTCCCAATCGAAGAGGAAACAGGCGTGGCATTCGCTTCAATGCATGATGGGCAAATGCATGCGTGCGGTCATGATATCCATATGACGGTAGCACTCGGGTTGCTTCAGCGCCTTGCTGAAGATCCGATCGATGACCATGTCGTATTCCTGTTCCAACCAGCTGAAGAGGGTCCAGGTGGAGCTCTTCCGATGCGGGAATGGCTGAAAGCAGAACATCCAGAGTTGCTGCCAGACCAAATCTTTGCCTTCCATATCGCACCTGAATATCCGGTCGGTACAATTGCTACAAGGCCAGGAATTTTATTTGCCAATACAGGCGAGTTCAATATCGACCTAATTGGCACGGAAGGTCATGCTGCGTATCCTCACAAATCGAGAGATATGTCGGTGGCTGCATCTACATTATTGCTCCAACTACAAACGATTGTAAGCCGCTCAGTCAATCCACTTGATTCAGCTGTTGTAACAGTAGGAAAACTAACTTCCGGTACGGCTGAAAATATCATTTCTGGTCATGCCCGAATGGAAGGGACAATCCGTACATTCAACGCCGACACAATGGCAGCAGTAAAAGAGAGAATCGAGGCAATTGGAAAGGGAATTGAGTTGTCTTTTGATTGCGAAGTTCGTGTGACGTATGGATCTTCCTACTACCAAGTGGTCAATGACTTAGATCTTACGACGAAGTTTATTCAATTTGCTCAAGAACAAAGTGCTGCGAATGTTATTGTGTGTGACCCAGCGATGACTGGAGAGGATTTTGGTTTCTTCCTTCAGGAAATACCAGGATTCTTGTTCTGGGCAGGCGTCGATTCCCCTTATGGGCTCCATCATGCAAAAATGAATCCAGATGAAGGAGTCATCGACTTCATGGTGCCATTTGTTGAGTCCTATTTTAGAAGCATTTAATGCGTGTCCGACCTTTTTTAGGGTCGGACATTTTTTGTGGAACAAAAACATTCAAACAAAAGTTTCACACTTAATTCGCTTGAAAAGAAAGGGGTGTAAGCGCTTCCAAGAAGTCGCAATAGAGATAACTTTCAAAAAATTAATTGCATTCTTTTTCTCCGTTAAGTATGATTATGAACATAATTTTTAAAGGGGGTGAGTGATGTAGAATGTGACCAGAAAAACGAAAGCGAAGTGAAGGAAACAAAATTGGAGGTGAATGTGATCGGGAGAATCATATTACGAAGTGAACTATTAGGGTGTGTAAAAAACATCTATATCACAATAGGAAACCCCTCAGAAGAGAAGTGAATTAGTGAGTGAAAAACTGGAACGGGCAGGTTCCAGAAAAAAACTTCCCTTCCAAAGAGTGTGTAGAACGAATTCTACTATGATTAATAAACTTTAGCAAGAATAATTTTGGAAGTTATCAAAAAGTAGATTTTAATGGCATTAAGCTTTGAAATTTCAAAACTAAACTATATGAGTGTTTATAGATCGGCAATGATAAATTAAATGATTTGGAGAGTGAATGGATGGGAAGGTATTCGAAAGATGATATTAAGAGACTTGTAGAGGAAGAAGGAGTAAATTTCATAAGATTGCAATTCACTGACATACTGGGAACAATTAAAAACGTTGAAATACCAGTCAGTCAGTTGGATAAAGCATTAGACAACAAAATGATGTTTGACGGTTCCTCGATAGAAGGCTTTGTTCGAATAGAGGAATCTGATATGTATTTAGTACCTGATTTGGATACGTGGGTTGTGTTCCCTTGGATTACGGGAAAAGGAAAAGTTGCCCGGCTTATTTGTGATATCTCAAGACCTGATGGAACACCATTTGAAGGAGATCCTCGTGGAAATCTAAAACGAATACTTAAAGAGATGGAGGAGTTAGGGTTTACTAACTTTAACTTAGGTCCGGAACCGGAATTTTTCCTCTTTAAGTTGGGGGAAGACAATCAACCGACATTAAATCTAAACGATGATGGTGGCTATTTCGACCTTGCTCCAACGGATTTAGGCGAAAATTGTCGTCGTGATATCGTACTTGAGCTTGAGGAAATGGGATTCGAAATTGAAGCTTCACACCATGAAGTTGCTCCTGGCCAGCATGAAATCGATTTTAAATATGCAGATGCCATCACAGCTTGTGACAATATTCAAACCTTTAAATTGGTAGTAAAAACAATTGCCAGAAAACATGGCCTTCACGCAACGTTTATGCCAAAACCGCTATTTGGGATAAATGGATCAGGTATGCACAGCAACGTATCCTTATTTAAAGGAGAGGAAAATGCCTTTTACTCAGAAGAGGATGCTCTCCAACTTAGTGATACAGCCTATCAATTCATAGCTGGAATCTTGAAACACGTTAAAGGATTTACAGCCATTACAAACCCTACCGTCAATTCTTACAAACGTCTGGTTCCAGGTTATGAAGCTCCATCCTATGTTGCGTGGTCTTGTAAAAATCGGAGTCCATTGATCCGTATTCCTGCTTCTCGTGGATTAAGCACGCGGGTTGAAATTCGGTCCGTCGATCCATCGGCAAATCCTTATTTAGCAATGGCTGTAATTCTTAAGGCAGGATTGGAAGGGATCAAGCAACAGTTGACACCGCCAAAAGAAGTAAACCAAAATATCTATGAAATGTCAGAAGAAGAGCTAAAAGAAAAAAACATAGATAGTCTCCCGGAAAATTTAAAAGCTGCTTTATTTGAACTAAAATCGGATGAAGTTATTAGAGAAGCACTTGGTGTGCATATCTATGAAAATTTTGTAGAAGCAAAACGTATTGAATGGGATCAATTCCGGATTACTGTTCACCCTTGGGAACGAGAGCAATACTTAAAAATGTATTAAGAAACATTACCAACGCATTTAGTTAATTTAACTTTATGTGTTCGCTATGTCCGGCCTCTTAGGGGTCGGACATTTTTAATTGTCGGAAGAAGGAAAAAACAATAGTAAGGGAGAAAAGATAGAAGAGAAAAGTGGAATCAAAGGGGGAAAGTAGTTGAAAGCCAACTGGGATCAGTATGTCGGTCTTGTTTTATTATTCATCTATATCCTACTGAAATACTTAGGTTCAGTCCAAAGAGTGGAAAGTCCTTTCTTTGAAGACTATATCGCCTCTATTACTGCGGATATCGAGGGATCAGGTGCTGTTTTCGGTTATATCATGAAGGCTCCAATAGTAGAGACCGTATTCTCCTTATTGTTATCAGCGTTTTTCATTGGACTTTTCTTTGTTACTAAGGTGATAGTATTGAAATGGACTTCCGAAATTGGCAATTTAATATTGATGGTTTTCATTTTTGTTATTTGCTTATGGGGAGTGTCAGCTGCATTAAGAAATATACTGATGTATGTCCAATGGGATTTTTCCATTTTGATATTGGCAGATTGTTCGTTTCTTCTCTTTCTGATCTATTATGTTGGGTATATTTTATCGATTCAAAAAAGGAGAGTTCGAGTTGAGTAACAGAGAACAATTTATGCAAATGGCTATCGACTTAGCTTATAGGAATGTCGAATCTGGAGGGAAACCGTTTGGTGCAGTCATTGTTAAAAACGGAGAAGTGATTGCAACCGGTGTAAACGAAGTGTTAGATACTTATGATCCGACACGTCATGCAGAGCTTGCGGCGATTAGCGAAGCATGCCGAAAATTACAGTCTTCTGACTTGTCGGGTTGTGAGTTATATGCAAGTGGTGAGCCCTGTCCGATGTGTTTAACCGCTTCCTATATGGCGAATTTAAAGAAGATCTATTACGCTTACAATGCAGAGGAAGAAGAGGAAGCAGGACTTGGGACGAAGTACTATTATGAACAGGTTTCTCTTCCACATGCGGAACGAGACATGAAAATGAACAATATGGAAAAGAATACCGCAGTGAACAATCCATTTGAATTATGGGTTTCAAAGCAAAAAGCATAAAAGAACGTGTCCATTACCAATAAATTTTAATTTGCATCTTCCTAAAAACGGAAGATGCTTTTATTATGGATAAAGGAAAGATGTTATCTCGTCAATAATAGAGGAATTTTGACTGTATGAGATTCATATAGTAGGCGATGCTGGAGAGAGAAAGAAAAATTGGGGAATGAAAGGTTGGGTTATCTTTGGGGATGGTGAAAAGTGAAGGCGTGCAAGTACAGCCTTCAAAGAATATATTTGCAAATCGAATTGTTTTAGCCATTATGAGTTCAAATTTTTTGCTTCAGCTTGGGATTTGGGTCCGGAATTTTGCGATCCTTTTGTACGTAACTGATATGACAAATAACAATCCACGATATGTTGCCCTGATTTCCGTAGCAGAATTTGCACCGATATTCTTATTTTCTTTTATAGGTGGAACTTTTGCGGACAGGTGGAAGCCAAAGTTAACAATGGTTTGGTGTGATTTGTTATCGGCAGTTTCGATATTTGTCGTATTAGTTACATTGATGTTTGGATCATGGTATACAATTTTCTTTGCCACATTAGTATCTGCAATTTTATCGCAATTCTCAATGCCTTCCGCTATGAGGCTATTTAAACAGCATGTGCCAACTGAACAGCTACAGTCTGTCATGGCAATGTTTCAATCGTTAATGGCCATCTTTATGGTCATCGGACCAATTATTGGTACATTCGTTTATCAGAAGTTTGGCATCTATACCTCGATCGGAGTGATGGGTGTAATGTTCCTCCTGTCTGCAGCCGTATTGATGTTCTTGCCAAAGGACAAGGAAAAGGAAAAATCAGATGTAAAACCTGACTTTAAGAGGGAATTGGCTGACGGCTTCCGTTATGTTCTGAATCATAAAGTTTTAAAGTCAATGGGTGCCATTTTTGCAGCTTGCGGCTTGGCGGTTGGATTGATTCAGCCGTTAGCTATTTTTGTGGCGATTGAAAATTTGGGCATGTCAAAGGACTTTATCCAATGGCTACTCATGGCAAGCGGAATAGGGATGTTAATCGGTGGGGGAGCCATTTTTGCTCTTTCAAAGAAAGTAAGTCCGCAGAAGTTACTTGCTTTAGGAATTTTAGTTAGCATGATTGCAACAATCGGAATCGGATTTTCAACAAGTGCCGGTTTGACAATTGGTTTGCAATTCATAAACGGATTATTTATGCCGTGTATTCATATTGGCATCAATACATTAATCCTAAAAAACACAGAGGAAGCATTTGTCGGAAGGGTGAATGGTGTATTGAATCCGATGTTCATGGGTATGATGGTGATCGGTATGTCCGTCTCAGGACTTATTAAGGACCCTCTTTCACTTTCAGGTGTATACATGACCTCTGGCATTCTGTTCCTCATTGGAGCATTGTTCATTATCCCGTTATTCAAAGATGAATTTCATATTCCGCAACCTGAAGTTAGTAAATAAGGAAAACCCGGAGGCGCACCAGGCTTCCGGGTATCATTTTGCTTCAATTACTTTAAACTCTTTCAACATTTCGTAAAATCTTGCACCATGCCCTTCGGCCGCTTCTAAAAAGTATCTCGTTGTTATGACAAAGCTTCCTGTTTTCCCATTGCTTATGACGTAGACTTGAACGACCGGACTATCCCACTCCTGGCCACCGTTAATCCCATGGAGCTGGAAGCCTTCAACTGGATCTGACACATGTTCCGGTTCTTTTAGACGCGGAAACTCTCTCCTCAATTCAATTGCAACCTCTTCTACTAAAGCATCAGGAGCCGCATCTGTAACTTGTCGAATTTCCATTGATACTTCCGGGTAGTGATCCGGAAGAGGTTCTTTCGTAGTAATCAGATCAGCATCTTCGCCTTTTATCATCGTATACCTATTTTCATCCACATAAAGTACATAATCTGAGTGCGTGCCCTCATTTAACTGAACGTCTGTTTCTTCTTTTTGACCTTCTATTTCTTGCAAGATCGTCTTTTCAGGTTCAAACATTGACTGTATTTGTTTGACGACAGCTGAACCGGTTTCACCTTTAAATACGAATATTACTACGAATAAGAGGGCGATAGTTAAGGTAATAACAATCCATCTTCTCATGGAAGATTCACCTCCTCAAGACCCTTTACAGAGTAGTCGAATTCAATACACAAAAGTTGCAGAATTACGCAATGTTTAAATAATCGAATTCAATTCAGGTGAAACTATACGTAATTACATCCTCAATAAAAGGACGTGTCATTTACGTATGGATTTTTTTATAGTCAAGAATCTCTAACAGTGATTCAATGGATGCTTCGCGCAATCGTCGCCTTTTTCTTTTTATTATTTGCTGTGAGAATTATGGGACAGAGGTCTATTGCCCAACGCCGTTGAAAGTTGCTCCAACGGCTTTCTCCCTACCGGTAATAGTGATCAGAGAGGGGAAAGTGGATTTGCATGAATTAAAAAAAGCCGGCCAAAATGAAGACTGGCTACGGCTTAAGGTTAGGGAACTCCAACAAAAAGAGATCAAAGAGATTCTGTTAGCAACGATAACCAGAGAAGGCGATTTAATAGTATACCCCTATTGAACAGTCAGCCTATAAATCCACTCCTTCAGATCTACAACTCGAGGATGCACCGGCCGCTCTTCAGTGCCTGCTACAATCAGTGGAACAATTGAATCGACCTTATGCAGCGAACCATGTGCACCGCCACCTGAGTGGTCATAGCTATGGGATTCGATAAATTCAAACCCGGGTTTCGCCTCGACGATGAGGAATCGGCCTTCTTGTGAATGGAGTGCACCATGTAGCCTAGCTAAGGCGTCCGGGTAATTTCCGTAGCTGATTTGATCGCTAACGTGAAGGTCTAAGATAGAATAGGTGCCGCTTACATTCCAGGACTGGCCATATGTGTCTGTATAAGGGCCATTTGATGAAAAAGCGAGCTGCTCACCGTTAATTGTTTGAACTACATTTAACTGATTTTCTTTATAAGCGATCCAGGCAATACGATCGTCTTGTCTTAACTTCCTCACAACGTCCTGCAGTTGGATTTTGGAATCATTCAAGTAGATATATGCCATCCGTTCATTTATTGCAATTGCAATTTCTGAGTCAGTTTTCGTGTCTTCTGTCCAGAAGCGATAACCATCAAGTAGCTTATTCAAGTCAATCAGCGCCTTGTCTTGATCCTCTAACACCTTCGATTGCGCACTGTCGCCATGTACAATCCAGACTGTTTGTTCAATAGCTTCTTCCCATGAAGAGAATTCATTCAACAAACCCTGTATTTGTTGATCAAGCTTGACAATACCATTTGTTGCTTCTGGTCCTTCCTTATGCAGATCTTTGTCCATATCCGGGAAGTAGGCAAGAGTGAAAGAAGGGAGTCTCTTATTGCGGATCAGGTGCCGGATTTCATTGACAGTAAACTTATTGTTCATGCCCATTCGGTTCCATACTGCACGTTCTGAAGTGTTCTGCGGACTATAGTGTGACAAAGCGCCTAATGATAAATACGTAGGTCCATCTACTTTTAAATTTTTCGGCAAAAGCTTTGATGCAGCAATCATCTTCGGCACATGAAGCTGATGAGTTTTTGGTCCGCGGTAGAGCAGTCCATTAATCGAGGCGGTTTGAAGGCCGTGACTTTCTAATTCCTCATGGATGGTCGATACATTCTTGCTAAGATGTTCCCCGTTCAAATGGAGAATTCCATTTTTTACGACGTCCTTTACTCCGTTGTCCCAAATTTCATGGAATCCGCTGCCATAACTCACAATCTCATTTGACTTTTCGTCAAACCAGATGAGTCCGGGGACATGATGCTGATTGGCATACGTACCAGTTAAAATGGTGCTATCTATTGTCATAGACATGGTAGGATAGGAGCTAACCATGTCGGGAATAAAATAACCTTTATCCATTAAAAACTTTATAGCCGGTGCTTCTCCCGCATTTACCACGTTCATAAGAGGGCCGCTCATTAAGGAATCGACATTGATCATGATCACTGGTTTTTTAGGGGGATGGATGGCCGTAATCTTAAGGAGATCTTTTCTCGGTGATAATGGTAATGCCCATATTAAACCCCCGACTGAAAGCAGGAGAATAACAATTGAAAATAATATTTTTCTTTTCATTAACTCACGCCTTTTGTCTTTTCAAATAGTATGTCTCCTTTGAGAACTGCCGATACTTTATCTGGTATAGTGAAGAAAAATAGAAGAGCTCTTCTAAATATATCTGACATTTGCTATAATTATTATCAGGTACTAATAGTTGATACAAATTCTATTCATTGGAGGATCCAAATGGAAGATTTATTGAAATTGAAAGATAAGAATATCGTTGTAATGGGTGTGGCAAATGAACGCAGCCTTGCATGGGGTGTAGCGCGTTCCTTATATGCAGCAGGCGCTAATGTCATTTTCACTTATAGAAAAGAGCGTTCATTAGGGAAAATCACAAAACTAATTTCAGACAATAACTACGAAGCGAAAATGGTTGTTGAATGTGATGTAAATAGCGATGAAAGCCTTAAAACAGCTTTTGAGAAAATTGGTAAAGAAGTTGGTGTCATTCACGGGGTTGTCCATTCTGTGGCTTTTGCGCATGCAGAAGACTTAAAAGGCGAATTTATCAACACAACTAGAGATGGTTATGCTTTCGCCCAAGATACAAGTGCGTATTCTCTTATCGCTGCTGCAAGGGAAGCGGCTCCTTACATGACAGAAGGCGGTTCAATCGTCACAATGTCTTATTTAGGTGCACAACGTGTGTTAGAAGGATACAATGTCATGGGTGTAGCAAAAGCGGCGTTAGAGGCATCGGTCCGCTACCTGGCTTTAGATATGGGTAAGAATAACATTCGAGTAAACGCGGTATCGGCAGGGGCAGTCCGTACGTTGGCTGCTAAAGGGGTACCTTCGTTCAACAAAGCCCTTCGCCAAATTGAAGAGAATTCTCCTCTTAAACGAAACGTATCAGCAGAAGAAGTGGGTGATACAACTTTAGCGCTTCTAAGTAATTTAACACGTGGCGTGACAGGAGAAATAGTATTTGTCGATAGCGGCTATAACATCATGGGTTAAGACAAAAGCGGTTTTGGAAGCTGTGAAAGCTTTTAAAATCGCTTTTTCCATATGTTTCATCAAAAAAAAGATTTTCTTTAGCAGATTAGGGAAACTAAAGAATATGTAAGTCCATCTTAAGACGAAAGGAGATCATTAAATGAAACCGATCATATATTGGACTGAATTTAAACACAACCAATGGAACTTCTATATAGCGGCAACCGACCAGGGACTTTGCTTTGTCGGTTCCCAAGGAGAAGGATTTGAAGAATTATCCACGTGGGCATCGAAGAAGGTAAAAGGGTTTGTACTTTTAGATGACGAGGAGTATATGAAACCGTATTCTGATGCGCTTAAGCGCTATTTCAATAAAGAAACGAAAGATCTGAAAGTTTCCATCGACTTATACGGTACTGATTTTCAGAAGGAAGTCTGGACTGTTCTGCAGTCCATTCCACATGGGGAAACACTAACCTATTCGGAAGTCGCAAAGTTACTCGATAAGCCAAAAGCTGTTCGTGCTGTTAGTACAGCAATCGGTGCCAACCCTGTCATGATTGTAGTACCATGTCATCGTGTAATCGGGAAAAACGGGTTGTTGACAGGATTCAGAGGCGGTTTAGAAATGAAAAAACAGCTCCTTGCTCTTGAAAAGGGAAGCGAAAAAACGGAAAGAGCTACAAAATAAACGAAAAAGCGGGATTCTGTTTGGAAATGTCCAATGGAATCTCGCTTTTTTTGGTTATTGATATTTTTCTAATACTTTACCGAGGTCTGCTGCTGCGGAGAGCGCTTCAAAGTCATTCACCATGTCACCCGGTCTGCTCGCTTTCCCAATAACATAGCCTTCAAAAGTAGTACCGAAAAAATTAAAAATATGCTGGAATTGCATAATCATAGGTAAACCTTTCATCTTCGGATGGTCTCCTCCAGCGGCTATTACGAACGCTCGTTTATCCGCCAATTGACTTCGAAAACCGGGATAGCGGGAATCTCGCATAGTTTGTGACCATCGATCGATGAAATTTTTCATCGTGCCAGACATGCTATACCAGTAAATTGGAGTTACAAATACCCACGTATCATGAGGGAGGGCTTGATTAATAACCGAATCATATTCATCCTCGACAAAGGGGAATCCTTCTGGAGAATGGCGGTAGTCTACAATCGGGAGAATCTTGTAATCCCGAAGGAAAATCTTTTCTACTTTCAGACTGTCAATGGCCTTGGAAGCTAAGCACTCTGTATTACCATTCGGTCGGGTACCACCATATATGACAGCAATGGACATCATTCACGCTCCTATATAATCGACTTTTCCGTTGCCGAAGTGTATTCGCCTTTTACTAACATAGTGTTCGACATCAAGATTTATGACAATAATTTTGTCTTTCTCTCTTAAACAATAAATAATCTATTTCTAATTGCCTTCAATGGGTAATAGTCTATGTTTGCTGTGAGTTTTCACATAAGATAGATTGAATCCATGAAAGGAGTGAATAGAATGGTAAACCCTTATTTCGGTGGTTACGGCGGAGGGGATGGCGGCGGTTACGGCGGCTACGGTGGATATGGTGGCTATGGCAGATATGGCCGATACCCTTATTACCGACGTTATCATCGACATCACCATAGAAGACGCCCATATTATCCGACCTTCCCTTCGTACCCGTCCTATCCGCCATATGGCCGATACCCTTACTAATCCATCAAGTCCACTGAGATTTCTCTTCTTTTCCCAAACACTAAAAAACTCCTCCCGATCAGAATAAAACAATCAACCTAATTGAAGGTCCTTGTCCAAGAAGACTGGGATCTTCATTTTTTATGAGGAGTACCTATTTCAAGAGGGGAATTTAGGCGAATAAAAAGAAATCAGCTACGACCTCCGTGAGCAAGCCATTTTGGCATGCCCGTTTGTTATCACGAATAGCATGTCTGCTACCCAGCGACGAACGAATCAGAGTACGGCTGATTTCTTTAACGGTTGCATTTACTTTTAAGAATTTTTTCTCGCTTAACGGGATTTTAAATTAATTAATACGGATTTGCTTCGTGTCCTTTGTTTACTGCTTCACCTGCTGCCTTATCCCCGTCTTTATTGCCAAGAGGGGATTGACCTGCAGTATCCATATTGGAGTCCATTTTTGGTGCGTTTGCCAATCCTTCTCGTAAACGGCGTCCGTATTCTTCATCGGCTTCTTCTGCAAGGGCAATCATGGCATCTTGGATACGTTTATCGCACTTAGACAAGTCATTGACCAAGTTGTTAATAAGCTCGTCCTTTTCCCATTGCTCGAAGTTGCGATACGTTTCACCAGCTTGCTTCGTATTACTTTGCCGATCGATAGACTCGCGGACTAGGTTTCCTTCCACAAAAGGAGTGTGCTCAGTGCCTGCCTGTTCCGCTTCCTTTAAGCCGCCAAGAATTGAAGGTTCATAGTTGATATGTGGATTTTGGTCAGGTGCTACATCTCTCTTGTATTGCATTTGTCCGCCCATTTGGTTAGTCGCCACGCGTTTTTTCGGTGCATTAATCGGCAACTGCAAATAGTTCGGTCCGACACGGTACCGTTGAGTATCCGAATAGGAGAAGGTCCGCCCTTGAAGCATTTTGTCATCAGAGAAGTCTAAGCCATCTACAAGTACTCCTGTACCAAATGCAGCTTGTTCAACCTCGTTGAAGTAATCTTCAGGGTTTTTATTCAACACCATACGTCCAACCGGCAACCACGGGAATTGGTCATTTGGCCATAGTTTTGTATCATCTAAAGGATCGAAATCCAATTCAGGGTGTGGACCATCTTCCATGATTTGTACAAAGAGTTCCCACTCTGGGTAATCTCCCCGTTCAATTGCATCATATAAGTCTTGGGTGGCATGGTTAAAGTTCTTGCCTTGGATTTCTTGAGCTTCTTTCATCGTCAAGTTTTTGATGCCTTGTTTTGGTTCCCAGTGGTATTTAACTAATACAGCTTTCCCTTCGCTATTTACCCATCTATAAGTGTTAACCCCAGAACCTTGCATCATCCGATAGTTTGCTGGAATTCCCCACGGTGAATAGACAAAAGTCACCATATGGAAAGACTCAGGTGAACTAGCACAAAAATCGAAGAATCGTTCTGCGTCTTGCAAGTTGGTCACTGGATCTGGTTTAAAGGCATGGATCATATCGGGGAATTTAACGGCATCACGAATGAAGAAAATCTTCAAGTTGTTTCCGACGAGATCCCAGTTGCCATCTTCTGTATAGAATTTAACCGCAAAACCGCGTGGATCACGTAATGTCTCAGGAGAATGTGTTCCATGGATAACGGTGGAAAAGCGTACGAAAACCGGTGTCTGTTTTCCTTTTTCTTGGAAAAGTTTTGCACGTGTATATTTGGAGACAGGCTCGTCTCCCACAGTGCCATAAGCTTCGAAATATCCATGTGCGCCTGCGCCGCGTCCATGGACGACACGCTCCGGAATTCGTTCCCGGTCAAAGTGGCTGATTTTTTCAATAAAATCATAGTTTTCAAGTGTAGCCGGGCCGCGATTTCCGACAGTTCTCAAGTTTTGGTTGTTAGTAATTGGATGTCCTTGCCGATTCGTCAATGTTTCTTCTGATTCACGGCTTGTTTTGTTTTGTTCGTTGTTTGCCATTTTATCCCCTCCTATTAAATAAAATAGACCCTATAACAGTCTTCCCTCTTTTCGTAAAGATATGCATGATAAAATTAGGAAGGGTAGCCCGCATTTCTTGGATTGTTTCTGGATAAAACTGAAATTAGATGTGGTACCATATTAGGGTGCGAGGAGGTTTTAAGTTGAATTTAGATTTTTGGACGGATGAGCAAGTTATTGACTTAGCCATATCCATCGGTATTCTTTTGTTATTTGTCATTTTTCGGAGAGTTTTCACGAAATATATCTTTGCATTACTCCTTAAACTGGGAGACAAAGCCCCAACCTCATTCTTTTCAAGCGTTTTAGAGGCGTTCAATAAACCGTTTCAATGGGTATTGATCATAATCGGGACATACATAGCAGCTGTTTACTTTCCTTTTTTCGATCATAGTAATCCGTTCTTCAGGAAAATCCTTAGAGCGATTCTAATTGGTTTGTTTGGCTGGGGATTATTTAATTTATCTTCTTCCACATCACGGGTTTTTTCGAAAATCAGTGATAAATTTTCGATAGAAGTCGATGTTATCATTATTCCATTCATATCTAGAGCTGTACGTTTCGTTATTGTGGCGATTATAATAGCTGTCATCTTAACTGAATTTGGATTTGATGTGAATGGATTCATGGCTGGCCTTGGATTAGGCGGTTTGGCTATTGCATTAGCAGCGAAGGACGCGGTCAGTAATCTGTTTGGCGGTGTCATAATCATTACGGAAAAGCCTTTCACAATCGGTGATTGGATCTTAACGCCAAGTGTAGAGGGGACGGTTGAGGATATTTCGTTCCGGAGTACTTTAGTCCGGACGTTTGAACAAGCGTTAGTAACTGTACCGAACGCTACATTGGCAAACGAATCTATTACCAATTGGAGCAAGATGGGCAAACGTCAGATTTCTTTCAATCTTCGATTTACCCACGACACACCTGTAGAAAAGTTGCGGACTGTTTCTAAAA
This sequence comes from Chungangia koreensis, assembly GCF_042651785.1. Classification (NCBI taxonomy): domain Bacteria; kingdom Bacillati; phylum Bacillota; class Bacilli; order Lactobacillales; genus Chungangia; species Chungangia koreensis. Next base: position 68,457 of record NZ_JBHSEC010000014.1, read on the forward strand.
GAGTGGAGGCTTTGCTTAAACAGCATGAGGGAGTCCATCCTGAAACCATTTTTGTTCGGTTCAATAAGTTCCAGGACAATGGTGTTGAATTATTTTTATACTTCTTCACAAGTACAACCGTTTGGGCTGAATACTTGGAAATCCGTGAAGAGATTAATTACGCTATTAAGGAAATCATAGAGGAAGAGAATGCGGAGCTGGCACTACCGAGTAGAAAGTTATATGTAGACTCTCCTGAACAGATAATTGAAGCATAAGTTTGAAAAGGAAGAGGGTTGAACGATGAAAAATATACTTGGCGGACTTCAATGGGCCGTCTTTCTTTTCGCCTCATCCATTGCAGCGCCGATTGCCATTGCCCATGTGTTTGGGATGGATAGTGCTGATACATCACTCTTCATACAAAGAACCATCTTTATATTAGGGATTGCATGTCTCGTTCAAGTTCTGATTGGCCACCGGCTTCCGATCAATGAGGGACCAGCTGGCATCTGGTGGGGTGTCTTTGTCGTCTATGCCGGCATGGTTGGTATTCTCTACCCAACCATGGGACAATCCCTCCAAGTACTGCAAAGCGGTCAAATGTATAGTGGTATCATCTTCATCCTCCTGGCAATTACGGGGTTGATAGGGAAGATGAAGAACCTTTTTACACCAACCATCACATTTGTCTATTTAACATTGCTCGTTCTTCAGTTAAGCGGAACGTTCGTGAAGGGTATGTTAGGGGTCGAAGAGGTAGGAGAATCCGTAGATCCCATCATTGCAGTTGCCAGTTTAGTCATCATGATTGCTACATATTTCATGATGAGCAGTAAAAACAAATGGTTGCAGCGTTATTCCGTACTTCTATCCATCTTATTGGGGTGGCTTTTATTTCTGATCGTTGGAAAAGCGGAGAACGTGGATTTTAAGGGGGACAGCTGGATTTCCTTCCCGGATGTTTTCGTCTACGGTCCTCCTGTATGGGACACAGGCATGTTCGTCACGGCTTTGTTCATCACACTACTGTTAGTTGCAAATATGATGGCATCTATCCGGGTGATGGAGAGTGTCTACAAAAAATCATTCGGCATCGATCATCCCGATCGGATGAAGCATGGTTCCATCGCTTCTGGGGTGAATCAAATTTTGGCAGGCATCTTTTCTGCCATCGGTCCCGTTCCGATATCCGGTGCTGCCGGGTTTGTAAGTGCAACAAAAATGGCCAAGCTTAAACCTTTCGTTTTCGGTGCCATTATAGTGGTCATCATCAGTGTTCTACCAAATGTAATTGCGGTATTTTCTGCATTGCCTGCACCGGTTGCTTTTGCTGTGACATTTACTATTTTTACAAAAATGGTTGAAATGGCATTAAAGGAACTCGAGAGCGAGGAGAATAAAGGAAGAGCCTATACTGTATCCGCCTACGCTTTAATGACAGGGGTTGGCTTGATGTTTGTTCCTGTAGACAGTTTAGGCAATCTTCCTGATGTTGTATCAGTCATCCTGTCAAACGGAATGATTGTCGGGACCATTGTCGGAATCACTTTGGAGCAGCTGTTTAAAAAGAAAAAGAATCAGTTTATATAAAAGGCCGAAGCTGCTTAGCTTCGGCCTTGATATTATATAGTGTTAATTGTTTTATTTGTAGTAACCGTAATTCTTCCGTTATCTGATTCTAATTTTACTATGTTAACCCCCTGGCCGATTGAAGTCCTGCTGTTTTTCTCACCAAATACATCAATCCGCCCATGACCAGTTTTAGCCATAATGGTAACATTAGTCGGCTCTTTTTCGGTTTCAATGACAATGCTTCCGTTATCTGTGCTGAAGTCGATATTACGGTCTAAGCCACTCGTCTTCAATGTAATCCGTCCATTATCGGTTTTACCGTAAAGGGCACCGGCGATATTGACCATTTCAATCCGGCCGTTGTCGGATTCTGCTGTCACTTTTTGTGAATCGACATGATTCAGTTCAATTCGTCCATTATCTGTTTTTGCCCGCACATGCTCAGCTTGGATATTCGCCATTTCAATCCGTCCATTATCCGTTTCTGCGGAAAGTGTTGTAGCTGCAATCGCTTGAAGCTGAATCCGCCCGTTATCAGATTCGGCTTTGAAGGTTTTCCCTAATAATTTTTCGGCCATGATTCTGCCATTATCCGTATACAATTCGATCATTTCATACAGTTTTTTCGGAACATGTACCGTTAAGGTGATTGGTGTAAAGTTGAAGCTGAATGAGAAGAAGCGGCGAACGTCTTTCAAATTGATCGTCAAGGTTTGGCCGATCACTTCTGCTGTTAAACGGAGTTTGTCGTTTTTTCCTGTCAATTCAACTTTAGTTTCATCTGTATCGGATGGTTTGACGATCAACGAACCATGCTGGACATTAGTTCGGATATTCATGTACGGTTCCGATATTTTGATAACTTCCCGAGTTTCTGAGTGAATCGTTTCGGTTTCGATAGGGAAGGAAGGCAGGATTTCGGATGCAATTGCTTGTGGTGAGCCGAGTGATGCCGATAGTTCCTCCTCGGTTTTTCCATCCTCTTTTCCATCCATAAAATACTCTCTTATATCTTGAATGACGTCCTTTCGTTCTTCTTCTGGCAAGCGGCTCAATGCTACATTCAATTCAGCTAAAAATTGCTGTTCATTCATCCTTTACACCCTCCTCGATTAAATTATTGACCCCTTCAGTGAAACTTTTCCATTCTGTTAGTTGTGCTTGTAAATACGTTCTTCCTAAATCAGTTAACTGATAATATTTACGTGGCGGACCTTCTGTTGATTCTTGTAAATACGTTGTAAAATAACCTTCCTTCGTTAATCTGCGAAGCAGAGGATACACGGATCCTTCGCTGATGGCAATCTGGTCGGAAATCTTCTGAACGAGCTCATAACCATATCGGTCCTTTTTATCCAGAAGAACGAGAACGCAAAGATTTAGCACCCCTTTTTTAAATTGGATATTCAATTGATCACTCCCTCACATAGCTATTGTTTATTATCCAGTACCGTTCATGTTGTAGTAGATTGAGAACAATATAACATGTGGTACTGTTCAATGCAAGGTACTTGAATTAAAAATAATCAAATAAATAAAAATAGTGAAGAGAAATGGATGTAGTATCATTTAGGTTCGTTGAGAGGAACAGCACGTGGTATGATAGTAAATATTCATTGATATGGATGTTTGAAGCATTCAATTTATAAACATTATAGAGGTGTAAAGGTATGAATAAGCGATGGACGATAGATAAAATTAGGGAATTCGTCGACAAGAACTCAGATAGTAAATTGCTCACAACAGAATACCACGGTTTTTCTCAAAAATTATCTTTCAAGTGTGCATGTGGTAATGAGTTTGAAAAAACATTCAAGAAATTTAAGGATAATCATCAACGTAAATGTGATGTATGCCAACCGCCAAAAGCATCTCGCTAAAATCAATATTTGTCAAAGTGCCAATTTCTTCTAATTGAAGATTGGCACTTTTTTATTGAAAATAAAAAGTTACTATAATGATAGTGACAGTTCCAACCATATACTTAAATAAGAGCGCTTTGATAAGGAGGCGAGACTTTTGAAGATTATTATTGCACCAGACTCTTATAAAGGCAGCTTGACTGCGATGGAAGCAGCAAAAGCAATGGAGGAGGGAGTCAAACAAGTAGATTCCACAATAGAAACCGTTTTGCTTCCTGTAGCTGATGGCGGCGAAGGGACAATGGAGAGCCTGATTGAATCGACCAATGGAAAATATGTCACTCATTCAGTAACAGACCCTTTGGAAAGGAATATAGATGCCACATATGGCGTACTCGGTGATGGGGAAACAGCTGTAATCGAGATTGCTGAAGCATCCGGGCTGACACTTTTGAGTGATGAAGAACGAAACCCAATACATACATCTACTTTTGGAACTGGACAGTTGATCCGATATGCCTTAGAAGCAGGATTCCGAAAATTCATCATTGGACTTGGGGGAAGTGCCACAAATGATGGTGGACTCGGAATTTTACAGGCACTCGGCATGAAATTTTTGAACGAAGAAGGAAAATCGATTGGGTCAGGCGGAGGGGCTCTAAAAAATCTGTACCGTATTGACGATTCACAATTTGATCTTCGCATATTTGAAAGCCAATTTATTGTTGCATGTGACGTTGATAATCCCTTTGTAGGGGAAAATGGTGCTTCACATATATTCGGTCCTCAAAAAGGTGCGGATCTTGAAATGGCCAACTTTTTGGATCAATGCTTACTGAATTTCGCGAATATTATTGAACACCACTATGGTATTTCTCTGCATCATGTACAGGGAGCAGGGGCAGCAGGCGGGGTTGGAGGAGCTTTCAAAGCATTTTTCCCATCGGAAATGGAGACAGGAATCGAGGTTGTATTAGAGGCAATTCAATTTAAAGAAAGGATGGCAGGAGCAGATTTCGTAATAACAGGTGAGGGAAAGACGGATTTGCAAACACTTTCGGGCAAGGCACCTCTTGGGATTGCTAAAGAGGCTAAGAAAAAGGGGATTCCTGTCATTCTAATTTCCGGACTGGTGGAAAGCGGAGTGAATGAATTGGAGAGCTATTTTGACGGACTTTACTCGGTAATGGAAGAGGGGGTGCCGAAAGAAGAATCGATTCGGAATGCCAAAAAGTATTTAATCAGAAAGACGGGAGAAGTAGTGAAGAGTTTAAAATAAAGGGGAGTGTAGTATGTTATTTGCGGTGATCTTAGTAGGGGTACTGATCGTCGTTGGACTGACTGCTTGGTTAAAAGTGCATCCGTTTTTAGCGTTGCTTGCTGGTGCATTCTTTGTCGGTATAGTTTCAGGAATGCCATTGTTGGATGTAGTAAAGCACATTAGCGAAGGTTTCGGGGGGCTGATGACGGGAATCGGTATCGTCATCGTTGCCGGTACAATCATAGGCGTCATTTTAGAAAGGTCCGGAGCAGCGTTTAGAATGGCGGAAGTGGTACTTCGAGTCATTGGAGATAAACGACCACAACTGGCGATGACGGTGATTGGATATATCGTGTCGATTCCGGTATTCTGTGATTCCGGCTTTGTGATCCTGTCGAGTCTGAAGAAAGCATTAGCGAACCGTGCAAAAGTGGCAATCGCCTCCATGGCCGTAGCACTGGCAACAGGTCTTTACGCTACTCATACATTGGTGCCGCCTACACCTGGTCCCATTGCAGCTGCCGGTAATATTGGCGCAGAGAACTACTTAGGTACAGTGATTCTACTCGGTTTATTAGTAGCGATTCCGGCTGCATTGGTTGGCTACTTCTGGGCGGTTAAAGTTGGAACAAAAATTGTGGTACCCGAAGATGGCGAGGAATTCGAGTTTGACTATGATGAAATCATAAAGTCGTTTGGAAAAATGCCTTCCACATTCAAGTCATTCTTTCCGATTGTATTGCCAATCCTATTAATCGCCAGCGGCTCGATTGCTTCGCTAATCGGAGGCGACGATAGTGTGACACAGATTTTTAGATTTATAGGTTCCCCGACAGTAGCATTGTTAATTGGTGTATTGGCTTCATTTCTTTTATTGCCCGAAATGTCAGAGAAAACGTTGTACGGCTGGATCGGTGACGGTCTGAAAGAAGCGGCACCTATCTTACTCATTACAGCGGCAGGTGGTGCATTCGGTCGGGTTATATCAAATACAGGAGTCGCAGATTTAATCCAGAGCATGAATTTGGATTTGTTTAAAGGTGCATTATTCTTATTGGTACCGTTCCTGATAGCGGCAGCTTTGAAGACCGCACAAGGATCAACTACAACTGCGTTAGTAGTCACGTCCACACTGATTGCACCATTGCTCCCGACATTGGGGATTGACGGAGCGATACCTCTTGCTCTCATTGTGATGGCAATAGGAGCGGGAGGGATGACGGTCAGTCATGTGAACGACAGTTTCTTCTGGGTCATTACACAATTCAGCGGCATGCAAGTAACGGATGCATATAAAGCGCAAACGATGGCAACATTACTGCAAGGGATTACCACCATTGCCTTCACGATGCTGCTTTGGGTGTTATTAGTTTAGGATTGGAAGGAGCCTTCGGTGTGAGGGCTCTTATTTTTGTGGGAACAATCCCGTGTTCTAACTGATATGTTCGGGTATAATGATAAAAACGATTCAAAAGAGGGTACAGCAATGGAAATTACAAGTTATACAGTAGAAGAAATCAAAGATCCGACAGGTATTATTGAAGGAAAACGCTATGAATTCCTTTTAGATATTGAAGTGGAAGAGGATGACGAATTATTCAGGGAAAATGGTCTGGAACTTCGTGTAATTCTATCATCTTCAGAATCAAGTGATCGGATTGTACAGCACTTTTTCATCGATAAACGTACACAAGAAGTGTTGGAATTCGCAATGGACGAAGATGAGGAAGCAGAAGTACTTGAGTTTTGCATAAATCATACGGATGTTGAAGATGAGGGTCTCCTTAAATAAGGAGGCCTTTTATAATTGAAGGAATTATGGGACGAATGTGGAATTTGTATGGTGATGCATTCTACTGGTATGTCTTAACGCCGGATGTTCATTTAAAGACGTTAAACATAATCTTGAAGGCACTGAAAACTGTGGGAGATAACAGTGTATATGATCGGATATTCTACCGGATGGAATGGACTAAATTGAGAATTTAATAGGAACAATCAATATAAGAGAGTAGATATTAGTAATCGACGATTTTTTCTGCATTTTTTGAACAATGCACCATTGCAATTCATTGGTCATTGGTAAACAATTAAAGTAAGTCTGAACCATGGGGGAAACAATCTTGTTAACATTCTACCAGTACAAATATGAACGTCCTGATATGAAAGAGGCAAAGGAGCGTTTTGAAAGCTTATTACAGACCTTTAGAGAAGCAAAATCAGTAGAAGAACAAAGCGTTGCAATTGAAGCGATTAATAAGTTCCGCGAGACTTTTTCAACTCAAGCGAATTTAGTATATATCCGTGCTTCGATTGACACGAATGATGAATTCTATCAAGCAGAACGGGATTACTTCGATGACATTTCTCCTCAGATGGAGGAATTGGTCACATCCTATTACCGGGAACTCGTGAACTCACCATACCGGAAGGAACTTGAAGAGAAATGGGGCAGTCAACTTTTCGCTCTTGCAGATGCATCGATCAAATCATTCTCTCCGGAAATTATTCCGTTACTCCAAAAAGAAAATAAGTTATCTTCCGATTATTCTAAGTTAGTTGCATCGGCTCAAGTCGAATTCGATGGCAAAACGTTAACGCTTGCTCAGCTTGGACCATATGGTGAATCCACTGATCGGGAAGTGCGTAAAAAAGCGACAGAGGCACGTTTCCGGTTCTTCCAAGAAAATGCGGAGAAGTTCGACAAGATTTATGACGACCTTGTTAAAGTCCGTCATGAGATTGCACTCAAACTTGGCTATAAAAACTTTGTCGAGCTCGGTTATTTACGTATGAGCCGTGTCGATTACGATGCAGAGATGGTAAAAGTATTCCGTGATCAAGTCAGGGATTATGTGGTTCCTTTGGCAACTAAATTATATGAACGCCAGGCGAAACGGATTGGTGTCGATCACTTGAAGTTCCATGACGAAGCGTTGAATTTCTTGACTGGAAATGCTGCGCCGAAAGGATCGCCAGAGTGGATTGTAGAAAATGGTTCTAAAATGTATGAAGAACTTTCTTCTGAAACCGCAGAATTCTTCAAATATATGACGGACCGCAACTTAATGGATTTAGTAGCGAAAAAAGGGAAAGAATCAGGTGGCTATTGTACGTTCATCGAAGATTATGATTCTCCATTTATCTTCTCGAACTTCAATGGTACTTCTGGGGATATTGATGTATTAACGCACGAAGCGGGGCATGCGTTCCAAGTATATTCCAGTCGGAATATCGGAATTCCTGAATACTTATGGCCGACGTATGAAGCATGTGAAATCCACTCGATGAGTATGGAATTTTTCACATGGCCGTGGATGGAGTTGTTCTTCAAGGAAGACACGGATAAATATAAGTTCGCACACTTGAGCAGCGGACTATTATTCCTTCCATACGGAGTGGCAGTGGATGAGTTCCAGCATGTCGTTTACGAAAATCCGGAAATGAGTCCTGCCGAACGGAAGGCTGCTTGGAAAAAGATTGAAGAGACATATTTGCCACACAGGGATTATGCTGGAAATTCCTATTTAGAAGCAGGTGGATTCTGGCAGCGACAAGGACATATTTACAACAGTCCTTTCTACTACATCGACTATACCCTTGCACAAATTTGCGCATTCCAGTTCTGGAAACGTTCCATGGAAAACCGTGAGGATGCTTGGAAGGATTATCTTCATATTTGCCAAATCGGCGGTTCAAAATCTTTTACAAAGATTGTGGAAGAGGCGAATCTACTCTCACCATTTAGTGAGGGAAGTGTGGAATCAGTCATTGGAGCAATTGAGGAATGGCTCAACTCAGTAGATGATCAAAAATTATAATGAACAAAAAAGGATCTGCGTTAAACAACGCAGATCCTCTATTTATGTGTGTTGTTACGCGGGTACCGAAGTGAATTGTGAAGAAGCGAATTCAATAGCTTCATCAACTGTTTCAAAGTAATGTTCAGGGCCTAAATGGTGTAGAAGTCCAGATTTTTTCATAGACTCTAAAACATCCACCCTTGCCTCCGAGATTAGCATTATACTGCCATTTCTCCTGAAGTCACCTATTAGCTTCCTTAAGTAATCATCTCCAGTTGAATCGATGAATGGTACGTCATGTACTCTGATGATCAGGAACTTAGGTTTTGTATGAAGCGACCGTTTGAGCCTTTGCTCCATCAGTTGGGCAGCTCCGAAAAAAATCGGACCTTCCACTGAGAATATCTTAATTTCCTGATGTTCGTACTCTTGAATTTGCTGATCTGTCTCATCATCAGAGTGAAGTTGTACCGATTGGGTCATTCGTTTAACGAATAGTATAACAGCCATGGTTAACCCTGCTCCTACGGCGATTGTAATACTGGCAAAAACAGTTAATCCAAATGTGAGAAGCAGAATGATAGAGTCGCCGGACTTCATTTTCAACAAATGACCAAATTGTTTTCGTTCACTCATGTTCCAGGCCACCATCATAAGGATTGGTGCCATGCTGGCAAGCGGAATATGGGAAGCATATGGTGCAAAGAGCAATAGAGTTAAAAGCACAAACAACCCGTGAATTACCCCGGAAAGCGGGGAAGCAGCGCCGGATTTAATGTTAGTGGCTGTTCTGGCGATTGCACCGGTAGCAGGTATGCCACCGAACAAAGGTGTGACGATATTTGCCACCCCCTGACCAATCAGTTCTCTGTTGCTGTTATGTTTACTGTTCGTCATCCCATCTGCAACAACAGCAGAGAGTAACGATTCAATTCCTCCCAGCATAGCAATCGCCAATGCCGGACCCAATAGCCTGACAATCCTTTCCCAAGTAATTTCCGGTAAAGCGAATTCCGGCAGACTTTTAGGAATACCTCCATAGACACTTCCAATCGTTTGAACCTGATCGGGGAAAAGGGCAGCTGCTATGATGGATGAAACGATTAGCCCGACTAAGGAGCCAGGAATTTTCGGCAAGACTTTAGATAGAAGCAAAATAATAGTTAGACATATTGCTGCAATCAAAACACTATTAACGTTAATAGAAGGGAAGTTCGAAATAATTTCTTTCAAATTATCAATAAAAAACTCATGGCTCTCCATATTCGTAAGGCCGAAAAAATTACCAATCTGACCAGTGAAGATGATCACCGCGATACCGGAAGTAAAACCGATGGTTACCGGAACTGGAATGTAGCTGATCAGATTTCCTAATTTTAAAAAACCTAATACACATAGGAAGATTCCTGCCATTAGTCCAGCAAGTAAAAGATCCTGATAACCATAAGTGATCACTACGCCAAAAAGTATCGGAACGAACGCTCCTGTCGGTCCTCCGATTTGGTATTTAGAACCGCCGAGTAAGGAAATAATAATACCTGCAATAATTGTCGTATATAAACCATATTCGGGGTTAACCCCGGATGCAATCGAAAAAGCCATCGCCAATGGAATTGCAATCACACCGACAATTACACCTGAAGTTATATCCCTTTGGAAGTGGGAAACTGAATAATCGTTGAATCTCCCGGTAAACAAGCGTTTCACGTTACACCCTTCTTCTCATGTTTAGTCTTGTACTTTTTCATCCAGCTCTTCCAACATCGCAACTGTATCAATCAAGTGATTGTTAAAGATGTTCCGTGCAACTGTTAAAAGATCAGCTATGGCTTCATCTCGTAGGGAGTAGATTACATGTTTTCCATTCTTCCGCCCAACGACTATATTTCTACTTCTAAGGACACTTAGCTGCTGAGATACAGAAGAACCTTCACTTTGAAGTGCTTCTTGAATTTCATTTACGCTCTTTTCGCCCTCTGATAGCAGTTCCAATATTCGAATCCTTAATGGATGCGCTAAAGCCTTGAAAAAATCGGCTTTAAATTGTTGCATATCAGTCCACATATTTATCACCTCTACGAATTAACATATTCAAATATTTGAATATGTTAATAATATATAACAGAAATTAAAAAGAAACAATAAAGAATTTGGATAATACGCTGATCTACGTACGAAGTTTAAATAATTTCCCTTGCATAGCATTCCATTCCTTAATCGAATCCGTTGGCTCTGAGGGTTTAAGAAATCCGCTTTCGCATTTTAATTGATGTGAATCTACAAAAAATTCGTCTTTATACGCCTTTTAGCCTAACCTCATACAATTTGTCATGGGCAGTCAAGAGCCAATCATACAATTAATTAATTGAAAATTATAAAAAGGAGGGTAAACATGCTGTTTCGTTTTAATTTAGCAGCACAGATGCTGGTTGCTTTTGTGCTGGCAATCTTATTAGGCGTATTCTTTGGTAGTTCGATAGATGTGATAAAACCGCTTGGGGAATTATTTTTAAGGCTGATTAAGTTCATAATTGCACCGCTAATTTTGGCCACGTTAGTTGTGGGAGTCGCGAGCTCTGCTAATCCGAAACAACTGGGAAGAATCGGTGCAAAAACCATTGTCTATTATCTTGCCACGACAGCAATTGCCATTATCATCGGTTTAATCATCGCTTTTGCATTGTCACCTGGGAAAGGTCTTTCTCTTTCTGAAGGAGGCGAGATTCCAGAGGCTGCAGCAAATGAACCGCAAAGCGCTGTTACTACGATTCTAAATATAATTCCAGAAAACCCTTTTAACGCTTTAACATCTGGGAATGTCCTGCAAATTATCTTCTTTGCACTTTTCATTGGTGTTGCCCTGACGCTAATTGGTGAAAAAGGACTGCCGGTTCTCCGCTTTTTCGAAGGTTTTGCAGAAATTATGTATAAAATTACCGGAATCATCATGAAGCTTGCCCCTATTGGCATTGTCGGCCTTCTTGCACCAGTGATCGGAAGTTACGGGACATCTGTATTATTGCCCTTGTTAAAGGTCATTCTGGCTGTTTATCTGGCGTGTCTACTGCATGCTTTTATCGTCTATTCATTGACTGTCAAAACCTTTGCTAAAATGAATCCTTTCAATTTCTTTAAAGGTATTGCTCCGGCAGCCTTTGTAGCGTTTAGCACGGCGAGTAGTTCAGGAACCCTGCCGGTAACGATCAAAAATACTAACGAGAATCTAAAAGTACCGAATCGGATTTCAAGTTTCGTCCTTCCGTTAGGTGCGACGATAAATATGGATGGAACCGCCATTTATCAAGGGGTAGCAGTAGTTTTCATAGCACAGTTTTATGGACTGGAGCTTTCGTTTATACAGCTGCTGACCGTTGTTCTTATGACTATATTGGCGTCTATCGGTACTGCAGGTGTACCGGGAGCAGGCATGGTAATGTTAGCGATGGTATTAACGTCAGTCAACATGCCGCTTGAAGGAATTGCACTCATCGCGGGAATTGACAGGATTTTGGATATGATGCGGACTTCGTTGAATGTTGTAGGGGATGCATCGGCCGCGGTTGTAGTAGCCGGTTCAGAAAAGGCATTGGGTGAGAAAGAAGCCGCTTAATCTTTACTGACTAAGGATTGCCGGTTACCGATAGGAAAAACTTAATAGTCTGTATGAACCTGTCTTCGTAAAGAAGGCAGGTTTTATTAATGAAAAAGTAATGTTGTTGAAACACCAACTTAATATTATAGAGCTATGATTAGGGAAATGAGAAAGGAGAGTGAACACTTTTGAACCAGTATTTCCAATTGCTTGAATCCGCCCAAAATTCATTTGGACATGAGCCCATTCATTATTGGATTTTTGGACAATTCACTTTCTGCTTCAATGAGGAAGAATACTCAGGAAAAGGAATAATAGCCGCTACTGAGAAGGAAGTATTATTCTACTCCGAGGCCGGTGGACAGTGTTTCCGGAACTCATTAACCTTGGAACATGTAAATCTTTTCTATAATGAAGATGAATGCTTAAACGAGTTACGGGTTAAATTAAATGAGAAAAATGCATATGCTAAAATCTATACAATTCCAAATGAGGAAGATGCAAAACTATTAGACCTTTTAAAAAGAGGTTCTGAATGCGTTCGTTCATAGGAGTACATAAAAGAAAAAGAGGCTATTAGACGGCCTCTTTCTTTTTTTAAATTTTTTATGAAAATATTCACGCAATATATTGCATTCTACCTAAAATGATAGTAATATAACAAATATCACTTGCGTGTAATATATTGCATACCTCTTTTGGACTAATTTATTTGAAAATTTGAGTAAATCTTTTAATTTAAGTGGATGCCAATATTACTAAAAAATATGTACCTAATTTAATCATCTAAGGAGGAACAGCAAATGGATCAAAAACTACCATTCAAATCGTATGTGGTTGTCGGTGTTATGCTTTTCGCACTATTTTTCGGAGCCGGAAACCTCATTTTCCCAGCACAACTTGGACAACAGGCCGGATCTAATGTATGGCCTGCAGCAATCGGTTTTCTTATTACAGGAGTAGGTCTTCCGTTTTTAGGAATCCTGGCAATGGGCTTTTCAGGAAGTAAAAACTTGCAAGAGTTGGCGAGCCGTGTAAATCCGGTTTACGCAGTACTTTTTACTTCGGCACTTTACTTAACAATCGGACCGTTTTTCGCGATTCCGCGTACCGCTACTGTATCCTTCGAAGTGGGAATTGCTGCTCCATTCATGAATGGAGATCCAACAGTTGCTCTTTGGATCTATTCTGCAATCTTTTTTGGAATCACACTCTTATTCTGTCTGAAGCCGGCGAAAATTGTCGACTACGTGGGTAAATTCTTAACACCAGGAATAGTAGTTGGTCTTGTAATTCTTTTGGCAATGGTCATTTTCAAACCAATGGGTGCACCGGAAGTTCCTCAAGAAGGATATCTTGAAAGTGCATTCTTCAAAGGATTTACTGAAGGCTACAATACAATGGATGCTCTGGCTTCCTTAGTATTTGCTATTATCGTCATTCATGCCATTCAGCGCATGGGCGTTAAGTCCAAGCGAGGCATCTTAAAAGCAACAGCGGTTTCCGGAGGAGTAGCTGCAACTCTTCTTGGCGTTATTTATCTCGGGATCGCACTATTAGGAGCCACAAGTGTTCAGCTATTTGGCTATTTTGACAACGGTGGTCCGGTATTAAGTGCAGTTGCTAATCACTATTTCGGAACATACGGGTCTGTACTGTTAGGGATTGTCATCATCCTTGCTTGTTTAACAACAAGTATCGGACTAATTACGGCATGTAGCGAATATTTCAATACATTGTTCCCGAAAGTAAACTACAAAGCATTCGTCGTCATCTTCAGCGTCTTTTCTTTTGTCGTATCGAATGCTGGATTGACGAATATCATCACATTCTCAGTACCAGTTTTAATGTTGCTCTATCCTTTAGCAATCGTAACCATTCTATTGGCTTTTGCATCACCGCTATTCAACCATGCTAAAATTGTTTACGTTGCAAGTACGTTTGTAGCCTTATGCGTTGGGGTGGTCGACGGAGTAAAGACATTATTTGCTTCCCTTGAAATGGACAACCCTGGTTGGCTGCAGTCGATCGTTACATTCCTTAATGACAATTTGCCGCTGTATTCCCAAGGCTTAGGTTGGGTTTTACCGGTAGGTATTGTTATGGTTGTTACCGGTCTGATTGCCCGCTTCACAAATATGGGCGTTGTCGTTGCAAAACCAAAACAAGAAGCCAATGCAAATTCATAATTTGAAAAAGCCGTTGCCTGAAGTGAAGTGGCAACGGCTTTTTTTGTCCTACGATTATAGAGTCCATCTCTTTAGGTAGGTATATACATCGTATAGTTATCTCTCAAAATCCTCAATTGTACGATTCCAGTTTATTTTCATTGTTTCGGAAGCTCTCACTGCATCCCGTGCTTTGAATGCTGCAATTATCTCTTTATGTTCTTCAATTGAACGGGTAGAAAGCTTAATCGAGTTAAAAAAGAATAATCTTCTTACATGAGCTTGCAGACGTTGAACGATAGATTCGATAAAACGATTATCGGCTATATCTACAATGATTTGGTGGAATTCCTCGTCAATTTTAAGAGCCTGGAAGAAATCCTTTTGTCCGATCAAATCGGCAAACTGGTTATTGAGTTCTCCTAAACGTCTAATAGTCTCATCATCAATATGCGGTATAGCAAGTTCTGCAGACAGGGCTTGTAATGCCGAAAGCGGTGGAAGAAGCTCTTTAATATCATCTTTGTTCACATTTGTAACTTGAGTTGCTTTGCCAGGCTGCATAACAACGAAGCCCTGCACCTCTAACAATTGGAGGGACTCCCGAACGGGTGTGCGACTTACACCAAGTGCTGAAGCAAGTTCTGTATCATATAATTTTTCTCCAGGTTGGAGAGTTCCGTCAATAATCCATTGCTGTAATTGTATGAATGCGCTTTCTTTTGCAGTTTTTCGAATAGGCCGTGTATGGTTTGTTGGAATTGGCATCAGATTTCCCCCTTACTGATTTGCAACTTTTTCCTATTGACTTAAATTATACAGGATAAACAAAAGTTTAACTATGAGTTTATACAATATATTGGATTTTTGCTTGATTTATTTGTGCTATGTTCTACCATGAAAGAAGAGTATTTAGTTTTAGAATATAGGTGAAATAATGACTTTGCTGACAATTGAGAAACTCGCAAAACGGAATGCAGATACATTAGTGTTCCCTTCCTTTGATTTGCAGGTGGATGCATCGGTAGTGGCAGCAATTCATTGCCATGTCAACATTAGAGAAATGCTCATACATATAATAGAAGGTTCTTTTCAACCTTCGGAAGGTTATATAAGCGTAAATGGAATACATATTTTAGATCGTCAGTTTGCTCGTGAAATAGGCATATGTACGCTAAGTGAAGGTTATTATGAACGATTGACCATACTCGATCACTTGAAATTCTATAAAGATGTTTATGAGTCTGACTTCTTAATAGAGGATGTCGCCTTAATCTTGGGGTTAAAAGATCAATTACATCATCGGTTAACCAAATGCTCACTTTCGGAAGTGAAAAGAGTTCAATTTTCAAGGCTTTTATTTGCTGATCCCAAAGTAATTGTATTTGAAGAACCCCTTCAAAATGTCGATTTGGAAACGCACCGTATCTTTATTAACTTTGTCGAGTATTTGACTTTAAAGGGGAAGGCAGTATTAATTTTGACAGGCAATATGGAAAGTGCCTTAACGGTAACAGATAGGGTATATCGTCTCGGGGAGGAGGGGTTGATTCCTTATGAAGTTGAAGAAGATTCTACTGATAGTTCATTAGATACAGAAGAGGTAATAACTGAAGTTCCGGCAGAGTTGATTTCTGTTCAGCAGGTACGCTTCGAGAAAATCCCAGCGAAAGTGAATGAGAAGATTATCTTGTTCAGCCCAACAGAAATCGATTATATCGAGAGCAGTGACGGAAGTGCGAATATCATGATTGATGGTGAATCGTATCCAAGTGATTTCAAAATGAATGAATTAGAGGAACGTCTATTGCCTTACGGTTTTTATAGATGCCATCGTTCTTACATTGTAAATCTGCAAAGAGTCCGGGAAGTTATTACTTGGACAAGGAATAGTTATAGCCTCGTATTGGATGATCGGGATAAATCCAATATTCCCCTGTCCAAAACAAAAATGTCTGAGTTAAAAGGAATGATCGGACTGAAATAGGTTCCATTCACCTCTTTTTTTACTCCATTCATCTCCTAAGTTGCTCTTTTCAGCGTGATTTTAATGCCGTGCCCCATGATATTGCTTATGATGAAGGCAGAAAGTCACCATATAGAAAAGAGGGTTTGAACATGGAGCGAATTATTGAAGTCTCCTCGCTGGAAAAAATCTTTGGGAATCAGCGTGCACTAATTGATGTATCTTTCAATATAAAGAAAGGGGAAATCTTTGGTTTCTTAGGACCAAGTGGCTCTGGAAAAACGACTACTATTAAAATCTTAACCGGGCAATTAGATGCCACGAGTGGATCTGCTGAAGTGTTTGGCAAACCAGTTGGAAAATTAACAAATGAATTGAACAGAAAAATTGGGATCCTTTCAGATAACAGCGGATTATATGCCAGGTTATCGGTAGAAGAAAATTTAAAGTTATTTTGTGAACTCTACGATGAACCTTATAGTAGAGTCGATGAAGTGCTGGAGATGGTCAATTTAAAAGAAGAAAAGAAGAAGCTGATTTCTAAGCTTTCAAAGGGTATGACCCAACGGATCCTTCTGGCAAGGGCATTTTTACATAAACCAGAGCTACTATTTTTGGATGAGCCGACTTCTGCTTTGGACCCTGTGAATACAAAGCATATTTATAAAGGATTAGAGAGGTTAAGAGAGGCTGGAACGACAATTTTCCTTACCACCCATGATATGTATGAAGCTGACGTGCTGTGTGATCGGGTTGCTTTCTTAAGTGAAGGAAGAATTCAACTGTTGGATACACCAAGGGCGCTGCGGCAGAAATTCAGTGAACCGACATTAACAGTAGAAACAACTGACGGCAAAATGATTGTCATTTCAAAAGGGCCAGACGGTGCGGAAACGATGCACGAGTTAATGAGCCAAAATCGAATTGCTTCTGTTTCTTCAAATGAACCGACATTAGGAGACATTTTTATAAACGTGACAGGGAGGAAATTGGCATGACTTTTTCTTGGAAACGATCTTATGCAATTGCTCGTAAAGACTTTAAAGATATTTCAAAAAACCTGTATGTATCTCCTATGTTTTTATTCCCGCCAATTTTGGCTGCACTTTATTCACGAATGGGGATGGACTCTCTGTTCGGTACGTACTTTGTGTTCATCATGGCGTTTACGATGGTCGGAACTTTTATGCAAAGTGCGCTAATAGCAGAAGAAAAAGAAAAGAATACACTTCGCGTGCTAATGCTTTCCCCAGCAAGTGCAATCGATATTCTTGGGGGCAAGAGCCTTCTTTCCATCGTCATGACTTCTGTGATTGTTTTCATTTCTGCATTTTTCTTGGAATACTCACCTTCGGGAGTGGTTATTGCAGGCATCCTCGTTTCGATTATTTTGTACGTTGGTATCGGAACTATTATGGGGCTCCTCACGAAATCTGTGGTCGAAGCATCTGTTGGTATTATGCCAATCATGCTCTTATTCATGGGATTGCCATACTTAACGATGTATATCGAAAAATATCCATTCCTCTCAGTGATCGAATACATGCCGCACAACCTCCTGTTTACTATAGCAGAGAATAATCAGGCAAATTTCGGGAATTCGATGAGCGAGTTAGCTGGACTTCTAATTTGGACAGTAATCATACACGTGACAATGGTCGTTCTATATCAGAAACGGTTAAAGGATTAACAAAAAGGGCTGTCCCACGGATGGGACAGCCTCATTTGAATTGCATCAGATATATTTGTTTAGGGCCTGTTGCAGTGAACCAAGTGTAGCGGTACCTGGATCAAAAACAATTCCCAAATTGACAATTTTACGGACAACTTCCGCACGGAGGCCTGTAATAACAGTTTTACATCCCATTAAAGTTGTTCCATTTATAATTCTCGTTAAGTGGTCGGCAATATCATCTTCGATTTCTGCAATTCCTGAAAGATCCATAATCAGTGTTTGGATTTGAAGTCGGCTAATCTCTGTTAGAACCTTTTCTTCAAGAATTTGTGCACGGAACGAATCAATAGACCCGATCAACGGTAGAATTGCTGTAGCTTGAGTAATTGGAATGATTGGAACAGAAAGATTTTCTACAAGCTGTCTCTGGGCGAGGAGTAAGGAATCTTTATAAGTCGAATAGTTGATGAAAAAGGCATTCAAGAATTGGTCGATGCCATTATTAATTTGTTTTTCCACGTGAAAGAAATTTTCAAAATTATTGCTTCCCTTATACTCATTGTACATTTCAACGTATCTCCAAAGAGTTCTTCGGATCGCTTGTACCCATTCAAGTTTAAAAGAAAGCGTTAGGGAATGAGTTGCCCACGCAATCCCTTCCTGACGTGCAAACTTCTTTAACTCTTCACTTTTTCCATCTATTACATAAGACACAAGTTTATGGGCATTGTTGATGAGGTCAATATCGCCAATCCGTAAAATTTCGTCAATTTTATCACGAACTGTTACAGCTTGATTTAAAAGCATTTCTTCAAAATCATATTTATGTGAATCCAAATAGCTCTTAAGTTCTGTGTTTTGCAAAACGAATTCCATTATTCATTCCCCCGAAATGATATTTCTCATGACTTTTTACCCTTTAATAACTCAACTTAAACACAATAAATTCATTAAATCAAATTGAAGGTTTAAGAAAATTAGAGCCTTAGAGGAATTTTTCACTAAATAACTGGATTATAAGTTCAGAAATTTTTGCTCCCAAAGAGCGGAGAATGGCATGATATTGGGTGTTGTTAAACAATCCTTCTATCCTTAAACACTGATTAAAGGTTTAATATTCTCAATAATCCCCAAAAAATAGGACAAAAAGTGCAATAATTTCCAGGCTGTTCATGGTAAACTCTGAATATACTACATAATTCGGAGGGCTTATGATAAATCGACAAAAAATGATAGTTGGGATCGTCGCTCTTTTCATGTTTTTGGGAACACTTACAGGATTCTTCACAGAATCTCCTTCAGTTCAAGCGGCATCCTCGTATTCAACTCTTCAAAACTCGTTGAATTCCATAGTGAATAGCAGTTTAAGCGGAACGACCGTGAGTGTAACGGTGAGGAAAGCATCTAACGGTGAAATAATTTACTCCAAAAATCCGGAGTTGGGTGTAACGCCGGCATCATCTCTGAAAGTTTTAACAGCTGCCGCTGCATTAGATACATTAGGCGAAAATCATCGGTTCTTGACAGAAGTACTAACAAACGGACAAGTAGCAAAAGGAACATTATACGGAAATTTATATCTGAAGGGAACAGGAGATCCAACACTGTTGAAGAAGGACTTTGATCATTTTGCCTCAATATTGGCGAATCGGGGAGTGAAACGACTATCCGGGCATATTGTCGGGGATGATACATGGTTTGATTCGGACAGGCTTTCTAATGGAATTGCGAAAGAGGATGAATCTTACTATTATGCAGCACAAATTTCGGCACTGACACTATCACCGAACACTGACTATGATGCAGGATCAGTCATTGTTGAAGCAAAACCTTCCGTTAACGGCCGTAATGCTAAGGTGACTTTAACACCAGCGACAAATGTAGTCCGAATCATTAACAAATCTAAAACAGTGCCAAAAGGCAATCGGAACACGTTGAAGATTCAACGGGAATATGGCACCAATAAAATAATCATTACTGGAAATGTACCGGTTGGATCGGCTGGTAAAAAAGAATGGATTGCCGTTTCGAATCCAACTGCATACGCCTTAGATGTATTCAAAAAGTCATTGGCAGCAAAAGGTATCAAATTTGTAGCCACGTCAAAGGTTTTAAGAGGTAAAACACCTGACAATGCACGAGTTTTGATTGCCAAAAAGTCGATGCCCTTAAAACAATTAATGATTCCGTTTTTAAAGTTAAGTAATAATACACATGCGGAACATTTAGCGAAGCAAATGGGGAAAGTGAAATACGGAGAAGGTAGTTGGGGTGCGGGACTGCGTGTAATGAGGGAATATGCATCATCGATCGGTCTTGACCTCAATCAATGGGATTTTGAGGATGCTTCCGGTATGTCCCACGCAAACAAGGTAAGTTCTAGTCAACTAACGTTGTTGTTGCAGAAAGTCAGAAAGGAACCTTGGTATGGTACCTATTTAAAAGGATTGCCGATTGCCGGGGGAAGTGACCGGTTTGTTGGTGGTACGCTAAGGACACGTATGACAACCTGGCCAGCTAAAGGAAATGTAATTGCCAAAACGGGTACGCTCGATCAAGTAAGCTCTTTAACGGGCTATGCAACGACACGTGATGGTGAGCTCTTAGTATTCTCCATATTGACGCAAAACTATCGTACAAGCACAGTTCCTACACTTGACCGTATGGCAACTGCAATTGCTAACTCAAAACGAAATTAACATCGAGCGGTTTACCGCTCTTTTTTTCTGCTTTCAGCAATTGTACAATGGTTCTTAACAACAAATGACAGAGGAGAGTTCCAGATGGACTTTTATCGATATAACGGTCTTGGCAATGATTATTTAGTAATGGACCCGCAAAAGACGGAGTTTAAAGTGGATGGAAATAGCGCAAAGGTGATTTGTGACAGACATTTCGGTGAGGGATCTGATGGCATTCTTTTCGGACCGCTGTTCGATGATGAAGGAGTAATAGGATTAAAAATTTTTAACCCGGATGGAAGTTTGGCCGAAAAGAGCGGGAATGGGACGCGTATTTTTGCACGATATTTAGTGGACGAAGGATATGTAACAGGGGAGAAGCCGTTTAAGTTCAACACTGATGGTGGAATGGTTAGTGCACATGTCATAGACAAAAAAGAAAAAATTAAAATGGGAATGGGTCAAGCAAGTTTCCAAAGTACGAAGATACCGGCTACTGGTGAATCGAGAGAAATGGTGAATGAAAAGCTGATGGTAAAAGGTTCGGAATTGACCGTTTCATGTGTGTCGATGGGAAACCCGCATTGTGTAGTGCCACTCGAGGATATTTCGAGTGACTTAGCCCATGAATTGGGTCCGCTCATTGAAACGCATCCATTATTTCCGAATCGGACGAACGTCCAGTTTTTAAAAGTGCTGGATCGGAATAATATACAAATCGAAATTTGGGAGCGGGGGGCAGGCTACACTCTCGCCTCAGGCAGCAGCAGCTGTGCGGCAGCTTCGGTTGCAGTAAAATTAGGTTTGATCGACCGGCAAGTGACTGTTCATATGCCGGGCGGAACATTAGCCATCGATATGGATGAAGAGTTCAATGTCAACATGACAGGTCCTGTAGCTTTTGTTTCAAAGGGATACCTGGCAGAGGAATTAAGAGAGTTGTTTTAAAATCCAAGCTGTTTCCAACCGCCATTGGAAACAGCTTTTTTGTTATAGGACGAAATGCTACATAAGCTTGAATTTCTAAAGAGAGGTGGCAGGAAAACAAAGGCACAAAAAAGAATCTTACAATAAGGGAGGGATTATATATGGGAGAAAAACTAATTCGGGTAGGTACAACGTATCTTCCAGTCCAAGATGTAGCCTTAGCGGCAGATTGGTATACGACAAAATTAGAAGCACAACTCAATTATATGGATGATGAAAAAGCGATTTTAGCAATTGCTGATCAGGCGCTTTTCTTAGTGAAGGCTAAACAAGGAGAAACTTCAAACTTTATTGACTCAAATGGAAGTGAACGGTTTTCACTGACATTTGAAGTGGATGGTGAAGAAAAGCTAGTAGAGCTTCAAAAAGACCTTCAAGCAAAAGACGTCGAAGTTGGCCCAATTGAAGACCGCGGACATCCGGGTAGAAATTTTGTATTCCGGGATCCTGATGGGAATAAGTTCGATGTATGGAGTCAACTAAGTCCCAAGTTCAAAGAAAGATTGAAAGTTGAACAATGATTGAAACATTTTTAATTGAAAGCAAGTTTATTAAGGCAAAGAATATAAGAATATATTTGCCAGCAAATTATTCAGATGCCGACCAACATTATCCTGTTTTGTACATGCACGACGGAAAAAATGTGTTCTCCGACGATGTGGCAATCGGCGGCGTTTCACTTAGTTTAGAAAAGTATTTAGTTACTAATTCCATTGAACTCATAGTAGTAGGAATTGATGCAAGTGAAGAGCAAGATGGACGGTCGGATGAATATTGTCCTTGGATGGGCGGTGAGTATAGCAGACAAGTATCAGAAGCCGCACTTTACCAAGGTGGAAAAGGGGACGCGTATGTCCGTTTCATCGTGGAAGAATTAAAGCCATTCATCGATGAAAGTTACAGGACAATCCCAACAGACACGGCAATCGGTGGGATCTCCCTTGGAGGACTGATCTCTACTTATGCTGCCTGCAAGTATCCGGGAATTTTCAAGAAGGTAATAGCCATCTCTTCAGGTTTTTGGCGTAATCAGGAGAAGATGGAAGAGCTGATTGCATCAATAGATTTAAGTGGAAACGAACGCTTCTATATGGATTGGGGTACGAAAGAAGGGAAGGAAAATGCCTTCATCAGCCGCTTATTTTGTGAATCTAATGAATCCATAGCGAATTTGATCAAAGATAAAATACCTCATGCACATATAGCTATAATTGCTCAGGCCGAGCATAGTTATCCGTATTTCAAGCAGCGGGTTCCTGCAATATTTAACTATCTACTTAACAAAAGCCCGGTAGGAGGAAATTAAATGTCGTTCGGTATATTTGGAAAAATTTCTGCGGTTGAAGGGAAAAGAGATCAACTGTCCGAAATACTTCTAACTGCTGCGAAGGCACTCCAGTCGATGAAAGAATGTGAGATCTATATGGTCAATATTAATGATGAAGAGCCTAATTCAATTTGGGTGACCGAAGTATGGAAGGATGAAGAGGCGCATAAAGCCTCGCTCTCCAACGAGGAAGTCCGGAATTTAATAATGAAGGGACGCTCTCTCATAACTGGTATGGAAAGACTGAATACATTTGAAGTGTTGGGAGGTAAAGGTCTCACAAAATAACTGCAAGAATGATAGGGAGGATTTACTTAGTGAAACAAACCACACTGGACACTCATGAACAAATAAATCATTTAATAGAGGAAAGTGATTTTTCGGGAGTTGTGTTAGCAGCCAATGAAGAGACTTCTATCCTTCAAAAAGCATCTGGTTTTGCAAATAGAGCTGACATGCGACCAAATCAGGTAAACACTCGATTTGGTATTGCTTCTGGCTGCAAGATTTTTACGGCAATCGGAATATGCAAGCTTATGGAGGAAGGAAGACTTTCATTCGATACTACACTATCGTCGATTCTACAATATGACTTTCCACTATTCGATTCGTCAATTACTGTCCATCAACTTCTAACTCATACGAGTGGGGTTCCGGATTATTTTGATGAAGAAACCATGGATGACTTTGCGGATTTGTGGAAAGAGCGACCTATGTATCTTGTAGAGGATTTGAAGGATTTCCTTCCGATGTTTCAAAATGCTTCGATGAAATTTAAGCCTGGCGAACGGTTCCATTATAATAATGCAGGTTATATTTTACTTGGACTTATTATCGAGGAAGTGACAGGAAGAACGTTCCGTGACTATATTATGGAAGAATTATTCGGCAAGGTCGAGATGAAGGATTCAGGCTATTTCTTCATGGATCGATTGCCTATCAATACTGCTTTTGGTTATATTTCCGAAGATCGGACAAATATTTACTCGCTACCAATCGTTGGAGGTTCCGATGGAGGCGCTTATATAACCGCTAAAGATATGGCGAAATTTTGGAAGGCACTTATGAACCATGAACTATTATCGGCAGAATTGACGAAACGACTTCTAACTCCTCACGTGGAAGTGGAGGAGGGTGAGTATTACGGGTATGGCGTTTGGATATCAAAACAAGATGACTCCATCTATAAATATCATGTAATGGGATATGACCCTGGTGTCAGCTTTCACTCCGGCTTTTATCCTCAAAGTGGATTAACGCTTGTTGTTGTCTCGAATAAGAGTGAGGGTGCCTATGCCATAACGAAAAAAGTCGAAGAGTTGATTTGTGATGAAGCGTAAACCGATTTACGTGGAAATACCAGTAGAAGAGGACATGGATCGGTTATGGAAGGCTACACAAGAGCCGGAATTACATACTCAATGGGATCTCAGATTCACTTCAATTACCTACCTTCCGAGAGAAGAGGGAGAGCCGCAGCTATTTTCCTACAAGACAAACATCGGCATTATGACAATTGAAGGATGGGGAAAAAGTGCTGGCGAGCATAATGCGAAGGACGGTTCACGAACTTCCTCTCTGCATTTTGGGACAGACCAAAAAGTATCCATCATTCGAGAAGGAAAGGGTTATTGGAAGTATAAGCAGGAGGGTCATGGCATTACATTCCTAACTCAATATGATTATGAGGTGAATTTCGGAAAAATAGGTGCTTTCATTGACCGACTTTTTTTCCGTCCCATGATCGGATGGGCTACAGCTCTTAGTTTTGACGTATTGAGAAGATGGCTGGAAATGGGAGAAACGCCAGCTTCTCAATATATTCGTTTTTTCTTTAGTTGGCTGATTGTGTTCCTGTTTTCCTTTGTTTGGTTATACCATGGAATAGTTCCTAAAATAGTGCTTAGCCATCCGGAAGAAATTGAAGCGGTAACTGGTCTGCTTGGCTTGTCAGGTCAAGTTGCAGCCAATGCTCTTTTATTGGCTGGCATATTAGAAGGGTTATTCGGACTGACTTGGCTGATCTATCGTAAAAAAGAGCACCTTTTTGCGTTACAAATGATACTTTTCCCTCTTCTCACACTGTCGATCTTATTTGGCGATCCTTCTGATTTCGCTCATCCGTACAATCCGCTTACTTTCAATGCAGCTCTTTTCGTCTTATCCATCATAGGGTATGTTATATGTAAAGATATACCGACAGCAAAGAGTTGTAAACGGAAGAAGTGAGGGTGTCATGACGATCTACAAACAAGCATTAGGGGAAGATTTTAAGCGATTACATATTAAATTACAGGAACGCTATGAACTTCCGACAGGTACAAAGTTTCGGGCTTCTGGTGTTATGCGGGAAATTTCAGGGGGACCGAAATGGTTATCCCCCTTTTTCGCATTGGCTGTTAAAAAGAAATTTCTGTTTCCTGAGTCTGGTCAATACATACCATTCACCATCGTGAATCATAGCTTCATAGATGAGGAAGAGAATCTGAAAGTTCACTGGGAACGGACCTTCTTCTTTGGAAAAAAGAAGAGATATTTTAATGCTTTGATGGGTTTGAATAAGGAAAATTTGATTGAGGACTACTTAGGAGAGCCTGCCTTGTTCTATTCAGACTTAATCTGCTCAGTTGAAAAGAACAGAGGGATGAAGATAGTTTCAGGCAAACAGCGTTTCATGATCGGGAAATGGTCTTTACCATTACCTCGTATTTTACAAGGGGTTGTTGAAGTGTTTGAAGGGTACAACGAGGATCGGGAAGTATTTACAATCTGTGTTACAATCCGTAACCCACTTATAGGTCGCTTGTTCTTTTATGAAGGGGAGTTCAGAGAAGATGACGACTAAGAAATGGACTGTTCTTTTAACGCTCCTATTCGTTTTGACTGTTGGGTTAAGTAAAGAACCTACTCATTTGTTGATATTGACTGTTGCCCAAATGGTACTTGTTCCCGTGATGCTTGTTCAATTGCTTGGCCGGAATAAGTTTCTTTATAGTGCAATTTTAATAAGTACGGTCTGTGTAATGGCCTTGCAAATATCTAAGGATACGGAATGGGAAATAGTATTCGCAGGAGGCTATTTACTATATACGATAGTGATTGCTTGCTTCGGATTTCTTCGCTTTCTGAAACGTGGATTCATGCATATTGAGGAATTCATGATCGATGCTGCAATGATGTATCTGGCAATTGGAGGAATGTGGTTTTTTGCGTCTGTTGCGGAACTAAATACAGGTTTTTCTCCCATGATTACTTGGCTGACGGCCATTCATTTCCACTATGCTTCGTTCCTTTTGCCTGTTTTTTCCGGGTTGCTTGGTCGTCTCTACAAACCGAAGTACTATTCTGCCATTGCCGCTTTACTACTAATTTCGCCATTGTTAACTGCAGTCGGCATTTCCTTTTCCGTGTGGATCGAATTTCTATCAGTCCTGACATATATCTTGGCTATTTATGGACTTGTCCTGTTAACGGGGAAAGCGAAATTCATCTCGCCTGCACAAGCTCTATTAGTTCGAGTCTCCATAGGGTCGATTGGTATTACAATAATTTTCTCTCTACTTTATGTTCTCTCAAATGCAATAGGATTACTGACTATCGACATTCCTTTTATGCTTTTATTCCATGGAGTTACAAATTGTCTTTTATTCGGATTAGTCGGAGTCATTGGTTGGTCGCTGACAATTCCAAATCCGAAGCAGTTGCCGGATATTCCCGTTAGTCAAATACGGGGGGGCACCGTTATAGGGGAACAGGGAATTCAGCCCTATTTTTCAAATCGTCCCGTTAAAGGGCTTGTAGATGATATGTCTCTATATCAAGTAGATTCAATCTCTAAGACAATTCAGGACTTTTATGAAAATACAGTAGAATATAGATTGTTTTCAGAAGTCATTTGGAAGAAATGGTTCAAACCGTTTGCATATATCTATACGCGTACAACAAAATATGTGAAACAACTGAATCTTCCATATAGGAGGAAACGAGTAGAAATGACGGGCACCGTTCGAGCTATTTCCGAAAATAAGGATGGGCGGAAAAGTCCCCGTGCATGGATCCGGAAAATTGGAGATGAAGAGGTATTTATTGCCCTTTACTCAAAACATGTCTCCAATGGACAGCCTTATATGAATATCGCACTTCCGTTGCCAAAATCCTCAATGATGGGAATCTTAGAATTAAAGGCGGAAGGCGATCAGTTAGTCCTGACAAGTGAATCATCAGAAGAAAGCGATGCTGGTATTTACTTGGCGGTTGGCAAGTTTTTACCGAAGCTCCCTATTTCCGAACGTTTTACAGTTTGGGAGACTCAAGAAGGAATATTAAAAGCGATACATAAGATGAAATTTTGTTCGCTGCCGTTTTTAACCATCCACTATGAGATTTTCCACTCAACAAATCTGAGAGAGAAAAGTTCAGAAAATCCCGCTTGAAAATATGATTATGAGTTACTAACTAATTTTTATCGTCATATAAAACATGCTCCAACACCCATTCACTGTTATTAGATGATTTCAACAAGCCGAAAGAGTAATGGGGCTGCCGACGCTTATCGGTCGGGGAACCTGGATTGAATATCGTGAGGTCACCCACTTTTCGATGGATTGGGATATGGGAGTGGCCGAAAATGAGGAGGTCGATTGGCTCGTCTTTGAACGTGTCCATCGCCCTTTTTTCTGTTGTTTTTCCTCGGCCATGTCCATGGGTTAATCCGATTCTGAGACTTGGCAATTCAACAATCAGTTTCTCCGGAAACCTTTTCTGAATATCCTCTCCATCTACATTTCCTACCACTCCTTTGATAGGTGCGTATACACTTAAATTTTCCACAACATCAATGGTTTGCCAATCTCCGGTGTGTAATATCAGATCTGCATTATCCAATTCCTTCCTTAAGCGTTCAGGGAACTTTTTCCCCATTTTAGGCATATGTGTATCTCCTAATATTACAATTTTCATCAACCTCTCATCCCTTTCAAACTCAAGTATATCAAGGAGTATAAGATTGTTGAAGCTATGTCTCTAATGAGAATTTTGAAGAGAGATGTTTGTTTTTCGAGATTTTAGGGCATTACTGTGAGGGAGCAAAAAAAGAGGAGGGATCACGATGCCGAAGAATCAGTTCGAGAAAATCCACGAGGAAATCGAAGGCCAGACGCAGAGCCGTCAGCCAGGTATTGAGGCTGAAATGGAACCGACTCCTATTTATGACGATCCGCGCTATAAGGGGTCTGATAAGTTGAGAGGAAAAGTCGCGATCGTTACAGGTGGAGACAGTGGAATTGGACGAGCAGTCGCTATTGCTTTTGCAAAAGAGGGTGCTGATGTGGCCATTGTCTATCTGGATGAGCATGAGGATGCCAATTTGACAGTTTCAGAAATTGAGAAATTTGGAGTCAAGGCTATGAAGGTTCCAATGGATATCAGTAAACCCGAAAATGGCAAGCGAATTGTAGAGGAAGTCGTTGGTCGTTTCGGCAAGCTGAATATCATCGTGAATAATGCCGGAAAGCAATATCCACAGGAGGATTTTCTCAAGATTACTCCGGAACAGATGAAAGAGACGTTCGAAACTAACATATACAGTATGTTTTACATAACTCAAGCGGCTCTTCCTTACTTAAAGGATGGCGATAGTATCGTCAATACATCTTCTGTCACCGCATTCCGCGGGTCTGCCCATTTAGTGGATTACTCAGCAACGAAAGGGGCTATTACCGCATTTACGCGCTCTCTATCTCAACAGCTCATAAAGAAAGGAATCCGTGTCAACGCTGTTGCACCAGGACCGATATGGACACCACTTATTCCAGCTACTTTCGGAGCTGAAGAAGTGGAACAACATGGTGAAGATACTCCTATCGGACGAAGAGGGCAACCAGCCGAACTCGCGCCGGCTTATGTATTCCTTAGTTCAGAGGATTCAAGCTATATGACGGGTCAGACTCTTCATGTCGATGGCGGGGATTTCATCGGATCCTAAATAATGGGTGTACTCAAATTTATATAGATGATGTTTCGCTATTTTAAGGAGGAGCTTCATGAAGAAAAAAATTATTGTACTTACAGCACTACTCATATTGGGAGTACTATCAACACCTGTTAGTGCCGAAACGAATATCTCAAATATTGAGACGGGAGTATTGGCCGAAACCTTTGAAGTTGGCAATTACATTGCTGCTTTCGGAGAGTCAGAGAGTCAAAGAGCTTTCTTGAACTTCCCGAATTTTGAACTATTCCTTGCTTCTGCCCAATTTGGAGAAGAAGAGGAACAAAAAACGTATACGGTTCAAGAAGGGGACACGCTTTACCGGATTGCACTCGATAATAATATTTCACTCGATGCCTTATTGAGTTGGAATGACTTGTCGACGGATCTGATCCATCCAGGCGATGTACTCGCGATAACTGGAGATGATGCGGAAGTTAAGGAAGTCAATTACGAGCCTGTAACTATTGCATCCGTATCAGAGTCAGCTCCACCTGCTGTTATGGGGACAATGGAGATGACAGTAACTGCTACAGCTTATACGGCGTATTGCCCTGGATGTTCAGGAACAACTGCAATTGGCATTGACTTAAGAACGAACCCGGATCAGAAAGTAATTGCTGTTGATCCAAATGTAATTCCCCTCGGTTCCCGTGTTTGGGTTGAAGGGTATGGCGAAGCAATTGCCGGTGACACTGGCGGAGCGATTAAAGGAAATAAAATTGACGTTTTCATCCCTTCCTACGATGATGCCATTCAGTGGGGAGTTAAAAAGGTAAAAATTAAAGTACTTAACTAAAAAATGGTGGGGCAAGGTTATTACCTTGCCTCGCCTTTTTCTATGCGTATCTACGTAAGTCTAATCGGATTAGTGGATTTGACTTGTACACAGCACTATAATTTTATATAGACATCGAGCAAAAAAGGAGATAAGACATGACTACTAATACAAAAATTAATATTGCTGGGCTTGATTTTGATTGGGAAGTAGAGAATGGAAGATTCCTTTTTGAAGGTGTGGATTCCGTGTTATTCTGGATCCCAACTGCGATGAAATCTTTTTTTGACACAATAGAAGAAATTTCGGGAACGGACGCTTCCCAAGTAGTGTTTGAAACGACCGGTTATCGGCAAGGACTCGCAGTCGGTGATTATTTCGAAAATATGAAGAATGTCAGCGTTGAGGAAGCAGCGCGATTGATCACAAATACATACGCTTCTGCCGGATGGGGAAGAAGCGAAATCGAGAATCTTAACCTTGAAGAAAAAACCGTGACTATAAAACTAACCGATTCCTGGGAACAAAAAATCAACAAGGCCCAAGGGAAAAACTATGAAACCAACTATATCCCCGCACATTATGCAGGAGTTTTTTCAAGTCTATTCGGTACAAATATTTGGTATCGAGTAAAATTTTATCAAATAGAAGGAAACGACCATACATTAGTCGAATACTTTCCTTCTGATATTACGATAAATGATAATATTCATGATCTTTCAAGAAGAAAAGAAAATGAGAAGATTTTGCAGCTTGAAGCGATTGTAGAGGATAAAACAAGGGATCTTAAGGAGCTAATTAAAGAGATTTCATCACCGATCATCCCAGTGTATGAGGGAGTCGTGGTCATTCCACTTATAGGCAAGTATGATGAAGAACGAGCTGATGAGCTAATAACGAAAACACTTTCCAATTTGCCATCATACAGTGTAAGATTTATTATTCTCGATTTGACAGGACTGAATAAGGACATCAACAGCTACACAGCAAGCGTAATTGACAAAATAGGCGCAGCATCGAAACTCATCGGAACAGAGATGTTGCTAGTTGGTATGTCACCGGAACTGAGTATGGTTATTACACAAGAAGGACTTTCCTTGTCAAAAGTCGATTGCTTTCAAACTCTTCAGCATGGAATCTATTATGCATTAGGGCAAATGGGCCGCAAAATTATATAATCGTTTAAATGGAAATAGAATTATAAAAGGCATAGATGAAGGAGAAGGCAATGAATAAGTCAAATGTCAACATTGCAGGGGTAAATATTGATTGGGAATTGGATAAGGGATCTCTTACATTCGAGGGAAATGATGCCTTAATGTTTTGGATTTCCTCCTCAATGAAAACCTTCTATGACGCAATTGAGGAGATTTCCGGATTCGAGGTGTCTGACCTTGTTCTTGAAACGGCGGGCTATAATCAAGGTGTGATCGTCGGAGAGGATGTCTTTTCGAAGCTTTGGGAAAATCAGTACGATGATATCCCATCTTTCATTCATAACACATATGCTGCTGCTGGTTGGGGAGATTTTAAAGTTGATGAATGGGATCCGAGTCATCATCGCTTTATCATGCGGCTAAAGGATAGCTGGGATTACAAGTTGAGCTTGTCGAGAGGAAAGAATACCGGAAGTCACTTTGTGCCTGCTCATTTTGCTGGAATCTTCACCGCTATTACAAAACGGAATATTTGGTATAAGTTCAATCAATCTCAACTGGATGGACATTCTGAAACAATTATTGAATTCTTTCCATCCGAAATAACTGCGAAATACAACATGCATGAGCTATCACGCAAGAAAGAAGCCGCGAAAATCCTTCAGTTAGAGGCGCTTGTGGAGGATAAAACAAGAGACCTGCAAAAGTTAGTGACCCGATTATCTTCACCGATCATTCCTGTTTTAGATGGAATCGTCGTCGTACCTCTTATTGGTGCTTATGATCCGGAACGTGCAGAAGAACTCGTCGTCAAGACCTTGTACAATTTGCCTTCCCATAAAGCCAAAATCCTTATTTTAGATTTAACTGGATTAGACGAAGATCTGAATGATCATACAGTCAGCCTATTGGATAAAATCGGAGCGGCTGCGGCTCTCATCGGTACAGAAACATTTCTTGTCGGTATTTCACCTGAATTGAGCATGAGAATTACAAGGGCTGATATCCCGATTAATAATTTCAGTTATTTCCAAACGCTACAGCATGGAATCCACTATGCGTTAGAAAAGGTGGGTCTCAAGATTGTAAAGCTGGAATGTGCAGAAGAAATGGAAAAGTTGAATCGATAAATCTAAGGGAGAACAAGGGGGGTGGAATGATGATTGCGAAATGGTTGAAAGAATCATCTTCTACAACCATATTTACTGGTGCAGGGATGTCGACAGAGAGTGGATTGCCTGATTTCCGATCAGCAAATCAGGGCTTATGGAAAATGAAAGATCCAAGCCGAATTGCAAGTGTCCAAGCTTTGAATAACAATGTTGAGGAATTCTTTGAGTTTTACCGTAACCGAGTAGCAGGAGTGAAAGAATTTGCCCCGAATAAGGGACATCATCTCCTTGCAAAATGGGAACGGAACGAGATGATTGATGGAATTATCACCCAAAATGTAGATGGTTTCCATACAGAAGCAGGCAGCCAAAATGTCATGGAGCTGCATGGAACGCTCAAGAAAGTTCACTGTCAATCATGCGGCAGTGAATATGATAGTGATGAATACATGAAAGGGAATTACCGCTGTGAATGCGGTGGGACGTTAAGACCTTCCGTCGTATTATTCGGAGAAATGCTCCCGGAGAATGCATTTTCACACGCTCTCACCTTATCTGAAAAAACCGATTTGTTCATTGTGTTAGGATCCTCATTATCCGTCAGCCCAGCTAATCAATTTCCCTTGATCGCCAAGCAAAATGGTGCGAAGCTTGTCATTATTAACATGGAACCGACTGAATTTGATCATTATGCGGATTTAGTAATCCATGAAAGAAAGATTGGCGAAGTGTTGGATGAGATTGACACAGAGCTGCAGGAGAATTTATTGTGAACTATCCAAACTATCGAATTTCTGTTGAACTGATTTTTAAGAATGAAGGCAAGGTATTACTTACAAAACGCTCTGAAAACAGTACGGTGGCCCCAGGTGTGTGGAATGTTCCTGCCGGCAAAGTGAAATACGAAGAGATTCCCATTCAGGCGGTTTACAGGGAGGCACTGGAAGAGACTGGTCTAAAGCTCTGCAGTGTTGAAGAAGTGTCTGTGAGAAATCAGTCGTGGGAAAGCCGTGGCGAGATTTACTATCGTGTCATCTTTACATACATAGTTGAAGCAGCAAAATCTGATTACACACGACTAAAGCTAAACGACGAACATACGGAGTATGCGTGGGTCAATTTAGATGAATTGTCACACGAAAAATATGATTCACTTCATCCTGAATTGCGAAAAATCATAGCAAGCATATATGAGTAGACAATTTCTAATTTTAAATGATTAGTGTTCTGCGGAGTCTTCAGCTAAAGCAATAGCAGGCGTCGACGCCCGCGGAAAGCGTAAGCCTGGAGCGACTACTTTGTTTTCATATATACATAGCATTTTATCGGCAACCTGAAATGAGTAGACGATGCAGTCTACTCATTTTTTTATAACGTACGTGAGTAAATCGAAACTTTAGAAGGAATTGTTCCGTCTAATTTTCAGAAAGTTTTTAGATAAATCTTCCTTGATACCAATAATTGTGTAAGATGGTTGTAAGAGATAGAGAGAAAAGATAGGGGGGATTCTGTTGAAATTAGCTACCAATATATTCTATATCGTTTTTTTCTTTATTCTCATATTATTCGGCGGCGGTTTCGCGGCTCTCATGTTACTGTTCAGTGGTTGGGGGTTTCTAATTCCTTTGCTAATTGCTGTAATGGTCATCTTGAATATAGTACAGATCTTTTTTTTCTTCGAAATCAAGAAAAGAGTATACATATATTGGGTAGTCGGTATTGGCCTGGCAGTCAGTTCGTTTTTTGTCATACCAAATGCATACGACAAAACGATTGCGACAGTTGATGATCATTCCGGAAGCCTGCTCGAGGATTATGAACCGTTCAAGGAAGGAACGAAAGCAGTTAAACTTTCCGAGCCCTCTACATATAAAATTGAGACGGCACTTCCAAGGGTTGATGGGGCAACCGCATTATATCCGATTTACGCAGCGTTTGCGCAGTCGGTTTATCCCGAAGGGGAGTATCCTTCATACAACAGTACGGTTATGTCGAATCGTACTGGCGAGGCGTATATGAATCTCATTAATGGCCAAGTTGATATGATTTTTGCATTAGCTCCCTCAAAGAGTCAGTTGAAATTAGCGGAGCGGCATGGGGTAGAACTGATCCTCACTCCAATCGTAAAAGAATCATTTGTGTTCTTCGTTAATGAAAAAAATCCGGTGAACAATCTAACGACTCAGCAATTAAAAGATATCTATTCAGGAAAAACAACAAACTGGGCTTCAGTTGGCGGAAAAAGTCCCGAAATTCGCGCTTTCCAGCGGCCGGAAGATAGCGGTAGCCAAACTGCGCTCCAGGCATTCATGGGTGAAACACCGATCATGGATGCGCCCGTTTCCAATACGCCTTCTTTGATGGGAGGAATTATCGAAGAAGTAGCGGCCTATAAGAATTATAAAAATGCTATTGGTTATACATTCCGTTTTTATTCCACTGAAATGGTTGCAAACGATCAGATTAAACTTCTGTCTGTAGATGGAGTAGAACCGACAAAAGACACCATTCGCTCTGGCGAGTATCCGATCGTCCAAGAATTTTATGCGATAACGGCTGGAAGCAACAACCCGCATCTCCAAGACTTCATAGACTGGATTCTGTCGCCACAGGGTCAGGAAATCGTTGAAAAGACCGGCTATGTGCCGATTATGTGATAGGAGGATGACATGGTACAATCTCTCAAACCGATTCATAGGAGTAAGCTGCGTATTTATATTGGAAAGAAAGCGTACCGGCTTAAGCGTTATAGTGAATGGTGGTTAGATGGAAAAACCTATTCCAAGAAAAGAGAAGAGACAAAGTTACCGTATCTTCACTTCAAGCATAAGACTCCGCTTCTACGTCAGTTGAAGGACGTGGAAATGGAAATGCAGCATAACAAAGTCACAAATTTAAAGCTTGCAGTTAAACGGTTGAATGGTGTAATCATTCAGCCTGGAGAAACCTTTTCTTATTGGCGGTTGATCGGGAAGCCGACGAAACGGAAGGGCTATGTAAACGGAATGATCTTGCATTATGGGAAAGTCACTTCGGGGATCGGGGGAGGTTTGTGCCAGTTGTCCAATCTGATCTACTGGATGACCCTTCACACGCCACTGACCATCACAGAAAGATATCGCCATAGCTATGATGTATTCCCGGATTCGAACAGAAGCCAGCCTTTCGGTAGCGGTGCCACATGTATGTACAACTATTTGGACTTGCAGATTAAAAATGAAACGTCCAAGCCGTATCAGTTAGTCGTTTACATCACGGATACGTCCTTAGTCGGTGAATGGCGTTCGGTAGAGGCGGTAGCCAAAACATATAAAGTATACGAAAAAGAACATTCCTTTACACGTGAAAGTTGGGGCGGATATGTCCGGCATAACATGATTTACAGGGAGGTTTATAACACGAGTGACGAGCTGATTGACGACGAATATATAACCGAGAATCATGCCATTACGATGTATGAGCCATTTCTGACATATGATAATGCGGGTGACTTTTCCGCTTCGACACGAACGGATAAATAACGATAAGAATAGTCATTTACATGGAAGCAGACGTGATGCTACCATGTAATGACTTAGTAGGGTTTAGGTGAATATACGTGAGCGAAGCAATAGTACATGGAATCATTTTAGCTTTTAGCCTAATCTTGCCGTTAGGTGCCCAAAACGTTTTTGTCTTTAATGTAGGGGCAAGACAGCCATCGTTCTTAAAGGTGATTCCAGTGGTCATAACAGCTGGACTTTGCGATACCATTTTGATATTAATGGCTGTTTTAGGCGTTTCATTAATTGTTTTATCCTTCACATGGCTAAAGACCGTGTTATTGGCTGTGGGTTTCTTATTTCTTTTATATATGGGCTGGTCGGTTTGGAAAAGTGCTCCCAATGGTGACGAGAGCGAGTTATCAATGACGATCAAGAAGCAGGTCCTCTTTGCGGTATCCGTTTCTCTCTTAAATCCTCATGCAATTTTAGATACGGTCGGTGTCATCGGGACGAATGCACTCTCTTATAAAGGAAATGAAAAGTTGGCGTTTGCAGCAGCAACAATCGCGGTATCTTGGATCTGGTTTTTTGGATTGGCACTGACCGGCAGATTAATCGGAAGAATCGATCATTCAGGGAAATGGTTTAGCTATTTAAACAAGATCTCTGCCATCCTGATCTGGAGTGTTGCCTTGTTTTTACTGACAAAGCTATTTTAAATACGACTTAAGGCTGATTCAACTTACACCTTTGGCCTGTTCAGAATAAAATGAATCAACCGCATACTAAAAATAGATAAATACCTTGGGGAAACTGAACTTGGCAAAGGAATGAGAATGTTGGAGAGAGAAATTTTTATAGTACTGACGGACACGGGAACTTTGTTGACCCGGATGATCCGCTTATATACAAAATTACCGTTAAATCACGTTTCCATAGCGTTTGATGACAGTCTTACCGAAGTATATAGCTTTGGACGGAAAAGACCACACAATCCCTTCATTGGCGGTTTTGTGCGAGAGGATTTCAGCTCGTTCTTCTTTCAGCATTCAGCTTGCGGGATTTACCGCTGCAAAGTGAGTGCAGAAGATTATGATCGCATGCTGAAAAGGATCCGTAACATTGAAGAGCAAAAACATAAATACCGCTATAATTTCATCGGGCTCTTTGGAGTCATGTTCAATAGGGAAATTAAAAGAGAACGCGCGTTTTTCTGTTCACAATTCGTGGCTACGATCTTGAACGAATGTGAAGAGGAAATTGTAAGGTGTTCGCCGTATTTAATACAACCTCAACATTTCATGGTGTCCGAGCAGCTTGAATTGGTGTATGCAGGTGATTTGGCGAACTATCCGAAACTGGGCCGTGGTATCCAGCAATTAAAACTTCGAGTGGAGTAAGGGACAATGGAAATAGAGGAACGTTTTTTAAAGACCTTTGTCGAACGGACAATTGGACATCTTCATGACAATTTGGCAGGGATTTATCTACATGGTTCGCTTGCGATGGGCTGTTATTTATCCGGTAGAAGTGATGTAGATTTGCTAGTTGTCATTAAGGTGGATCTATCAAAGTCGGAAAAGCGTGCTTTAATTGAGGAATATATGGAGATAGAAAAACAGTACCATCCTGTTAAACTCGAGCTGAGTGTTGTGTTACAGGAGATACTGGAGAATTTTGATCATCCTACACCATTCCTTCTCCACTATTCGAGTCTTTATAAAGACCGTTATGAATCATATCCGAATTATATATGTGGGAATGGGTTGGACCCGGATTTAGCAGCTCACTTCACAGTCATATACGAGCGGGGGCGTTGCTTGTATGGTAAGGAAATCAAGGAGTTGTTTCCTCACATTCCGAGGGAGGCGTACTTGGATTCAATCCTCTATGATATTAACGATGCAGAAGAGGAAATAACGAGCAATCCAGTCTATTACATATTGAATTTGTGCCGTGTTCTCTATTTTGTAGAGAAAGGAATGGTTTCCTCCAAAAAAGAAGCAGGTGAATGGGGCGTGAATCGTTTGCCTTCATTCAGAGGGCTCATCGAAAAGTCACTTTCTGAGTATGCTGGGAACCAGTTGGATGAATGGAATGTGAAGGAATTGGAGCAATTTGCAAAGGAACTGCAGCTTCAAATCACATCTGCCACCTGATGAATGACGAATAGTACAATCTCTTTTTGGCTAGCCTCCTAAGGAATTTAGTTCCTAAGGAGGCTTACTTATGAAGAAATATCTGTTCATCGCTATGATGTGCTTGTTCGCAGTAAATCTTGCAGCATGTAATTTGTTCGCAAAAGAAGAGGCGGAAAAGATTCCTGTTGCTGCTGAAGTATCTAAGTCAATGGAAGTGGATCTTATGAATGCAAAGGGTGAAAAAGTCGGAATGGTTGCTCTTACTCAGGCGGATAAAGGTGTGCATCTTCATATTTTAGCGGAGGGTCTTGAGCCAGGGAAGAAGGCAATTCATTTCCATGAAACTGCAAAATGTGATGCCCCGAAGTTTGAAGGAGCAGGTAGCCATTTCAATCCGGGAGGGAAAGAGCATGGCTTTAAAAACCCGAAAGGCTATCACGCAGGGGATTTACCCAATTTGACAGTAGAAGCGGATGGAACGGTCGACTTAGAAATTACTACACCAGAAGTGACACTAAATGCAAGCGAAGCAAACTCCTTGTTGGATGCGGATGGCAGCGCAATTGTCATTCACGAAAAAGAAGATGATTACAAAACGAACCCTTCTGGAAACTCCGGTGCACGGATTGTTTGCGGAGAAATCAAAAAATAAATGATAGTCAGAAAGCTTTACGTTACAATTTGTGTAACGTGAAGCTTTTTGTTTTGGGGGATAGGGACATGATTATATTGATTAATGGTGCATTCGGTGCAGGAAAAACAACGGTTGCAGAAGAACTGCTCCACAAGATTAAAGGGAGTATGATTTACGATCCGGAAGTGGTGGGATACATGTTACGGCACATTATACCGGATGAGGTAAAAGCTGACGGAGAAAGGACTGGGGATTTCCAAGACTTAAGGCCTTGGAAGACATTAGTGGTTAAGGTAGCGGAAGAGTTAAAGAGTACTTATGGGAAACATTTACTTGTACCCATGACGATACGAAATAAGGAATATTTCTCATACATAGTAGAAGGGTTTAAGCGGATTGACCCCGACACATTCCACTTTTGTTTAATGGCTTCAAAGGAAACTATTTTTGAAAGGCTGCGCAAGCGAGGAGAAGAGGAAGGGAACTGGTGCTTTCAGCAAACGGATCGATGTCTCGATGCTTTTGAGCATTCTTTATTTGAGCAAAAAATTTGGACTGAAGAAATGACGGTTGAAGAGATTGTTAAAGAAATTATAAGGAGTGTTGGACACTAAATGCTGTGGGAGAATGGGGAATTGTCCGTTAGAGAACTAGTGGAAAAAGACGCTGTGCAATTAGCGAAATGGTTATCAAACCCTGAATTGCTACGCTATTATGAAGGGCGCGACAATCCGTTCGATCTGGACAAAGTGATGGCTACCTTCTTTCATAGAAAAACTGGAACAAATCGATGTCTGGTGGAATGGAACAAGAAGCCAATCGGCTATATCCAATATTATGTTGTCGATGCAGAATACCGTTCAAAGTATGGATATGACAACTTCATCGGAAACTTATATGGGATGGATCAGTTCATTGGAGAGACGGATTACTGGAATAGAGGGATAGGTACAGCACTAGTTCAGTCCATGTCTTCTTATTTAATCGAAACTGAAAAGGCTGATGCCATCGTCATGGACCCGCAGGCTTGGAACGAGCGGGCGATTCGTAGTTATGAAAAATGCGGGTTTGCGAAAATCCGATTACTGCCTAACCATGAATACCATGAAGGTGAATATCGGGATTGTTGGCTCATTGAATATAAGGCAGATAGATCATGAGGAATCGTAGCTCGGTCGTCATCATAGAGAATACTCATGTTCTTCTAATAAGAAGAGAGAAAAACGGAGAAGTGTATTTTGTTTTTCCGGGTGGCGGGATTGAATTAGGAGAGAGTCCGGAAGAAGCTGCAATTAGGGAAGCTTATGAAGAGCTTGGCGTTCATGTTAAGTTAATCGGGATTGTAAGTAAGATTCAATACAATGGAATGCAATATTTTTTCAAAGCAGAAATCTTATCAGGTAAGATTGGAACTGGAAAAGCGGAGGAGTTTGCGAATCCGGATCGAGGAAGCTATGAGCCGATGTTTGTTCCGATTGAGCAGCTTGACTCGATTCCAGTGTTCCCAAAGAATGTTGTAGAAAAGTTCAATTAGGGGGAAACTAAGTGGAGAAATGGCAAACGATTCGTACGGAATATCATTATAAAACGCCTTTTGGGAACTTGAGAAAGGATACATGTCAATTGCCGGATGGGCAAGTGATTGATGGCTATTATGTCCATGAATACGCAGACTGGGTAAATGCCATCGTACTTACAAAGGATGGGGAAATGGTGTTCGTTGAACAATATAGGCACCCTGCAAATGACCTCTTTTTAGAAATTCCTGCTGGGAAAATGGAGGAAGGCGAAACGCCGGAAGAGGCGATTATTCGAGAAGTAAGAGAAGAAACGGGTTATTTGTCGGAAAAGAAGCCGATTTGCCTTGGGGAGTTCTTTGTGAATCCTGCCGTCCAAACGAATAAAGTCATTAGTTTTCTAATAACGGAAGCGGAGCATCTTGTGGAACAACAACTGGATGATACAGAAGTGATTAATGTTCACCTCTTTCAAATGGATGAAGTTGAAGGACTGATCGAACGGAAGGAATTAAGCCAATTGTTTTCGGTCAGTGCTTATTACTTAACGAAAGACCATTTAAAAAAAGCAGTTGTCAAATAAATTGGAAAAAATTGTTGTGAAAACCATACAGAAACCTTCTACTTACTTGCATATATTAGGAGTAAATCAGGCACACTTACCTTTATAAGTAAGTCAAAAGAGAGGAGGAATTGAATATGGTACAAATCATGCTGTTTTCAATCTTTTCTATTGGTTTGACTTGCCTCATGGTGTATGTGGCTTGGAATGTTTTGACGCTTCAGGGAGTGACAGGAGGAGAACTTGTCAATTCAACCCCTTCGCCTAATGGAGATTATCTGATTCATACATTCTTTCGGGATGGGGGAGTCGAAACAGCTCATTCTGTCCGCTGTGAACTGGTGAATGTGAACACTAACGAATCGAAAAATATCTATTTCAATTTCCCTGATTATAACCCGTTTGTCGAATGGCTTGACCAGGACCTTGTAAAAATCGGCAACAAAACGCTTAGCATTGCCGAAGGTGAAACGTACGATTGGAGACGGGATCACGGTTGGAGCAAAGAGGTACCGAGACAGTGGACAAATGAAGTGAAAATATGAGGAAAGACTGGATTTCCATAGGAAGTCCGGTCTCTTTTTTGCGTTCATTCATATAGTGTAAATTGATTGGAATTTTTTTGTTGCTAACGTCATTAAAATATGTAATAATCTCGTCTACAGTGTGTTTTTTAGACTACTAATTTAAGGGGGTCATTGATATGAAACTACGTGTTTCGGCTGTGCAATATCACTTGCACAACATTCAGTCCTTTGAGGACTTCGCACACCAATGCGAACACTATATTAAAAATGCTTCAGAGTATGGTGCTGAATTTGTTTTATTTCCAGAATTCTTCACTACTCAACTACTTTCCATCGGAAATGAACAGGGAACCAAGTTGACGATCAATGAACTCCCTGGATTTACAGAACAATATCGCAATCTATTTTCCAACTTTGCCGTAGAAACTAAAATGCACATCATTGGCGGAACACATGTCATCAATCGTGACGGCAAGCTATACAATGTAGCACATCTCTTCTATCCGGACGGACGAATTGGCGAGCAAGCGAAACTGCATATCACGCCGACAGAAGTCGAAGAATGGAATATGTCTGCAGGCGACAAGCTGAATATTTTCGACACAGAAAAAGGACGTATTGCGATTTTGACATGCTACGACATCGAATTCCCTGAAATCGTCAGAATGGCGAAAGCCGCCGGAGCGGATGTCATTTTCTGTCCTTCGTGCACTGATGATCGTCATGGATTCCATCGCGTCCGTTACACGAGCCATGCACGGGCTATTGAGAACCAAGTATATATCGTTTTGACTGGTACAGTTGGCTCTCTTACTACAGTTGACTTCATGCGCGCGAACTTCGGTCAAGCAGCCATCATTACACCAAATGATATTCCGTTCCCTCCGAAAGGATTGATGGCAGAAGGTGAGTTAAACGATGATATGCTGATTACAGCTGATCTCGATCTTAGCCTTCTCTATGAAGTTCGCGAAAAAGGATCTGTGACAACATGGCGTGACCGCCGTACGGACCTTTACGTAGATTGGGAAAAGATCAATATTAGAGGTTGACCGGTATGGGATACCGTAGCGAGTTTTACGTCATGCATGATGAAAAGCCGGTGCCGGTAATCATCCGGAATTATAGAGAATCGGATTTTAACGATTTGATAGAAATTCAATCGGAATGCTTCCCTCCTCCATTTCCAGAGGAATTGTGGTGGAATGAAGAGCAGCTGACGAATCATGTCACGCTTTTTCCGGAAGGTGCAATTTGTGTAGAGATAGATGGTATCTTAGCCGGATCGATGACAGGCCTTTGCGTTCATTTTGATCCGGCTCATCCTTCTCATACGTGGGAGGAAATCACCGATAACGGCTTTATCGGCAACCATGATCCGAAGGGGAATACGCTGTATATTGTAGATATCAGTGTACGGCCTTCGTATCGGAAATTAGGGCTTGGCAAGCTGATGATGCAGGCGATGTACCATACGGTAATCCAGTTAGGTTTCGAACGGTTGCTGGGTGGAGGCAGAATGCCTGGGTACCATAAAGTAGCCGGTAAGATGTCTCCGAATGAATATATTTCAGGCGTGTTATCTGGTGAATTGGTGGACCCGGTCATTACGTTTTTATTGAAGACAGGCAGGACACCTGTAGCTATTGCAGAAAATTATTTGGACGATGAGGAATCATGCAATTACGGCGTCCTCATGGAATGGAAAAATCCTTTTAAATAGGGGGAAATGGGAAATGGATTACATTCGAATCACAAACATTGAAGATCCGTTATTTGCTAAAATGCACAAACTATTAGGGGACGTATTTCCTCCAGAGGAAGTGCTGGAGTTCGACCTGTGGAAAGGGCCATTGGAGGACCCGGGCATCCGCGTGTTCGTCACTGTCCATGAAGGGGAAGTCGTTGGCGCCACGGAGTATCGTTATTATCCGCAGTGGAATATTG
Source organism: Chungangia koreensis (assembly GCF_042651785.1). NCBI lineage: Bacteria > Bacillati > Bacillota > Bacilli > Lactobacillales > Chungangia > Chungangia koreensis. The sequence continues at coordinate 111,182 of NZ_JBHSEC010000014.1, forward strand.
CCATGACCGACTTTACGATTGTGGGCGTGCCAGGTCTTGGTCTTGGACGCTTCTTAGCGAAGAATCGTGAGGACGACCTGAACCGTCTTGCGAAAGAGAATGGTAAAGACTTATTCGGCATGTTTGCTGAAATTTACGACCCTTATGAGAAAGAAGACTTCGACTTCGGTGGCGTTAAGACGATGAATCCATTTGTACGCCGTGAAGTGTTATCTCATCTTGGCTATAAGAAAGTGAATTTCCCATATGTCCATCCATCTTGGCAAAATGATGGAGAAGCTGTCAGCGGATTGGATTTTTGCTTCATGCCAATGGATGAGTCAGTCACAGAAATTTCAAGTTCATTAGTAGTGGACTTCCTGACAGATTACTACAGCATCCTGCCGAATAAACCAGAAAAATGGCTACAAATGATTGAAAACCTAAAATCCGAACAAACGGTGGAACTACTTCCGCTATAAAAAGTTTAAGACTTTAAATTGAAATTTAATAAATTGAACGAAAACCGCAATGTATTTCATTGCGGTGTTTTTTGTTGTGATTTATAAATTAACTCCGCTACCTGCAAAACATCGAACAGAACCCGCAAAAGAACGGCTCGCAACTGCAAAAGAAAATCCCAAGTTGCGAGGAACTGCAAAAGAAGTTCCTCAACCTGCAAAACATCAAACAGAACCCGCAAAAGATTGATCCAAACCCGCAAAAGAAGGGCTCGCAACCGCAAAAGAAGGGCTCGCAACCGCAAAAGAAAATCCAAGGTTAGTGGAACTGCAAAAGAAGTTCATCAACCTGCAAAACATCGAACAGAACCCGCAAAAGATTGATCCAAACCCGCAAAAGATTGATCCAAACCCGCAAAAGATCATGCCCGATCCGTAAAAGAAATCCAATGTACCAGAGATAGGAAATAATTCATTTTCAGTTAGAGCCCTACATTGTACAATGACAAATATAGGGGGGTTATGAATGTCACAGCGTTTACCAGCGTTTGAAGCAGCAACTAAATTTATAGAAACCCGTTTCCCGAATTGTGCAGCAGCCCTGTTATGCGGCAGTGTGGTACGTGGGCAGGCAACGGAGACTTCGGACTTGGATCTTGTTATTTTTGATGAGACACTACTTTCACCATACCGCTCATCAGTATTATTTGAGGGCTGGCCGATTGAAATGTTTGTCCATAATCTCTGGTCCTATAAAGATTTCTTTAAATCCGATGCCGAACGGGCAAGGCCTTCCATCATCCGTATGGTGGCGGAGGGGGTACCGATCCGTGACAATGGGATCTTGGGTGGAATAAAAGAAGAAGCCGCTGCTATCTTAGTAGAGGGGCCGAAGGAATGGACCGAAGAAATCATCCGTACAAAGCGTTATATGTTGACAGATCTTCTTGACGATTTTATGGGAGCACAACGGGAGGAAGGCATTTTCATAGCTGGAGCACTGGCGGAACTCATCCATGAGTTTTTCTGCCGGACGAATAAGCGGTGGATCGGAATGGGGAAGTGGATTCCGCGGGCATTGAAAGAAGTGGATCCGGAATTTGCAGTCCATTTTACGAAGGCGTTTGATACATATTATTCCACGGATCGGAAAGAAAGCATCATTGAACTAACAGACCTCGTACTACAGCCACACGGAGGAAGGCTGTTCGATGGCTATACATTAGGGAAATAAAAAGGAGAATTTTCTTGAAGAAACAATTGATCTTATTATGTGTTTTCTTATCCTTAATCTTGGGGGCTTGTTCCGATCATAAAGAGGAATTAGGGGTGGATGAAGAAATGTTTGGTAAATGGCAAGGGGAGTTGGAAATACCAGGATCACAATTGACGATCATCCTGAATTTAAAAGAAGAGGCCGCTTCATTATCAGTTCCGGCACAAGGTCTGACAGAAGCTCCATTCAATGAGGTGTTTTACACAGGAAACAAGCTGTCGCTGAACATGAATCTGAGTGGCACGGAAATCAAAGTTGTAGGAACATACGATGATGACCAAATTGAAGGGACGTTCACGCAATCCGGGCAATCGTTCAAGTTTATTTTGACCCCATATGTCGAGGAAGAAGTGACATATGAACGGATTAACGTACCTGTTCAAGGAGGGGACCTGAAGGCTGCATTGCAGTTGCCTGAAGGAGATGGCCCTTTCCCGGTGGCAATTATTATTGCAGGCTCTGGACCAACAGATAAGGATGGAAACACGATCGGTGGAGGGAAAAATAATAGCTTGAAAATGGTTGCGGAAGAACTTGCGGCAAAAGGGTTCGCTTCAATCCGATACGATAAGCGAGGCATTGGTGAAAATCAACAGTTGGCTCCAAAAGAAGAAGATCTGACGATCGACCAATTGGTTGATGATGTAAAGAAACTGATCGGATATGCCGACGCAGAAAGAAAATTTTCGGAAATTCATGTCATCGGTCATAGTGAAGGTTCACTCATTGGCATGCTTGCCGTGCAGAACAGTAAAGTAGCATCGTATACATCGATTGCTGGTCCGGGAAGACCGGCAGATGAAATTCTGAAAGCACAATTGGAAGGGCAGTTAACACCTGAGTTGATGGACAAAACCCAGAGCATTTTAAAGGCATTAAAAGCCGGAAAAACAGTTGATGATGTGCCGACTGATTTGCAAATGTTGTTCAGAAAGTCTGTTCAGCCATACTTGATATCATGGTTGAAGTATGATCCGTCCGCTGAAATCGGAAAAGTCGACAAGCCGGTATTGATCATCCAAGGAACGCATGATATCCAAGTGCCGGTTGAAGAAGCCGAATTACTCAAATCAGGTAAACCTAAAGCGGATTTCGTTCTAATTGAAGGAATGAATCACGTGTTAAAAGATGCACCGAGCGATGTTGAAGGGAATGCTTCCACCTACAAGGACCCGACTCTCCCTTTGGCATCTGACTTTATGAACTCCATCATCAATTTCATCAAGGAATAGAAAAACGAATCACCGTACTATTGGGAATGTACGGTGATTCGTTTTTTTATTTATATGTTTCCAAAATCGCATTGAATAAAATGTCAACGCCATCCATCATTGCTTCCCGATTAAATGTCATATGTGGATGATGAAGACCCGGCAACAGTCCACAACCAAGTCCGAGCATAGTCGCTTTCAGTTCAGGTTTATGAATTTTATAGTAATGGAAATCGTCACCGCCTGGCGTAATAAGAGGTTCGGCAAGTCCATCTTCACCCAACGTATTGACAATTGCTTTTCTCATGATGTCCATTGCCTCATCGTTTGTGATGGCAGCAACAATGCCTCCTTCAGATAAGACCTCAATCTCTGTGTCGTATAGATTTCGGACCGTATCCAATATGAGATGGACCTTTTCTTTCAATTGCTCCATCAATTCATTCGTTTGTGCCCTTAAATCGAGCGAGAATGTTGCATTCCCTGGAATGATGTTAGCACTTTTCCCTCCGGCTTGAAGTGATGTCATCTTTACTGAATGAGGATACATCGGATTCAGATGAATCGTGCCGATCATATTCACAATTTGAGCTGCAATTTCTATTGCGTTGTGCCCTAAATGGGGTCTTGCACCGTGGGCATCGTCCCCTTTGATTTCCGCTGTGAGGGATGAAGATGCACCGTGGATAATGACTGGTGAAGCCTTGCCTGCAGGTGTTTCCTGTGCTGGGCGTAAATGAATGCCAAACAAGAAGTCGACGTCATCCACCACACCTTTTTCAGCAAGAGTAATGGCACCTTCGCCTTTTTCCTCAGCCGGTTGGAAAATGAACTTTAAAGCAACTCTGTCCTTTAACAGAGGATCCTGATTGAGCTTCCATAATACCCCTAAAACAATTGACATATGGGCATCATGTCCACAAGAATGATTAGCTTTAAATTCTCCGTCGACTTCTTGCCAAAGCGCATCAATATCTGCCCGGATTCCTACAACCGGAAGGTCATTTTGAAAGTTACCGTATTCTCCAATGACACCAGTACAATCCTCGAAGGTGGAAACTTGACAGCCTGCATCTAGTAAAAGCTGTTTAATATAATGAGTCGTCTCCACTTCTTCCCAGCTGATTTCAGCATGATCATGGAGATGGTGAAAAGTTGTGAGCACCTGCTCCTTTAAATTTGTTGTCATTTTGTATCGCCATCCTTTACAAAATATTTATATGAAGGCTGAATCGTGCCGCGGTTTTCTACGCGTTCAATGATTTCCGCCAGCATCGCATTGATCAAAGAGAGAGTAATCGGACCTTTCGACAAAAAGTCTTTTTGATTATTAATGGGAATGACAATATCCGCTATATCGGCGACTGGAGAAACACGTGAATCCGTGATGGTTATAATCTGAATCCCTTTTTCTTTAGCCTCTTCCGCTAAACGGACCATATCGATGGCATATCTGAAAAAAGAGAAGATGATTACGCATGAATTTTTAGAAGGAAGATCAAATAATCCAGCATCACTTGCCGGCCTATAGAGTGAAGCGTTCCCCAATATATAATTCAAGCTGAATGAAAGCCAATGGGCAAACGAGAAGGAATGGTAGTATCCGGCGACAATTACCTTGTCGCTATTGATAATGAGTTCGATCGCCCGATCGAGATCATCCACTTCGATGTTTTGAGCATTTTCCAAAATCCGATGGAGATCTTCCTCCATCCGGATTGAAAACGGATTCTGCCGTGCGTCTGCTTCCCGTGTCTTTGTTAATGGAGCGTTATTTAAATCAAGAAGACTTTGTCGCAGTTCCTTTTGAAGGTCTGTATAGCCCGGATAACCAATTTCATGGCAAAAACGAATGACCATCGTTTCGCTCACACCGATAATTGTCCCTACTTTTTTGGCTGTATGAATGGCAAAGGGAATTGGATCTGTTAGAAGTTGATCGGCCACTTTTTTCAATCCTTTTGATAAAGAAGGGAATTTCTCCTTCGTTTTATCGACATAGGATAAATGCATTATTTTCACCCTTTTATAAAGTTTTCGCAAAATTTCCTGTTGATTTGAAGTATAGACTTCAATATAATTTAACGCAAGTTCAAATTATTTGAAAATAGTGAATTAGGGGGGGAGCTTATGAAATCGAATACTGCAAATGATCAAGGAAAAAAGAAAGAGAAGAAATTGCCGGATGCATATGTCATTTTATTTGGCATCCTCGTTATAGCTGCGTTGTTAACGTACATAATTCCGGCCGGAACCTTTGAACGGCAGGAAACGGAGAATGGGACTTCCGTAATCGTACCTGATAGCTATCATGCAATTGAGCAACAGCCTGTTAATGTGGTTGATATTTTTAAATCGATTCAAGATGGAATGATTGGCGGAGCAGGCCTGATTTTCTTGGTTCTCATTATCGGAGGAGCGTTTGCTGTAATTGAAAAGACAGGTGCGATCAATGCAGTTATTTTGAAAACGATCGATAAAACCCGCAATAAAGAATGGCTGCTGATTATTATGGTTGCTGCCTTATTTTCTGTCTTTGGAGGACTGGGCATTATTGTTAACGCAGTAATTGCTTTCATACCAATCGGGATTATTTTAGCGAGAGCGATGAAAATGGATGCAATTGTAGGAATTTCGATCATTTACCTTGGTGCTTATTCAGGATTCGCGGTTGGTTTTCTGGACCCGGCTACCACTGGGTTTGCACAACAAATAGCGGACCTCCCACTATTTTCTGGTCTTGGTTACCGCCTATTAATTTATGTAACAGTCGTAATAGCAACGATTGCGTATATTCTTTGGTACGCAAATCGGATCAAAAAGGACCCGTCAAAGAGTATTCTAAAGGATAAACCATTTCCTCGTGACGAATTGAAGAATGACATGGAAAATGTATCTTCAGAGATAACAAGAACACATAAATTTGTTCTTTTAGCTTTGATTGCCGGTATCGCATGGTATGTTTACGGGGTGTTTGAAAGAGGTTGGGGAACAAATGAGATGGCTGGGATATTTATCATCATCGCCATCGTCATAAGCTTAATTGCCAAAATGAATGCAAATGAAATGGTGGCTGAATTCATGAACGGCTGTAAAAGTGTCGTTTATGGTGCATTAATCATTGGGATGGCACGTTCAATAGTTGTAGTCCTTGAGAGTGGAATGGTGTTGGACACAGTTGTCCAAGGAATGGCCTTGGCTCTCGAACCATTTAACAGTGTTATGGGTGCAATTGCGATGTTTATCGGTAATGGACTATTCAACATCATTGTCTCTTCTGGAAGCGGCCAAGCAGCAATTGTCATGCCAATCATGACTCCGCTGGCTGATTTGATGGATATTCCAAGACAGGTAGCGGTTCAGGCTTACTCTCTTGGTGACGGCTTTACGAACATCATCACTCCGTTGTCGGGCGTACTCATGGCAAACCTTGCGATTGCAGGTGTACCATGGACAAAGTGGATTAAATTTGCATTCCCGCTAGTTATGATCTGGTATGTCATCGGAACGGTATATATCGTAATCGGTGTCTTAATGAATTGGGGGCCAATGTGATGAGGATTGAACAGATTAATTTATACAAACTTAGAATGCGGATGATAAATCCATTCACGACAAGCTTCGGTACGGAGCAGGATAGAGACTTCATATTAGTCGAAGTGATGAATGAAAACGGCTTATCGGGCTGGGGGGAATGTGTAACCTCTGAAAGCCCACTATATATTGAGGAGTTTACAGATTCAAGCTGGATCATGTTAGAAAAGTTTCTCGTTCCATTACTATTGAAAAAGGAAATCAACCATCCGGATGAGGTTTTTAACCTTTTCCAACCGTTTAAGAGGAACAATCTTGCAAAGTCATCTTTGGATGGAGCCGTATGGGACTTGTATGCAAAGGAGAAGGGAATTTCTCTTGCGGAAGCATTAGGTGGGACAAAGGACAAAATCGATGTAGGAATCAGTCTCGGAATCGAGGAGAACATTGATGATTTATTGTCCAATATCCAATCTAAAGTCGATGAAGGCTATCGTCGGATCAAATTGAAGATTAAACCTGGAAAAGACGTAAAGGTAATCGAACAGGTTAGGGAAAAGTTCCCGGACATCCCGTTGATGGTAGATGCGAATTCTGCATATACCTTAAAAGACACGAACACGTTGAAAGAACTCGATCAATTTAATCTTATGATGATTGAGCAACCATTGACTGCAGGGGATCTACTCGACCATGCAAAGCTTCAACAAGAAATTAGCACACCTATCTGTCTGGATGAAAGCATCCATTCCTATGATGATGCAAGGCAGGCAATTGAACTTGGCAGCGGTAAGATCGTAAATATGAAAGTAGGGAGAGTCGGCGGCCTTTCAGAAGCTAAGAGAATCCACGACCTTTGTCGGGATGCAGGAATTCCGATGTGGTGCGGAGGCATGCTTGAATCTGGTATTGGACGCGCCCATAATATTGCGATTACTTCTCTATCCAACTTCACATTGCCGGGAGATACGGCTTCTTCTTCCCGGTATTGGGAGAGAGACCTGATCAACCCGGAAGTAGTAGCAAGCAATGGTCAAGTTGACGTGCCTTCTGGTTTAGGAATCGGCTATGACGTGGATATGGATGAGGTTATGAAGCATACCGTTGAAAAAAGATTTATTAAATAGTAAAAAGTGTTTGGGCATCTTACCAAAGATAACCAAACACTTTTTATCTTGTAATATATTGAATACAGCCAGTCTGTATGCTAAATTATTTTAATATTCTATAAGGATGAAGTTTTCCTATTTAGGAGGCTATTTTGAATGAAGCGTATAATAGAAGAAATAAGACCAACAGTTGAAAACGTATTCGAGCATTTACATACACACCCTGAAATCAGTTGGGAAGAGGTAGAGACTACTAAGTATTTAAAGCATTTTCTCGAAAAGGAAGGCTTTAAGGTAGAGACATTTAACGATACAACCGGTCTCGTCGTCACTGTGGGTGAAGGCAAACCGGTAATTGGCATCAGGACGGATATCGATGCTCTTTGGCAGGAAGTGGACGGTGTATATCGGGCGAATCATTCATGTGGGCATGATGCCCATATGTCGATCGCAGTTGGCTCCTTATTGGCTCTGAAGAAGTTGAGGTTTCCTGAAAAGGGTACGGTAAAAGTACTTTTTCAGCCAGCTGAAGAAAAGGGAACCGGTGCACTGTCTTTTATAGATAAAGGCCTAATCGATGATATCGATTATCTGTATGGTGTTCATCTAAGACCGGGTATAGAAACCGAGGATGGCAAGGCGAGCCCGGCCATCATTCACGGTGCCGCTAAGCTCATCAGGGGTTCGATTAAAGGTACAGATGCACATGGAGCAAGACCTCATGAAGGGCAGAATGCAATCGAAGTGATGGCATTGCTGGTGAACGCAATTCAGTCGATCCATTTGAATCCGATGGTGCCGCATTCAGCCAAAGTGACAATGTTCCAGGCAGGCGGACAGTCCGGCAATATTATTCCAGGGAATGGAGTGTTCAGTATAGATGCCCGTGCCCAGTCAAATGAAGTAATGGTTGAGTTGTACAGCCGGATCATTGATGCGATGAACAAAGTAGCACAGATGACGGGTGTCGAGATTACACATGAAGTAACGGCAAACATTGCTGCTGCACAAGTGGATGACACAGCTGTCCATTTAATGGCCAAAGCCATTTCCGACTCGTTGGGCGAGGAACATTTAGTACCGCCTGCTGTAACGCCTGGTGGAGAAGATTTTCACTTCTATACACTAAAACGCCCATCTGTTAAGGCAACTATGTTAGGACTTGGGTGCGGTTTAGAACCAGGTTTGCATCATCCGGTAATGACGTTTAACCGGGAACGGATTTTGACGGGAATTGAAATTATGGTACGCACAGTACAATATACCTTTGACCTCATTGAACAGGAGGCACCACTTGTATGAAAATTACGATCCGAAAACTTACTTCCATTGAAGACATGCACCTTGTCCTACAACTTGAGAACATAGTTTGGATGGAATCCACACCGATTCATCAAACATTTACTGCTGCCAAAAATGGGGGAATCCTCGTTGGAGCTTTTACGACAAATGAAGACGAATCAGAAGGAAAGTTGGTAGGATTTTGCTATGGCTTTGCCGGCTTTAAAGAAGGGCAAGCTTACTTATGCTCCCATATGATGGGGATTCATCCGGATTATCGATCATCAGGAATTGGGAGACGGCTAAAGGAAGAACAGCGTCAAATTGCCAAGGACATCGGCTATGATTTGATAATTTGGACATTTGACCCATTGGAAAGCAGGAACTCGTATCTCAATACGAGCAAGTTGTTTGGAATTAGCGATACTTATATCGTGAACTGTTACGGCGAGATGAATGATGGATTGAATAATGGCCTTCCGACAGATCGGCTACAAATTGAATGGTGGATTCGGAGCGAGCGGGTTGAAGAACAATGGCGTCCTAGCTTATCTTTTGAAAATCCTTTTTCAGTTAGTCTTAGTTCCAAAGGCAATCCGATGTTAATGGGTTCAAAAGATGAGTTACCCTTTGGAAATAGTGGAATTGAAGTGCCAATTCCGACTGACTTCCAAAACATTAAAAAAAGTGAACCAGAACTGGCATATGAATGGAGGATGAAAATCCGCGAAATCTACCAGGCCATATTCACAGAAGGTTATACATTGACCGGGGTCAGGAAAGCCGATGGGCCGGTACAGTTTGCCCAGTTCATTCCGCGAAAACTAATTCCATTAAAAAGAATTGAAAGAGGCGCAAATCAATGAAAATAAAAGAAGTCCAAATCAGGAAAATGAAAATGACGATGAAAAGTCCCTTTACGACAAGTTTCGGCACATTCCAAGATAAGGACTTTTTGTTAATTGAAGTAACAGATGAGTTAGGGAATTCTGGCTGGGGAGAATCCGTTGCGTTTAATGCCCCTTGGTATAACGAAGAAACCATGGAGACCAACTTGCACATGATCCGCGATTTCTTGATTCCCTTGGTGTTGGAGAAGGAGATCAGTCATCCGGAAGAAGTGAATGATCTATTTGCTCCAATCCGGAAGAACAATATGGCTAAATCAGCGATAGAGGGTGCCGTTTGGGATTTGTACGCAAAACGGAACAAATTAACGTTAACAGAGGCATTAGGTGGAACAAAAGACAAGATTGATGTTGGAATCAGTATTGGAATCCATGAAAAAATTGAGGACCTTGTGAATACAGTTCAGGGCTTTTTGGATGAAGGCTATAAACGGATCAAAGTGAAGATTAAACCGGGCTTTGATGTGGAAGTAGTTCGCGAACTAAGAAATCAGTTCCCGGACGTACCGATAATGGCTGATGCCAACTCGGCTTATCGTTTGTCGGACGTCGGACTTCTTAAACAATTGGATGAGTTTGGCCTCATGATGATCGAACAACCTCTCGCATCAGATGATATTATCGACCATGCAAAACTGCAAGCGGAATTGCAAACGCCGATCTGTCTTGATGAAAGCATTCACTCGCTTGAAGATACACGGAAGGCAGTTGAACTCGGAAGCACGAAAGTCATCAACATTAAAATCGGACGTGTCGGCGGGTTGACGGAGGCGAAGAAAATCCATGACTACTGCGCGGAAAAGGGCATCCCGGTATGGTGCGGCGGCATGCTCGAGTCAGGAATCGGTCGGGCCCATAATATTGCGCTCACGACCTTGCCGAATTTCGTTATGCCCGGTGACACTGCCGGTTCTTCCCGTTACTGGGAGGAAGATGTCATCACACCTGAAGTTGTAGCTGAAGATGGAGTCATCACAGTTCCAGATGAATATGGAATCGGCTATGCCATCAATTGGGAAGCAATGGAACGGTATACAGTGGATCGATGGACATTTAAGGCGTAGTAAATACATGACATGAAATGTAGCTGGATGCAAAAAACAAACGAAGAGAAATGGGGAAAGCAGATGAAGAGAAGTTTTCAGATTGGGGCAGCGTTCATCGGCGTAATCGTAGGAGCAGGTTTTGCATCCGGCCAGGAAGTATTGCAGTTCTTTACAAGCTTCGGAATTCCAGGACTACTCGGAGGGGCTATTGCCCTCACTATGTTCGCGTTTTTAGGAATGGTGCTTGGACAGCTCGGTTGTCGTCTCCAAACGAAGTCACATGAAGGAGTCATCTATCATATATGTGGTAAGTACTTAGGCATCGCAGTCGATGTTATTCTCACATTCTTCCTTTTTGGAGTGGCTGTCGTCATGTTCGCCGGGTCAGGTGCGATTTTCGAAGAACAATTTGGAATACCAGCTGCCGTGGGGAACTTATTCATGACAACGGTTGTCATCATTTCAGTATTATTTGATGTGAAAAGAGTGATTGCTCTTATCGGTTCTTTCACACCAATTCTGATGTTGACTGTATTGATCATGGCAATTTACTCGGTTTTAACAGCCGACCTTTCATCCTTAACTGAAGCAGCAACTGTTGCAGCTGATAGCCAAGCTGCACCGAATTGGATTTTGGCTGCGCTATTGTATGTATCGTATAACATTGCAGTCGGGGCACCATTGGTCACTGTTATGGGAGGAACTGTCCGAGATGATAAGGTAGTAGCACGAGGCGCTATTATTGGAGGCATCGGACTCGGTATTTTGGTCCTTCTAATCAGTATTTCCATGATGACCCAGCTTGGTGAAATTGCCGATGCTGCCATGCCAATGCTCGTTATTGCAAACAATATTAGTCCTATTGTCGGCATAGTGATATCAGTCATCTTACTTGGAATGATCTATAACACGGCAGTCGGGATGCTTTATACATTCTCGGTTCGCCTTATAAAACCAGGTACGAAAAAGTTCAAAGTATCTGTAGTACTATTCGGTATCATCGCTTTTATCTGCAGCAATGTCGGCTTCGTCAATCTGGTCGGCACGGTCTATCCGATTATGGGCTATCTCGGTTTTGTCCTGATTGCTGCCATCATTGTTTCTTGGATGAAGAATAGAAAGAAAACGACCGTAGTTTCGATCGAGTAAAAGTAAAATGGGTTCTTAATGTGCGTAAAAAGGAAGCCGTCATTTAGTGACGGCTTCCTTTTTTATTGGTAGTACGATTTCACTTATTAAAGAAGTTCTCTGTATAATATGGCTGCGATTCTTCATTAAATGCTACACCAATACCCAAATAAGAAAAGTCATTATTCAATATGTTCTCACGATGGCCTAATGAATTCATGAGCCCCTCATGAGCAAAAATACTACTGTATTGGCCATAGGCCAAATTTTCACCGGCATACGTAAAATAAATTCCGTCAGCAAGCATCCGGTCAAATGGTGATTGTCCTTCTAAGTTTGTGTGGTTGAAGAAATGGTTATTCGCCATATCGCTGCTATGCTTCCTTGCTGTTTCACGAACATGTTCATCCCATGTCAGAGTGGGGAGACCATGTTGAACGCGTGCAGCATTCGTCAAATCAAACAGCTGGAATTCAAAGCCTTCTTTTAGTTCCGGTGAAGCAGAACCGTAAAGAGTGTGTTTCTGATTTTCTAATTCATCTGTCACAATCTGTATGGCAGTTACGGTATCTTTTTCATGCTTGTCATAAAAAATAGTGATATATTGACCGTCTTTGAAGTAAAGGTCGTATTCATCCTTATCGTCCATTAAATAGAACGTCATACCTTTTCGCAACTTATCTATCGGTTCACCAAACTGTTTACGGACTTCCGCTTTAGGTGTATCCATTGAAATGTTATAGGTGGAAGAAATAAGATCTTGGTTTGTATATAGTCCGTTGACAAGGCCCTCCTGATTATAGGAGACCATGAAATAGTTGGCATAATCTTTATGATATGTGTGCCATTTCGATCCGTATTCATTCATCGTCACTCGTTTCGCTTCCCCGGCTTCGGCCATTACATCTTCCATCGTGTCACCGATTTCAATCCGGTGTACAGAGAAAACCCCATCCGGAAGTTCGTTGTTTTGAAAATCGATCGTTGCTAATTGTTTAGCAGACTCGTTTCCATCAATCAGCGAATCTATTTGAATAGCCATTGTCTCTACAGTTTGTCCGATTGTATCCGCAGCCTTCTGGACTTCCGGCCGATTTATCACGGTATGAAAGGATGCTGTTACCGTGTCCAGAAAAGAGAGGTCAACGTAAGGGGAGAGATAAGGCTCCCATTTTGGACGGGAAATGAAAACGGCCACGATCAATAAACAGATCAATATGAATTTCCTCATATCCGTTCCTCCTGTTCTATTGCCATTCTATCCGATAAAAATAGAATTCATACCGGTAGGATTTGGTCGATCTATAAGGTTTGGCATTTAATTGAAAGTGTGATATAACTTTTATGTGCCTAATACCAAGTAAACAAGTATGAATAATATGTTATTAAAAAAGGAGTTCACATATGGGTCGTGAATTTATAGATATTTTTGATGATTGGTCTGCGGAGAATTATGAGGCATCCATATCGGGTAAAGATCCAGAATACCGGGATGTATTTGAGAGCTACGATTCGATATTGAAGGAAGTGGCGGACCGCGTGTCTGGCAAGGTGATTGAATTCGGTACCGGCACTGGCAATTTGACAGCAAAGTTGATTAAGAACGCTGATGTGACAGGTATTGAACCTAATACGGTGATGCGTTCGCTTACTGCTGAACGGTTCCCTCAAATCGAATTGGTCGATGGCGATCTGTTGGACTTTCCAAAGCCAAGTCATGTAGATGCTTTTGTCAGCTCGTATGTTTTTCATCATTTGAATGATGAAGAAAAGGGACGTGCTCTATTAATATATGCTGGTCATTTGTCTTCAGGAGGAAAAGTTGTTTTTGCAGACACAGTTTTTATTACAGAGGAAGCGAAGCAGCTGCAAATTGAGAAAGAGCGTAGTCGTGGGTATAATCAGGTTGCAGAAGACTTGGAACGGGAATATTATACGACCGTTCCTATCTTAACCGGCCTTTTTGAAGCAGCAGGATTTTCGGTTGAAATGACGAAGATGAATGAATACGTCTGGTTGATGGACGCAACGAAAAAATAAGGAGCGATAGAATATGAAACAAATGAACGTAGAAAGCTTTAACTTGGACCATACAAAAGTGGCAGCACCTTATGTACGCCTCGCTGGAAAGAAAATGGGAATGAACGGCGATGAAATTTACAAATATGATATTCGGTTCAAGCAACCGAACAAAGAGCATATGGAAATGGCTGCTTTGCATTCAATCGAACACTTGATGGCTGAGAATATTCGTAATCATACAGATCAGGTTGTGGATTTAAGTCCAATGGGTTGCCAGACAGGTTTTTATTTGTCCGTTATCAATCATGATGACTATAGCGAAGTATTAACGATATTGGAAGATACATTGGAAGATGTACTGAAGGCTGACGAAGTGCCTGCTTGTAACGAAGTGCAATGCGGTTGGGCAGCTAACCATAGTTTGGAAGGCGCAAAAGAGTTGGCTCGCGAAATGTTGGAAAAGAAAGACGAGTGGCACATCATTTTTGCGGAGGAAACTAAATGAAAGTATTTGGCAGCGTGCATGAGCTGATCGGAAATACACCAATTGTAGAGATTACGCATATTCCAATTCCGAACAAGTGCAGGATTTTTGCCAAGCTTGAATACTTTAACCCCGGAGGCAGCGTCAAGGACCGCCTCGGGGTTTCCTTATTAACAGATGCAGAACAGTCCGGAAAACTGAAGCCTGGCGGTACGATTATCGAACCGACTGCCGGGAATACCGGAATCGGACTGGCGCTGGCTGCCATTGGTAAAGGATATCGGGTGATTTTTGTTGTGCCGGAGAAATTCAGTCAAGAAAAGCAAGCGCTTATGAAAGCTCTTGGTGCCAAAATTATTCATACACCTACTGATTTAGGAATGTCAGGTGCTATTGACAAGGCAGCGGAACTTGTAAAGGAAATTCCTAATGCCTTTTCACCTTCTCAATTCTCGAACCCGGCAAATCCTCAAACATACGTCAACACGTTGGGTCCCGAATTATGGCGCGACATGGATGGAAAAATTGACATTTTCGTAGCCGGTGCAGGTTCTGGCGGAACATTCATGGGGACGTCAATGTACCTGAAATCTCAAAATAGTACAGTTAAAACGGCCATTGTTGAACCGGTGGGTTCTATCTTGAATGGTGGAGAGCCAGGATCTCATTACACCGAAGGAATCGGAATGGAGTTTCTGCCGGCTTATATGGACAGAAAGTATTTCGATGCTATTCATACCGTATCGGATCGAGCAGCATTTAATATGCTGCGTTTGTTGGCTCGGAATGAAGGGCTTTTAGTAGGAAGTTCATCTGGCGCGGCCTTCCAAGCTGCCATGAACGAGGCAGAACAGGCGAAAGAGGGAAGTCATATTGTCACTATTTTCCCTGATTCAAGCGAACGGTATTTAAGCCAAGGAATCTATGAATTACTGAAGGAGGAAGAATCATGAGAGCGAAAACAAAACTCATACATGGTGGAATTGTCGGCGATGAAACGACTGGCGCAGTATCGACACCAATCTATCAAGTGAGTACTTATAAACAAGATGCTGTCGGCAAAC
Organism: Chungangia koreensis; assembly: GCF_042651785.1. Classification (NCBI taxonomy): domain Bacteria; kingdom Bacillati; phylum Bacillota; class Bacilli; order Lactobacillales; genus Chungangia; species Chungangia koreensis. The sequence continues at coordinate 126,685 of NZ_JBHSEC010000014.1, forward strand.
ACCGCGGCTATGAATACTCCCGTACAGGAAACCCGACACGCCATGCATTGGAAGAATTAATCAAGGACCTCGAAGGGGGTTATGCGGGATTTGCATTCGGTTCCGGAATGGCAGCTACCACATCAGTCATGATGATGTTCAATTCAGGTGATCATGTTGTCATCACTGACGACGTTTATGGCGGGACTTTCCGTGTATTAACCAAGGTATTGAACCGGATGGGCATTTCCTCAACGTTTGTCGATACAAGTGATGTAAAGAATGTAGAAGCTGCAATTACAGAAAATACGAAAGCCGTCTTCTTGGAAACACCGACAAATCCATTATTAAAAGTAACCGACATCGCAGAAATTGCGAAATTTGCGAAGTCTAAAGGCTTGCTGACAATCGTGGATAATACATTCATGACGCCATATTTCCAACAACCGATTGCTCTTGGTGCAGATATCGTAGTACACAGTGCGACGAAATACATCGGTGGTCATAGTGATGTCGTTGCCGGTCTTGTTGTGGTGGCGAATGAAGAACTCGCTACAGATATGCACTTCGTCCAAAATTCTGTCGGAGCAGTATTGGGACCGCAAGATTCTTGGCTCCTAATCAGAGGGTTGCGGACTTTAGGACTTCGGATGGAAGAGACGAACTCGAATGCTCAACGGATTGCCGAGTTTTTAGAGCAGCATCCTTCAGTCGGAAAAGTATACTATCCTGGATTGGTTGGACATAACGGGCATGAGTTAATGAAGAAACAAACAAAAGGATTTGGCGGCATGATTTCCTTTGATGTCGGCAGTGCGGAAAAGGCGGAAGAATTGATTCGAAAACTTCGCTACTTCACATTAGCGGAAAGTTTAGGGGCAGTGGAAAGCCTGATTTCCGTCCCTGCACAGATGACGCATGCATCTATACCTGCAGAACGCCGTGCAGAACTTGGAATCGTAGATGGACTTGTCCGAATTTCTGTAGGAATTGAAGATGTAGAGGATCTACTGGAAGACATAGAACAAGCATTGGGCAACTAAAGAGGGATGGGGGGAACTCAACGTTTTCTCCCACTCTCTTTTTTGTTATGCTGATAGGAAAGGACGGAGGGGGATCGGCATGAAAAAAGTAGCAATTGTGACTGGAGCGGCAAGTGGTATCGGTAAAGGTGTGGCGGAAGCATATACGAATGAAGGATACCAAGTCGTGTTGGCTGACGTCGATGAAGGACGTGGACAAGCCGTCGCTTCCCGTCTAGAAAATTCAGTATTCGTTAAAACAGATGTGCGAGCAGAAGAGGATATTATTACGTTAATGGCTCATTCAGCAGAACATTTTGGCCGCATTGATGTGTTAGTCAATGTCGCAGGAATCAGTGTGTTCAAGGATGTATTGGAACTAACGCTCGAAGAATGGGACAATGTGATCAATACGAATTTACGCAGTGCATTCCTATGTTCCCGTGAAGCGGCAAAAGTGATGAAGGCGAATGGCGGAGGAGCAATCATCAATATTGCATCGACGCGTGCGACAATGTCTGAACCTGATTCGGAGGCATACGCTTCATCCAAAGGCGGGATTTTGGGTCTTACGCATGCTTTAGCAGCTTCTTTGGCGAAATATCGTGTTACGGTCAATGCCATATCTCCGGGGTGGATTGAGACTGTTGACTATGAAAGCTTGCGCCCTGAAGACCATGCACAGCATTTCTCTGGCCGGGTTGGAACACCTGACGACATTGCGCGTGCCTGTCTATATTTAAGTCATCCGGACAATAACTTTGTCAACGGGACTGAATTGGTTATAGACGGTGGCATGACACGAAAAATGATGTATGAGGAATAGGACATGGAACGGTTAAAGCAATGGGCCAGCAGATTAAAAAAGCAAATCGTCATTGTTTACTTGGCTTCGAAGGATCATCGGGTACCATGGCATACAAAAATACTCGGCTTGTTAGTTGCCGCATATGCGTTCAGTCCCATTGATTTGATACCGGATTTCATCCCTGTTCTGGGCTATCTGGATGACGTGATACTTGTTCCCCTTGGTGTCTGGATTGTACTAAAATTGATACCGAAACCGGTGTTGCAGGAATTGAAAGTAAAAGCAGAAGAAATGAGCTCTGGCAATAAACCGAAAAATTTTGTTGCTGCTGCCATCATCGTGTTAATCTGGTTAATGATAATTGTGGGAGCAACATATTTCATTTTGGATAAATGGAATCGGTAATAAAATCTGTAAATCGGTAATAACCAGTCATCGGTAATAAAACAGAAAGATCGGTAATAATACTTCGATTATCGGTAAAGTAGAATCCACAGGGGGAGCCCTATGACGGGAGGGAGAAGTATGTTCGGCGGAGTTCCAGATTGGTTTTTTTTAATTGTAATCATCTTTGCCGTAGTGTTTATAATCATCGCTGAGTGGAACTCGAGGCGCTAACTGTGAATGGAGAGAAAATCATGTTGTCATTTGAAGAAAAAACGAACATTATTGAATCATTTCCGGAGTTGACGAAAAAAGAAGTGTCAATGAAACGGGTCAATTATCACTACGATCAAAGCTTGTACGAGAAGAAAATTGTCGTTTATCATCTTCATCCGAATGGCAATGGTTTCGTCTTTGTAGGGGATTTACCTCAATACGAAACGGATGATAGGGGATACGTCAATATTCGTGAAGCTTCTGAAGAGGAACTCCGTGCTATCATCTCCGACTCTATCCGCTATTTATCCGAAGCGGCAGAGCTTGAGGAAATTGAAGAGATTTGGGAGAATGGGCAAAAACAGCAATTGACTTTGCTTGAGGAAGACGGCTTTTTTAACATTTACCATGGCTACAACCTTGAGGAAAGCTTTGGTGTTTATGATGATGCTGCAGGTTATTTACAAGAAGAAGGATTCCGTAGGAAATGAATATCAGAAGGTTAGCTGCTTCTGAGCTGCCCCCGATGGAATTATTATTGGATGCCGATCCATCACGCGAGATGGTGGACTCTTACTTGCGTAAAGGGGAAACCTTTGTTGCGGAAGTGGATAATCAAATTATTGGGGTATATGTATTAATGGAGAAGCAAGAGGACTCCACGGAAATTATGAATATTGCGGTCGCTAATGAGAAACAAGGACAAGGCATTGGCCGAAAACTGATCCAGCACGCAATTGACTATACCAGGAATAATGGATTTGCCAAATTGCAAATCGGAACAGGCAATTCAAGCATCGGCCAGCTCGCCCTTTATCAGAAATGTGGTTTCCGTATAGTAGGAATCGACTTTGATTTCTTCCTAAGAAATTATCCGGAACCGATTATCGAGAATGGGATTTCATGCAGAGATATGATTCGAATGGAAATAATACTTCAGGAGGATTAGAGATGAAGGGGAAAACGCTTGTTGTTGGACTAATCGTTATGCTCATGGTGATTGTAGCGGTAATCTATTTCTCAATGCAGTACGTGTTTCAACAAATGTAAGAGGATGACTATCACAAAGTAGTCATCCTCTTATCTTTACTTTTCTTTAATGCCAGTTGCCGCCTTTATATGGTCCTTTACGGAATGGCAGCCACCAGTTCCATTTCCCGAACAGTTTCATCAAGCTTGGAACTAATATTAGTCGGATGATCGTAGCGTCAATTGCAACAGCAATCGCAATTCCAACCCCAATCTGTTTCACCGGCCGTACATCAGTGAATGCAAATGCACCAGTGATGACGATCATAATGAGTGCTGCTGATGTGATAATTTTGCTGGTTGCTGACAATCCTTCAACGGTTGCCCTATCGTTGTCATAGTCCTTCGTATACTCCTCCTGGATTCGGGAGATAAGGAACACTTCATAATCCATGCTCAGACCGAATACTAAGCTGAAGATGAGCACTGGAATAATGAGAGCGATCGAACCTGCTTCAAGTCCAAAATGGCCATATTGGAATATATACACCAACACTCCGAAGGCAGCAGAAAGTCCCATAATATTCATAACGATTGCCTTCAGAGGAATTACAATCGAACGGAAAGCAATCATCAGTATGATGAACGTTGTCACTAATATGATCGTTAAACAAATCCATAGCTTATTGAAGATTTCGTCGAAGATTTCCTGATTGAACTTCGGCATGCCTCCGATTTTTAGGTCAACCGCAGTTAATTCTTTGCCAGACCATTCTCTTGCCCAGTCCTGAGCTTCATCAGAAGCTCCATCAGCTTCTAAGGTGACCGGTAGAAGTAACTGATCCTCTTTCACAAAGGCATCCAAAAGCGGTTGCAACTGGGCTTTCCCTTGTGGAACAGAGATCATTTGGTTCCATTCTTCTACACTTCCAATTCCGCTCTGTACAAAAATACTTGAGACTTCTTTGACGAGAGGATCTTTCATAAGCAGATCTTCTAGTTCTTTCATTTCTTTTAGGCCGGATTCGGATAACCATCCATTTTCATGTTCAGCAATTACATAGACCTGAGCTGTATCGCGGAATCCAAACGCATTCTCGATTTTTTCGTAGGCAGCACGTGTTTCATGAGTTTCTGGCAAGGAATCAATGTTCGGTACAGCCAAATCCATATCCTTCGCCGGAATCATTCCAACTGCCAATAGGGCAAAGGCCAATATAGCCAGTAAAACAGGATGTTTCATGACAAAACCTGCGAATTTACGCCATCTTCCTTCTCCAGATTTCACTTTAATAACGGTCCAATTATTGATACGGTTTCCAAGCATCCGTATAACTGCCGGTAAAAGTGTCAAGGAGGTAATAACTGCTAAGGAGACAACAATCATCCCACCGATTGCGATATTTTGAAAGAGTTCGACATCGATAATCATCATCGCTCCCAATCCGATGAAAACGCAGAAAGCGGAGAATAGAATCGAACGACCGGCAGTTTTAATCGTCGTTTGGATCGCCTCGTCTATTGGTGACTTGGTCATTTCTTCACGATACCTGTTGATGAATAACAAAGCGAAGTCAATACTTAATGCTAATCCCAACATAGGTATTATATTTAATATGAAAATCGATAAATTGATTTCACCGCTCATAAGCGTCAAGATGCCGAACGAAGTTACAACTGTTGTAATTCCGATGATCAATGGAACGAAGGAAGCAACAATACTGCCAAATGCAAATAACAGCACGACGATCGCAATCGGAACACCGATCGCTTCGGCACTGGCCAAGTCTTGTTGGCTCGCTACATTGATATCTTCAGCGAAGGCGGCAGAACCTGTAAGCGTTACCTCTTCATAGGGTTCGATTTCTTCCCGTATAGAATCCACAACCTTGCCCATTTCTTCTGTTTCTTCATCAAATTGCAAAATAGCGTAGGCTAAATCGTTCTTAATTAAAGAATCATCGTCTAATGGAGATTGGATTCCAGACGTAAAGGGTTCGACCATCTGTAAAACATCTTCAATTTCTTCACTTGACTGTCCTTCCAGCACTAAAAACAACGTTTCAGCAGGAAGATCAAATGTCTCTGATAACTCTTCCATCACTTCGGCATGTTCTGCATCCATGTGGAAGCCGTCACCCTTCAGTTGACCCGGCAACTGGATAGCAAAATAGATCATTGTTAGGAACAGTACTGCCCATACAGCCAACACTAAGCGGAACCGTTTTGTGACAAATCGTGAAAAGCCATTCACCCTAAATCTTCCTTTCTCTTTTTCTCGCTTTGTTTAGTGTAAATGAATGTTGCATCGTTGTCTTGCAATATTGTTGAGTTTTTCGTGATTGTCAAGCAGGATAAGAAGTACAGGAAGAAAGGGGCTGGAAAAGTGAAATCAGTTGATCCGCCAAAGTTGGAAGTAGACCTTCCGCCACAATTATTGAAAGATGCGTTGGATGAGGATCGATTTGTTGTAAAGTGTTCCATTCGAGATGAACAACTAACAGAAGTCTCGCACGAGCGTATTGTCTTCGATCAAGTCTTATTCGAGGGTGTTTCATTTGAAGAGCTTTCATTTGACCGCGTTGAATTCGTCGATTGCAGATTTACGAGATGTGACTTTTCGAACACGGATTTTGGGGATGCAATATTTCGTAGGGTAGAAATCATGAATTCAAAAATGGTGGGGAGTAATTTTTCGGAGTGCCATATGAAGGATGTGCGGATTGAGGATTGCTTAGCTAATTATGCAAACTTCAACTTTTCAACGATTCAATCTGCCTTATTTAAGGAAGTAGCATTTAAAAATGCGGATTTCTATGAAGTGAAGATGAAAGACATTAAGTATGACCACTGCAATCTTGATGAAGGGAATTTTGCTGAAACTGAACTAAACGGCATCGATTTTAGTACAAGTACGTATGAAAATATAACCTTCACTGTTGAAAAGCTAAAAGGAAGTATTGTATCTGAACAACAGGCTTTGCGAATCGTACAATCATTGGGCCTGATTATAAAAGAAGAATAGAAAACAAAAAAACAGGCCCCCAGAGGGAGCCTGTTTTGAAATGTTTTGGGTTAAACTCAGCCTTTAACTACGTTAGCAGCTTGAAGACCACGTTGGCCTTGCTCGATGTCGAAAGTTACGTCTTGACCTTCTTCTAAAGACTTGAAACCGTCACCTTGGATAGCGGAGTAGTGTACGAATACATCGTCCCCACCGTCGCGTTCGATGAATCCAAAACCTTTTTCTGCGTTAAACCATTTTACTTTACCGTGTTCCATTTTTGTTTCCTCCTTGTGTGCAATTGACACACATTGTATTACTATCCTTGCTCAAGTCTTTTAGATGAAAGTAAAACACTTTCTCATCCATTCCGAACAAAAATAATTCTTTTTCATCATAACAGGTACGGGGAATGGAAGCAAGCGATAACCTTCCCTTTTAGAAAAATAAATTCAAAAGCTGGTAAACAATGGCTGCAAGTGTTGCCGAAATCGGCAAGGTGATAATCCAAGTAATGACAATTTTTCGTGCAACACCCCATTTTACTCCTTTAACACGTTGAGCTGACCCGACTCCCATGATCGCGGATGAAATAACATGTGTCGTACTAACAGGCAGGTGGATGGTGGTCGCACCAAAAATAATTAAAGCGGATGACAGGTCTGCTGCCGCACCGTTGATTGGCCGAATTTTCATGATTTTACCGCCGACTGTTTTAATGATTTTATAACCACCGATAGATGTTCCGAGACCCATTGCAATGGCACAAGAGATCCGGACCCAAAGCTGAATATCCGTGGAAGTTTGCATACCGGCGGCAATGAGTGCCATTGTGATAATCCCCATCGCTTTTTGGGCATCGTTCGTACCATGTGTAAAGGCTTGTAAAGAAGCAGTTCCGATCTGAAAGATCCGAAATCCTTTATTAGTATGATAGAGGCTTGTCTTTTGAAACAAAAACTTAAACAAAGTCATCATCAGGAACCCGACACCTAATGCCAGGAATGGTGAAATAAGCAGTGCTGCTAAAATACTGCCAAAACCGCTGTAGTTTAAGATGCCGAAACCTGCCGCGGAAATGGAGGCGCCAGCAATCGAACCGATCAAAGCATGTGAAGAACTTGAAGGAATTCCGTAATACCAAGTGATTAAATTCCATGCGATGGCTGAGATCAAAGCCGCAAGAATGACGATAAGCCCGTTATCGAAATCGAATGGATTAACAATATCTTTTGTAATCGTCTTCGCAACACCAGTAAAGGTGATTGCACCAATGAAGTTCATAACAGCTGCTAATAATACGGCTACACGTGGTGGTAAGGCTCTCGTTGAAACGGAAGTTGCAATGGCATTAGCCGTATCGTGGAATCCATTGATGAAGTCAAATGCCAAAGCGAATATGACGACAAGAATCGTCATGGTGATGAGTATATCCATAATCAAAAACCGCCTTTACGCATTTCTCATAATAATGGATTCGATGGTACTTGCAACGTCTTGGCAATAGTTCGCGATGTCTTCTAACTCCTCATATATGTCCTTGAATTGAATAATCCGGATTGGATCTTTTTCTCGTATGAATAGTTGCTTCATGGAAGATCGAAGGATTTCATCACACTGTCTTTCATAATCCTTAATAAGAACAGCATGTTCAAACATAGACTGCAGTTTTTTAGTCGCCAACAATTTGACTGCTTTAACAATTTCATCTGTACTTTTAACAATGTAGCCCATGAACTCTCTCATGGAGTCATCGATTTCAGCAAGAGAATACATTTCTAATTTAGATGAGAAATGTTCAATTCCATCTATGACATCATCCATCTTCAAGGCCATTTCCAAAATATCGTCACGTTCGATTGGAGTCATGAACGATTTGTTCAGCATCGTGATTAGACCGTGGACCAATTTATCCCCTTCAGTTTCGTAATTCTTTAACTTAATGCTGAATTCCTTAATATCCGCCACAGAAACAATTTTGAATTCTTCCGCATAATGCGCGGCTTCATTAACGTTTTCTGCAATTTTTAGTAATTCAGCGAAAAACGGATCTGTTTTCTTCGAACTAAACATTAAAACCCTCCTGAAAATATTAAATAATATCGAATTATGACTTTCCAAAAAAAAGAATCCATTTCGTATATTAAACATCTTTACGTCAAATGAAAATACTTTTTTTATTAATACCCATTTTATAGAAGAAAACATCATTTGAGCTAAATTTAAATCAGTCAATAGATTGAAATGAAATTTCTTTATAACAATTGAAACTTTTTTGAAATCTATGCGTAAGTAAGTTAATCGCTAAGAAATACAGAAATTGGGAGGGGTAGAAGATGGAGATATTTGGAATTGCAATGGAACAAGTTTATATGTATTCCTTATTTGGTCTGGCTGCCATCATGATTCTCTTTTTGTTCTTCGGTGATGCTGTCGACGGTGTTGGTGAGGGTCTGGCATTCTTAAATCCAACTGTCATTCTGTCGTTTTTGACCTTTACTTCTGCAGCCGGATTTATCTTGGAATGGCTCACCTCCTGGAATAGCCTCGTAATTTTACTTATAGCGGCAGCTGTATCTGCAGTTCTTAGTGTATTGCTGTATTTCTTCGTACTGCTTCCGTTAAAATCTGCGGAAGTGTCCATGGCTTACACCGATGAGTCACTCGCTGGTCAAGTGGCTAAGGTGATTACACCGATTCCATCCGATGGTTTTGGTGAGATCGTGATTGAGACGGTCAATGGTTTGATCTCAAAACGGGCAACCGGTTTGGATAATGAGGAAATCTCATACGGTAGCGAAGTTTTGGTGATAGAAGTAAAGGACGGAACATTTTTAGTAAAAGAATATGAACCGTTCCGTATTTTAAATTCATAATCGAAAGGGGAAAAAGAAATGGTGGATCCGATTTGGATTGTAGTAGGGGTTGCAGCGTTTATAGTGTTAGCGATTATCGGGGTCTATGTTACTAAATATAAGACCGTCGGCCCGGATGAGGCACTCATCGTAACAGGTAGTTATTTAGGTTCTAAAAATGTTCATACAGATGCATCTGGCAATCGAATTAAAATCATTCGCGGAGGGGGTACCTTTGTATTCCCGGTATTCCAACAGGCAGAGCCACTTAGTTTGCTATCCAGTAAATTAGATGTAACTACACCTGAAGTTTATACAGAACAAGGTGTACCAGTTATGGCAGATGGGACAGCAATCATAAAAATTGGCGGTTCGATTTCAGAAATTGCGACAGCCGCGGAACAATTTTTAGGTAAAACAAAGCAAGACCGTGAAAATGAAGCGAAAGAAGTATTGGAAGGTCATCTACGTTCAATTTTAGGTTCGATGACAGTTGAAGAGATTTACAAAAATCGTGATAAATTCTCCCAAGAGGTTCAGCGTGTTGCTTCAAATGATTTGGCTAAAATGGGATTAATTATAGTCTCCTTCACTATTAAAGATGTACGGGACAAAAATGGTTACCTGGAGTCATTAGGTAAGCCGCGTATTGCTCAAGTGAAACGGGATGCAGATATAGCTACAGCTGAAGCAGATAAGGAAACACGGATCAAACGTGCAGAAGCTGACAAGGATGCACAGCGTGCGGAACTGCAGCGCGCGACTGAAATTGCGGAAGCGGAAAAAGAGAACCAATTGAAGGTTGCTGAATTCCGTCGCGAGCAAGATATTGCAAAAGCTCGTGCTGACCAAGCTTACGAATTGGAAACAGCACGTGCGAAGCAGGAAGTTACGGAACAGGAAATGCAAATTAAAATCATCGAGCGTCAAAAGCAAATTGAACTCGAAGAAAAAGAAATTCTACGTCGTGAAAAACAATACGATTCTGAAGTTAAGAAGAAAGCGGATGCTGACCGTTACTCTGTAGAGCAGTCGGCAGAGGCTGAAAAAATGCGTCAGCTTGCAGAGGCGGACGCAGAGAAATATCGCATTGAAGCAAAAGCGAAAGCGGATGCTGAGAAAGTTCGTCTTGATGGTCTTGCTAAAGCGGAATCCGAAAGAGCACAAGGGGAAGCAGAAGCTGAAATTATTCGTGCTAAAGGTCTTGCAGAAGCTGAAGCGAAGCGGAAGATTGCAGAAGCCTTCGAGCAATACGGCCATGCTGCAGTGTTGGATATGATCGTCCGCATGATTCCGGAATATGCGAAGGAAATCGCAAGCCCGATGGCCAATATCGACAAGATTACAGTGGTCGATACAGGAAACGGGGAAGGCGGCGGTGCAAATCGTGTAACTTCTTATGCTACAAACTTAATGTCAACTCTACAAGAAACTTTGAAAGCTTCATCGGGAATTGATGTAAAGGAATTGCTTGAAAACTATGCAGGTAAAAATAACATCCGGCCGAGCATTGATCGTCTAACATATGAACTTCAAAACAAAACAGAAGAACCAGTAGAGGAAAAGCAGGAAAAAGAAGCAGTAACAGTAGAAAACTAAATAGAGAACCGGTCGTTTGCTAAGAGCAAATGGCCGGTTTTTTAGGTAAGGGGAACCGTAATGTTTCGAGCAAAATTTTTAGTGGTAAGCGGTTGTTTTTTAATACTGTTGTCCTTGGGGTTGAGCTATTATACCTTTTTCATTCCGAAGGTAGGGCCAATTGGCAATGGTACATACTCCTGGACCACCTATATACAGTTGGCTTGTCCCTTAATCATTGGCTTAACAGCAGTTTATAAAGGGGTTTATGTGATCCGTCACAAAAATCTTAATTAGTATAAAATATTTCACCTGGAGCAATCGCTCCAGGCGGACGCTTTCCGCGGGCTCGCGCCAAGCCTGGGCCGACAGGATGTCGGTCATGGATGCGTTGCCGCACGATGCGGCGCACTTAGCATCCCATCCTTTATTAGCCTGTGGGGTCTTGGACTGTCTCGCTGTCCCGCAGGAGTCGCCGCCTTCCGCTTCTTTGGCTGCCAAATTAATACTAATAAGTAAAGAGAGACGCTTTGAAAATAGAATTTATGACTTATTCTTTTTATTACTATAATGACAACTGAGTAAGTTGATCATTGCTTTTCAACTTCAAAGTTTGCACATCAAGCAGTTTCCGCCACGAAGACTCCTGTGGGAATAGCTTGAGCTGAAGACCCCGCAGGAATGAAGTGACGAGGAGGCTAAAGCCAAGCCCACGGAAAGCGAAGTGGCGGACACTGCTGGTTTTATACACATAAAAATATTTATTAAAAATGATTTTATCAACAGTCTGAGCGTATCCCACCTGGATACTTTTTTATAGATTGAATCATAATTCATCATTGCCATAGAAATTGCCTCCTGAATAAACCAAATAGAGCGAAAATACCGTTAAACTAACGAAAAAAGGAATGCATGGCACCTCCGCTCCTTGTATACTAATAGTAGATACATAACCAACTGCAAACGTATTTAGCAGAGAGGAGGCACTGATGAATATTGCTCCGGATCAAATCAGGAACATAAAATCGAATACTGCATTAGATCGTGTACATATGGGTCATACGGAAATCATCTATTTCAAAAAAGAAAACGGCCTCTCTTATGCACTCTGTACATTATTTGAAAACAGCAAACTGTGGATCCAAAGCTCCAACAATGGCAAGGATGGTTTTGTAGAAACCTACAAAATCCTCCAAGGACGTGTGAATGTCGAATATAAGGGAGAAACCCATGAGTTTTCTGAAGGCAACATATTGGATGTAGCCGACCACGATGATACGTTCACCTTATATGGAAACACAGAAACAGATATATTAATAACCATGAGCAAAGATGAATTCGAATCTTCGTTCTTTGCCACTCGACTCCTTCAAAAAGAAGCAGAAGCTATTGAGGAAGTAGACGGCTATACATACATGCATTGCCACCGGATCAAGGAGTATTCCATTGAACTATATAAGCGGATGAAACTCCCGGCTGAAGGTATAGGTATACTAAATTGGGGAGCTTATTTCCACGACATTGGAAAGCTCGCCATTCCTTATCAAATCCTTAATAAGAAAGCAAAATTAACTTCAGAAGAATGGGAAATCATGAAATCTCACACAACTGTTGGTGCTTGGATGATGAGAAATCACGAAATCTCATGGCTGAAAAAATCTGCCTTCATAGTAGAGCAACACCATGAACGCTTTGATGGCAACGGCTATCCGTATGGATTGAAAGGCGATGATATTTCAATCGAAGCTTCCATTGTTTCTGTTGTGGATTCTTTTGATGCTATGACGACTGACAGGATTTATCGAGATGCCCTCTCGATTCAAACTGCGATTTCAGAGTTGGAAAAAGGCAGAGGAACACAATTTCATCCAGAAGTGGTGACAGCCTTTTTAAGCATGCTTGAAGAGCAAGATTTTAAATGGAGATGAGGAAACTCAAATGATTCGAGCAATTGTTTTCGACCTGGATGGTACATTATTGAATAGAGAAGAATCCCTTTTGCGCTTTGCTGAAGATCAATATGACAGGCTACATACTCAATTTGGAGGATTATCTAAGCAGGAGTTTGTGACGAACCTTATTGAGATGGATTGCCGGGGCTATGTTTGGAAAGATGAAGTCTATCGCCGTATGGTGAGCAAGTTCGGTTTCAGTATTAGCTGGGAAGAGTTGCTAACGGATTACAAAGAGAATTTTTACCGTCACTGTGTACCATTTAGCAACATGGGAGAAATGTTCGAAGGCTTAAAAGGGTTTCGGCTTGGCATGATTACTAACGGACTGCAAGATGTTCAATTTTCGAATATCAAAGCTCTCGGTCTTGACCGACTTTTGGATGTCATATTAATTTCCGAATCGGAAGGTGTGGCGAAGCCGGATCTTGAAATTTTTAAGCGGGCAGCAGAACGACTCGGTGTGCAAACGGACGAGTGTGTATTTGTAGGAGATCATCCGGATAAGGATATTCGGGCTGCACAAAACGCTGGAATGCAGGCTGTTTGGAAACGAGACCCAAACTATGAGGCACCTGAAGTAAATTATATAGTTGAAGACTTGGTTGAAGTTGTGTCAATATTGAATAGGATTAACCAATATCAGTCACAAGATTGAAAGGTGGAGTACTACATGGATTACCGGATTGAACGAGATACAATCGGAGAAATTAAAGTACCAGCTGATAAGCTATGGGGTGCACAAACACAACGGAGTAAGCAAAACTTTAAAATCGGTGGAGAACGCATGCCGATTCGTGTTGTCCGTGCATTTGCCCACTTGAAAAAAGCCGCTGCTATCGTCAGCCATCAAAGAGGGAAATTATCAGATGCGAAAATGAAGGCGATTTCATTGGCTGCTGATGAAATTCTCGAAGGTAAATTGGATGAGCATTTCCCACTTGTCGTTTGGCAAACAGGAAGCGGTACTCAGTCCAATATGAACGTTAACGAAGTGATCGCCCACCGTGGAAATCAGCTGTTGGAAGAATGGGGAGAAGAAGAACGTCTTCACCCGAATGATGACGTTAACAAATCTCAAAGCTCTAACGATACGTTCCCGACTGCACTTCATGTGTCTGGCGTTATTGCAGTTGAGCAAGAATTGCTTCCGGCATTGGAAAAACTAAAAACAACATTGGGCCAAAAATCCGAAGAATTCATGGATATTATTAAAATCGGCCGTACCCATTTACAAGATGCGACGCCATTGACGCTTGGCCAAGAAATTAGCGGATGGCACCGGATGCTTGAAAAAACAGAACATATGATTAAGCAAAGTATCGAATCTATGAAAGAATTAGCGATTGGTGGAACAGCTGTAGGTACCGGCCTTAATGCTCCTGTCGGATTCGGTGATGATGTAGCGGCTGAAATCAGTAAAGCAGTCGGTATTGAATTCACATCTGCGGAAAACAAATTCCATGCTTTAACAAGCTATGACGGAGTGGTTTACGCACACGGTGCTTTAAAAGCGTTGGCAGCAGATTTGATGAAAATTGCAAACGATGTTCGCTGGTTGGCAAGTGGTCCACGTTCAGGAATCGGTGAATTAATCATCCCGGCAAACGAACCAGGCAGCTCCATCATGCCAGGTAAAGTTAACCCGACTCAAAGTGAAGCGATGACAATGGTGGTAGCACAAGTTATGGGGAATGATGCAACCATCGGTTTTGCGGCAAGCCAAGGGAACTTCGAATTGAATGTATTTAAGCCGGTCATCATTTTCAACTTCCTTCAATCTGTGAAGTTGTTAAGCGATGCAATGATTAGCTTCAACGATAATTGTGCAGTAGGAATTGAGCCGAACCGTGAAGAAATCGACAACAAAGTGAAAAATTCATTGATGCTCGTTACTGCATTGAACCCATACATTGGGTATGAAAATGCTGCGAAAATCGCGAAAACAGCACACGCAGATGGTTCGACGTTAAAAGAAGCGGCACTTAAAACAGGCTTATTGACTGAAGAAGAGTTTGATAAGTATGTCGATCCAAGCCAAATGATTGCCCCTAAATAATATGAAACGCATGGAGATCACTCCATGCGTTTTTTTTGTGGAAAGATTGTCAAAACTTATTCACTTACAGACGGTGTGAGATGTCGTACAATAGAGGCAACAAAATCAGAGGAGAACGAATGATGAAAAATAATTTAATTCTATTATTTTTGTCCGCAATGCTAATTTTATCCGCATGCAGTAGTGGGGAAAAGGAACAGGAAGACCATGGTGATCATGCTCAACATTCGTTGCCAAATGGAGATCTCCAGGAGGAAACGGCTTCAGTAGATATCCTTCCAAGTTTCTTGGAAGACAAGCCTGAAGAGATGAGAATGGTTTATGCGGCAGCTGGGAAGGCGGCTGATGTCTTGGAATGGATTCCTTGCTACTGCGGATGTGGCGAATCTGCCGGACATTTAAACAATAAGAACTGTTTTGTAAATGAAATTAAAGAAGATGGAACAGTTGTATGGGATGACCATGGAACACGCTGTCTCGTCTGTATGGAAATAGCAGTTGAGTCCATTAAGATGAAGCAGGAAGGGAAATCGTTAAAGGAAATTCGAGAAACAATCGACAATACGTATAAAGAAGGATATGCAGTACCTACCAATACTCCGATGCCATCTTGAAATTTTTGGACAAACGCTTTGTGTGTTTGTCTTTTTTTATGGTTCAAGAATAAGGATCATAATGAATTTTAAAAACCAAAAAGAGTCTGGTAATAGTGCCAATACTTGCCGAAATGAACAAAGGGGAAAAAAGTTCCAATGAAAACGTTTTACTTTTTCCCTCAATTTCGTTGACTATATTGTTAATTTGTAACATAATTATGTTCGAAATGAACATTAAAGCGATTTCATGGGGTGTTGAAATGTCGGCTAATGAACGAAAGAGTAAAATTGTCCAGCTATTAGAAGTGAAGGGGAAAATCGATATCGTCGAACTGTCTGAAGAGTTATCGGTTACACCGATGACAATCAGAAGGGACCTTGATGCACTGGAGAAGCAGAAGAAGCTGATTCGTACGCACGGGGGAGCGGTGCTGCCTCAACTTTTAATCCAAGAACAATCCTTTGAATCGAAGCTTGGTAAAGCTATCGACAAAAAGAGAATGGTTGCACATGAAGCGGTCTCCTTCATTGAAGAACATATGACAATTCTTCTTGACTCAGGGACGACAAACTTTGAAATCGCGAAGCTATTGAAACACAAGAAGCATTTAACTGTTGTGACGAATGATATTACAATCGCTGTTGAGTTAATGAATACCCAGCACGAGGTAATTGTCTTGGGTGGACGGCTGCAAAATGGTGTAGGTGCAGTTTATGGACCTCTTACCGAACAAACGTTAAATGAATTGCATGTAGATGCTTTTTTCCTTGGTGCCCATGCAGTTCATCCAACATACGGTGTTACGACACCTTCTCTTGAAAAGGCGGCATTGAAGAAAGCGATGATCAATGCAGCGAATAATGTGTATTTAGTTGTCGATTCGACAAAACTTGATTACAAATCCTTTTCTAAGGTATGTGATCTACATTCCACGACAAAGTTAATAACAGACTTTCATGTCACGGATGAACAAGTAACAGAATATGAACAGTATACAGATCTTGTCATTGCAAAGAAGGTGTAAAAGTGAAAATAGGAGTCATTGCAGATGATATAACGGGTGCTAACGCAACTGGAGTATTACTTTCTAAGACTGGCTTTACAAGCGCTACCGTCGTATTTGGGGGGAAAGTTCCCGTAAATAGTTCGTTTACTTCAATTAGTGTCGACACAGACAGCCGTTATGTTAGTCAAGAAATGGCAAGCCAACGCGTGAACGATGTCTACATCCAATTGAAGTCATGGGGAGCAGATGTGATTACAAAAAGGATTGATAGTACAATTCGAGGAAACTTAGGATCTGAGACCGATGCATTATTAGATTCTATGGGATCAGAGAGTATTGCAATTTTTGTCGCTTCTTACCCCGATTCAGGTCGTGTCACATCAGGAGGCTATTTGCTGGTGGATGGTATTCCTGTACAAGAAACCGATGTTGCTAAGGATCCGATGAATCCGATTCGAAATTCCTATGTTCCAGACGTCATAGCCGAACAAAGTAAGTACGAAATTGGCCATGTCGGCTTGGGGACAGTACTTAAAGGAAAAGATTCTATTCAATCGGCTTTACAAAAGTTAATTTTGGAAGGATTACGGGTGATTGTCGTAGATGCAGTGACCAATGAAGAGATTCAATGCATTGCGGAAGCTATGGTTGCAATCAAAGAAAAGGTCTTTCTTCCAGTCGATCCAGGTCCATTGACAGCCGCATACGGTAGTTTGTTGGCGAGTCAACATGTAAAAGAAAATAAGTATATTTTGACTATCGGCAGTGTAACGCCGACAACGGGTCGTCAAATCCGTTATTTGGTGGATAAAACAAATGTACAACCTGTCTATGTTGATGCAATGAAGTTAGCTTCCATGACTGACTCATGGGAAATGGAAGTTAAACGTGCTACAGAAGAAGCCTTAGAGAAGTTGGGAACAGAAGAACTTCTGATTATTACAACACAATCACCATCTTCCCAAGTCCTTTCACTATCTGAAATCGGTATAAAAGAAGGAGTTACGGGAGAGGAATTGGCTAAGCGCATAACGGTAGGTCTTGCAAATATTACACACAATGTCGTCGTCAATTGTAAGCAAAAAATTAGCGGCACTTATTCAAGTGGAGGAGATGTGACGGCTGCTCTATGTGCAGTAAGTGGAGCCGAAGCGATTCACTTGAAGGATGAGGTCATTCCACGTGCAGCCTATGGGAATTTCATCGGAGGCACATTTGATGGAATTCCGGTTGTTACCAAAGGTGGAACAGTCGGCGACAAGCAATCTATTTATACATGTGTCAACTATTTGCGATCAAATAATCATGAAGGAAGTGTAGTTGTATGACAACAAGAGAAATTATTGCAATCCCAATGGGAGATGCTGCAGGTATTGGACCAGAAATCACAGTTAAATCATTAGCTAAGAAAGAAATTTATGATTTATGCAAACCGTTAGTTGTCGGAGATGCAAATATTGTACGAAAAGCAATTGAAGTAACGGAAACTAAATTGAACGTAAATGTAGTGAACTCTCCTGCTGAAGGCAAATATGAGTTCGGTACCATTGACATGATTGATTTGGCAAACATTGATATGAATGCATTCGAGCCAGGTGTTGTTTCTGCAAATAATGGACAAGCATCATTTGAGTACATCAAACGTTCTGTTGAATTGGCTATGGCTAATGAAGTTAAAGCTTTAGCAACAACGCCGATCAATAAAGAATCATTGAAAGCTGCAAACGTTCCGTATATCGGACATACTGAAATGCTTGAAGATTTAGGCGGTGCTCCAGATCCGTTGACAATGTTCCAAGTAAACGGAATGCGAATCTTCTTCTTGACTCGCCACGTGTCCGTTGCGGAAGCGATTAACCAAATGACAAAAGAACGTGTTCATGATTATTTAATTCGTTGTGACAAAGCCCTTCAACGTCTTGGAGTGGAAAGCCGTAAATTAGCAGTTGCAGGTTTGAACCCGCATGCTGGTGAAGGTGGACTATTCGGACATGAAGAAGTAGAAGAAATCAAACCAGGTGTTGAATTAGCGAAAGCAGATGGTATTGACGCTTACGGCCCAGTACCTGCGGACTCTGTATTCTTCCAAGCATTAAATGGAAAATACGATGCAGTTCTTTCTCTTTACCATGATCAAGGGCATATCGCAGCTAAAATGACAGATTTCCACCGTACAATTTCCATTACGAATGGTCTTCCATTCCTACGTACATCTGTCGACCATGGTACTGCTTTTGATATTGCGTGGAAAAACATTGCATCTGAAGTAAGCATGTACGAGTGCATTAAACTTGCAGCTGAATACGCACCTAAATTTACACGCGAGTCTCTATAATTTTCAGGTTATAAATGGCAGGGGAGCTAACCTCCCCTGGCATTATAATGAATTTATAAAATACATTAGGGGGATCTAAGAGATGTCACCAGAAGTTCAAATGATAGTCGGCCTGGTCATTGGTGTGGCTGCACTTATCCTATTGGTTTTAAAAACCAAGATTCATGCATTTTTAGCCTTAGTTATCGCAGCATCATTGACTGGTATTATTGGTGGTATGAATCCGGTAGATGTAGCTTCAACTATTTCAAAAGGTTTCGGTAATACGATTGCATCAATCGGTATCGTAGTTGGTTTTGGGGTTATGATCGGACGTATTTTGGAAGTGTCCGGTGCTGCAGAACGTTTAGCATATAGCCTTATCCGTTTGGTAGGCAAGAAAAAAGAAGAATGGGCAATGGCGATTGCAGGTTATATTGTATCGATTCCGATCTTTGTAGACTCAGCATTCGTTATTTTAAGCCCGCTTGTGAAAGCGCTATCCCGTAAGACAGGTAAATCCGTTGTCACGTTAGGAATTGCTTTAGGTGTAGGTCTCGTTGCGACTCATCATGCAGTTCCTCCTACTCCAGGTCCGTTAGGTGTTGCAGGGATCTTCGGAGTAGATATCGGTTCCATGATTGCGTGGGGATTAGTTTTTGCATTTCCAATCATTATTTCTGGTGTTCTATATGCAAAATGGATTGGCAAGCGGATTTATCAAATCCCGACGGAAGACAGTCTTGGATATGAACGACCAACAAAAGAGCAAGCCTATCAAGAGTTCCTTCAGCTTTCTGATGAACGCAGTAAAGAATTGCCATCATTGTTCCGTTCATTACTGCCGATTATTTTACCGATTATTTTGATCTTCCTGAACACAACATTAAGTGCTATGGAATTATCAGGTGGTTGGGTAGATTATGTCTTATTCCTCGGTCAACCAATAATTGCAGTCGGGCTTGCACTGGTTGCAGCTATTTACGCCCTTGCAGGTGATTTAAGAAGAGAAGAAGCGCTTGAACGGATGGAAGAAGGAATGACAACAGCAGGTATTATTCTTCTTGTGACAGGTGCTGGTGGAGCGCTTGGACAAATTCTCCGTGATAGCGGAGCAGGGGATTTCATCGCATCAAAAGTTGCCGAACTCCCTCTTCCAGCAGTATTGATTCCGTTTTTCATTGCGACAATCGTTCGTTTAATCCAAGGAAGCGGTACAGTTGCCATGATTACTGCCGCATCTATCTCCGCACCGATTGTCATGAACTTGGATGTTAATCTTGCGCTTGCTGCACAAGCTGCGGCACTTGGTGCAATGGTTTTCTCTTACTTTAACGATAGCTTATTCTGGGTAGTCAACCGCACACTTGGAATTAAAGATGTAAAAGAGCAGATTTTAGTTTGGTCTGTACCGACGACCATTGCTTGGGCAGTATCCTTAGTTGCGATCTTAATTGCAAATATGTTTGTTTAATAAATTAAATATTCGAACATTTATATTCAATATTTTAAAAAGACTCTGTGAAAATTCTGATTTTCATGGAGTCTTTTTTCAGTTATGCTTTTCTTAATTGGAGTTCTACTTAATATTAATGAAGATGTTAAAAACAGGAGGTCATGATGAAAGGAAAAGTTTTTTTCTCATCTTGGAGTGGAGGGAAAGATTCCGCCTTGGCATTTTATGAAGCAGTTCAATCGGGTGGAGAGCCCGGTTTGCTTCTTACAATGTTTGAAGAAGGTGGTTTGAATTCAAAATCACATGCACTTCCCTATGATGTTATAGCTGCACAAGCCGAGAAACTAAATGTACCGTTACTCACAAAGAATGCGAGTTGGACTTCCTATGAAGGGATGTTTAGAGAAGCATTAAATGAAATGAAACATTTAGGGATCACATATGGCGTTTTCGGTGACATCGATTTAATCGATCACTTGAACTGGGTACAAAACATTTGTGAGAAAGCCGGTGTTACAGCTATCCACCCACTTTGGGAATGGCCGCGAAAGAACGTATTAAAAGATGTTATTGAATTAGGGTTTGAAGCATACATCATCGTAGTAGATTCGACTCGTTTGTCTCCTTCATACTTAGGGAGGAAACTGACACATGAGCTCGTAGAAGAACTCAACAGATTAGGGGTAGATCCTTGCGGGGAAAGTGGTGAATTCCATACATTAGTGGTCGATGGGCCAATCTTTTCTTCCGCTGTACCAGTCCGCTTTAGGGAAATCGTTGAAAATGAAGGATACGCGTTTTTAACTATGGAATTGTTGAGATAACGACTATTAAATGCTCGTCTTCTTGAATAGACTGCGAGTAAAGGAGGCGAGAAATCATTGAATAAGCAGATGGTATTAAACGGTTTGCTAATTTTTGTACTTATCCTGGCGGGATGTTCAAAGAAGGAAAAGGAAGTAGTCGTAGTACAGGAGAAGAATAACGAGGTAACGATTGAAGAGCAAATTGCCCAAATGACATTGGATGAGAAAATTGGCCAGCTGATCATGGTTGGCGTAGAGGGTGAGAGTTTCTCGCCTGAGATGGAAGATTTGATACAGAAAGAGAAGGTTGGAGGGATTATTCTCCTACCGAAAAATATCTCATCGGCTGAACAAACCTTGAAGTTACTAAATGATTTAAAGAAAGCCAATGAAGTAAATGACATTCCTCTATTCCTTTCTGTTGATGAAGAAGGGGGGACGATTTCCCGTCTGCCGGATGAATTTGACAGCTTGCCAACGACAAGAGAAATCGGTTCAATGGACAGTCCGGAATTCAGCTTTGAAGTCGGTCAGTTCTTAGCTCATCAAGTAAAGGCATTTGGATACAATATGAATATGGCGCCTGTACTGGACGTAGATAGTAACCCGGAAAACCCGGTCATTGGGGACCGTTCTTTCGGCTCAGACCCAGATATAGTAGCGAGCTTAGGGGTTGCTACAATGAAAGGAATGCAGGAGGAAAATGTTATACCGGTAGTCAAACACTTTCCGGGTCATGGTGATACGTCTGATGATTCCCATTCTTCACTCCCCATTTTGGATGCAGATTTAGAGAGGTTAAATTCCTTGGAACTGATCCCCTTTAAAAGAGCAATTGAAGAAGGCGCTGATGCTGTCATGACTGCTCATATTCTATTTCCGAAGATTGATTCCTCTAATCCCGCTACTCTTTCCGGGAAAGTTATAAATGGCATTCTAAGGGAAAGTCTTGGATTTGAAGGGGTCATCATTACAGATGATCTGACTATGGGGGCTATTCGAAATTCATATTCGGCAGGTCAGGCAGCAGTACGGGCATTTCTGGCAGGCCATGATATTCTCTTAATATGTCATGAATACGACAACTACTATATGGCCATTCAAGCTATGAAAGAAGCGGTCACATCAGGGAAAATAACAGAGGAACAAGTAGACCAGAGTGTCCAAAGAATCTTGACCTTAAAGAAGAAATATAAGTTATCCAATGAACCAGTGGAGTCAATCGACGTGGAAGCGATCAACAAAGAATTAGACAAGTTATTAGAAAAAGGGCAAGCCTCTTAAGTAATCCACTAAGAGGAGCCCTTTTCTTTTGCTTTCTTATATTAACCCCGCTAATTCCTTTTCTAAAAACGGTTTAGCATTGAGCATATTTACAAAATTACGATATTCTTCTTTTTGCTGATCAGATGGTGTTCGGCCCGTATAATATGCCCTAATCATTATATTCTTTGGCGTATGCTCAACATCGATGAATTCTAATAACTGAGCATCATATCCGACGATCGATAGAAGTTCAGCTCGAATGGAATCGGTGGCAAGAGAGGCGAATCGTTCCTTGATCAACCCATGCTTCGTCATAAGGTTTAATTCCTCCGAAGCCAACTGTGTGAAGAGTTCATGCTGGCAGCATGGAACACTTAAAATGACTTTTGCTCCCCATTTAACAGCTCGTCCTAATGCTAAATCGGTTGCAACGTCACATGCATGGAGAGTAACGACCATATCAACTGAATTTTCATCGTTATAATCACTGATATCTCCGACCAGGAATTCTAAGTTTTCATAATCTAAGTCCTCAGCAATTTGCCGGCATTCCTCGATTACTTCCTTTTTAAGGTCCAAGCCGGTAACACGGATATCGAGACCTTTTTCTTCATGGAGATAATGGTAGAGAGCAAAGGTCAAATAAGATTTCCCAGATCCAAAATCTAAAATACGTACAGGGCGATCCTTTGGTAAATATTGAAGCGAATCGTCTATAAATTCGACAAAGCGATTGATTTGCCTAAACTTATCATATTTTTGCTTTTTGACCTTGCCATCTGGCGTTTGCACTCCAAGTCTAACTAAGAATGGATATGTGCTGTGCTCATCCAGTAAATACTGCTTTTTTCGATTATGTGAGAGATCAGCTTTTTTTATTTCCACTGCCTTTTCAGCTTTCCAAAGTACTTTAAATTTTTTTGATATTTGAATTTGTGCTTTTTCATCTTCAAATTCGGCATGTACTTGTCTGAAACGGTTAAGGAGTTCGCTTAACAGTCCCTCTATTTGACCTAAACTTACGTTTTCATGATTCAAAATCCGTTCATATTGGTATTCAAATTGAATATGGTAAACACCTTTCAACATTAGTGGCTTCATCCGAACTCTTTTTAATTCGTCCGATTTCATACGAGGCTGACTAATGGTTGCTGATAAGAGTTTTTGTTCTTTCAGTTTTTCAGTCAGATCGGAAAGCATTTCGTCAAATTCCATGATTACATCCCTACTTCTCTTAAAATATTGTGGGCGTACTCATCATATCATGACCCATCCTATCCATAAATAAAGACGCACCTCCTAAGGTGCGTCAGGCTTATTCATAAAATTGATCTTCAAAGCTGCCGTCTTCCTTATAAACATTCAAGATACCATCATGTTCGTTAACATAGGACTTTGCTCTATCCAACAGTTCGGATTTTGTGTCTTCTGACATGATTGCACGTTCCCCGTCGACTTTTTTCAGCTTCCAAGCGTCATCTTCAGAGATCACTTCGTATTCAGGGCGATCAGAGTGCCCGTGAACATATTGTTTTGCCTTACTTAAAGCGATCGGAATTGCGCGGCTTTCCTCATATCCATCCTCTAATAAGGCGTTTGCGATTTCTATTGCTTTGTCTCTCACATCTTCGTTCAAATTCTTGAAAGATACAGGATAATCGTTTTTACTCCAAGGCATAAAAATCTCCTCCTAATCTTTAATAAGATACTTCCCGGTAAGTGAAGTACTAAAACTAAAACATCTTTTATGTCGGAATTTTACTATTCCCCGGGAAATAATGAAATGAAAGTCGAAATACCTAAATGTATTTGTCGAATTATAATGTTTTTCCCGATTGGTAATTATTTATTCCTATTACTTACTGAATTTTATGTTAGAATAGAGAAAGTTTAAGAAAACGATTACAAAAAGGGGGAGAAATTATGTCAGATAATACTTTTCAAGCAATTGCCATTATTATTTACATGGCAGTAATGTTATTCATCGGTTGGTATGCGTTCAGAAGAACGAGTAACCTTTCCGACTACATGTTGGGAGGACGTTCACTCGGACCGCTTGCTACAGCACTTAGTGCCGGGGCTGCAGATATGTCCGGTTGGTTATTGATGGGTCTTCCAGGGGCGATTTATGCTTCAGGATTGATTGAGGCATGGATTGCGATTGGTCTTACAATCGGGGCGTACTTAAATTATGTCATAGTTGCACCACGCTTACGTGTTTATACTCAAGTCACAAATGATTCTATTACGATTCCAAGTTTCCTTGAGAATCGTTTGAAGGACCGTTCACGTGCACTTCGGGTTGTATCAGGTCTTATTATTCTTTTATTCTTCACTTTCTACGTTTCTTCTGGAATGGTTGCCGGAGGAGTGTTCTTCGAAAATTCCTTTGGTTTAGACTATCACACAGGCCTTTTAGTTGTTTCGGCAGTTGTAATAGCATATACGCTATTCGGCGGTTTCCTTGCCGTAACCTATACTGACGTTGTTCAAGGGCTTATCATGTTCCTTGCATTGATCTTAGTTCCTATTTTCGGTCTATTTTTGACAGGTGGCTTATCTGGTGCTGGAGAAAGTATCCGTGCAGTAGATCCAAATATGCTTTCTATTGTTCAAAGCGGAGCGACACTTGGAATTATTTCTGCTGTAGCATGGGGACTTGGTTACTTCGGTCAACCTCATATTATCGTCCGTTTCATGGCTATTAGTTCCGTTAAGGAAATGAAAAATGCTCGTAGAATCGGGATTGGCTGGATGATTCTGAGTTTGTGTGGAGCAATTGCTACCGGTTTAGTTGGTCTTGCTTATTACCAACAAAATCCGAATGACAGCTTAACAGATCCGGAAGCGATTTTCATCGCAATGGGGCAAATTTTGTTCCATCCATTCGTTGCAGGTATTTTACTTGCTGCTGTTTTAGCGGCTGTCATGAGTACGATCTCTTCGCAGCTAATTGTTACGTCTTCGGCTTTGGTGGAAGACTTGTATAAAGCTGTATTTAAAACAGATGCAACAGATAAAAAATATGTTGGTTTGGGTCGATTGGCTGTATTAGTTGTTGCACTCATTGCTATGTACTTTGCATGGGAGCGAAATGATACGATTCTGGATCTTGTAGGATATGCATGGGCAGGATTCGGTGCATCGTTTGGTCCGGTAATCTTGCTGTCACTATACTGGCGTAAACTTACGAACTGGGGTGCATTTGCCGGAATGGTCGTAGGGGCTGCAGTTGTCGTATGGTGGGGCAATACAGAATCATTGGCAGACACACTATACGAAATCGTTCCAGGTTTCATTTTAGGCTTAATTGCTGCAGTGATTGTGAGTTTAATTACTTACAAACGCAATGATGAGATCGACGCTGAATTCGATGAGACTCTTAAATTGCTGGAATCTGAAAGAAAATAATAGAAATAGGTATGAAAAAGAATCCGCTGATCTCCTGTGGCACAGGCATAGCCTTTTGGCTTGTCTAAGTCCATGGGAAGTAGGTGGATTCTTTTTTTGGTATATTGAAGGAAGTAATGATGCGAGTTTTTAAGTGGGAGGGAAAGAAATGCTATTGGATCATATTGTACATTTTATAGATGATGAACTTGAAGCAGTGATGAGTGATTTAGTAAAACATAAATTGAATGCTGTTAAAGGAGGGAGCCACGAACAGTGGGGAACTTATAATTCACTCCTTTACACGAGGAATAGTTATATTGAATTTTTAGCGGTGGAAGATAAGGAAGTGTTACAACGCTCTAATCACCCGTTAATCATGCATCTTAAGCATGATCTTCCTAACGGCTCAGGATTCGGAACAATTTGCATAAGAACCACTAATATTGAAGGATTAAAAAAAGTGTTGGAAAGTAAAGGGTTACATACGACGGCTGTTTTTAATGCACAAAGAAGAACAACGACGGGTGACATCCGCAAATGGAAGATGCTCTTTATAGATGAAGAAGTGGGGGATTCCTTACCTTTTCCGTTCTTTATAGAATGGGAAGAGCCAGACTCCGAACGATATGAAGCGCTTATTAAAGATGGTACTGTGCAGGAAAGTAATTTGAAGTTAACAATAGACGCCTGTCACTTTCAGGTTGCCCACCCTCGTTCAGTTGCAGCACAATGGGGGGAAGTATTAGGGATAAAACCTACAGGAGAAGAAGAAAATGAGTTGGTACTTCCTAACAGTAAATTGATATTCCAACATGGAGAAGAGAAGGAGCGGTTGAAGAAAGTTGTTGTTGCAGGCCATGAAGAGAAACTGCAAATTGAAGTTGCTGGTGGAGTTTATGAGATAGGTAAACGTTTCGTAAGAGGCGACTTCCTATGATAGAATGCACTTAATCGTAGATGGGTATGTAGTCGGGAGGAATCAGATGGAAACCTTATTTGAACGCGCAATATTAGTTGGGGTGCAGAAATTGAATGATCAGCATTTTGACTACTCAATGGAAGAACTTAAAAACTTGGCAGAGGCTCTCGATGTTGAAGTGGCCGGCAAGGTGACACAAAACTTGGATCGAGCTAATCCAGCACATTATGTTGGTAGCGGTAAATTGACGGAAATCCGTAATTTCTATGAGGAATTCGAAGCCAACTTAGTGATTTTTAATGATGAGCTTTCTCCTTCCCAAATCCGGAATATAGAAGGGGAATTGGAATGTAAGGTGATTGACCGTACGATGCTCATTTTAGATATCTTTAGCAGGCGTGCTAAAACAAAGGAAGCACAAATGCAAGTAGAACTCGCTCAGCTACAATACATGCTCCCCCGTCTAGTGGGAATGCGTGCCTCACTTAGCAGACAAGGAGGCGGAACTGGGGGAGGTTTCAAAAACCGTGGTGCCGGTGAAACCAAACTTGAATTAGACCGCCGGAAAATTGAAGACCAGATTGCAAAACTGCGAAGAGATCTGGATTCCGTAAAATCACAGCGTGAAACGCAACGTAAGCAAAGGCGTAAAAATGATATTCCAGTTGTATCAATAGTCGGATACACAAATGCCGGCAAATCCACTTTGATGAATCAATTACTGGCCAAACTCTATCAAGATAAGTCGAAGTCTGTATTCGAAAAGAATATGTTGTTCGCTACATTGGAAACGTCAGTGCGGCATATTAAGCTTCCAAATAAAAAGGAATTCCTGTTAACAGATACTGTTGGATTCGTCAGTAGATTACCCCATCATTTAGTCAAGGCATTCCGTTCGACTTTGGAAGAGGCACGAGAAGCGGATCTTCTATTGCATGTAGTCGATGTATCAAATGAGGAATACCGATTTATGATGGACGTAACGAACGAAACACTTCAGGAAGTGGGGGTCAAGAACGTTCCAACCGTCACAGTTTTCAATAAGTCCGACGAAGCTGGTGTTCGTTACCCTCAAATGAGCGGTGATTCTATATGGATTTCAGCGAAAGAGGGAGCGGGCCTGGATGAGTTGTTGACTATAATTCAACAAAGGGTCTTTGGAGACTATGTAACTGTTGAACTGTTAATTCCTTACGACCGAGGAGAAATTATTAACTATCTAAATGAATATACAGATGTTTCGTCATTGGCCTATGAAGAAAACGGAGTGCTAATTAAAGCAGAGATGAAAGAAGCTGATCGCAACCGCTTTAAGGAGTTCCTCTTAAGGTGAAGTAGTCATATGAATACATTTTTATGCATAAGTAGGCAGTGCTTAAATCAGCGGTAGATGTTTTCTTCTACTATGGTTGACATTGTAATTATAGGCACAGCAATCCTTCTTTCAATGTATGTATATAAATTTTAAAGAATTAGGTTTAAAAAGCGAGTGCATAGGGAATTTTTAAAAAGTCATTAAATTTTCAAATTATTTATAAAAATTCATCTCTTGTGTGTTACACTGATTTTAACAACTATGCGCGGGCAGAAAATTAAATAATGAACAAACAAGCAAACGGCAGGGTGTGACCTTATTCTAAAAAATTGTTACCCGCTTATGCGGTTGGAATAAATTCCACCGTTTGCTCTGTTCAAAAAAATGATCCGGATCGATTTCCGGATCATTTATTTTATTTATTAAGTTTCGATTTAAAATCTGTCTGATACGACATTAGACTTGCTGGAACTGAATGTGGTGGAGACGAGCAAAAATTCCGTCCTGTTCAACAAGCTCCTCGTATTTACCTTGTTCTGCAATACCCTCTTCGGTCACCACCACGACCCGATTCGCTTCACGAATTGTCGCGAGTCTATGTGCGATGATCAGAGTTGTTCGGTTTTCTGCGAGCTCTGCCAAGGATTGTTGAATAATTTTTTCCGTTTCCGTATCCAGTGCGGAGGTTGCTTCATCCAGAATGAGAATGGGTGGATTCTTTAAGAACATCCGAGCAATTGCTAAACGCTGCTTTTGCCCCCCAGATAGTTTCAAACCTCGTTCTCCGATTTGCGTATGGTATCCATCAGGTAGCGACTCGATGAAGTCCTCCAAATGGGCTTTACGAGCAGCTTCTTTAATTTCAGTAAAAGATGCATCACGTTTCCCGTAAGCAATGTTTTCTTGGATCGTCCCTGTGAAAAGAAAAACATCCTGCTGCACAATACCAATTTGTGATCGTAACGAATGTTTCGTTAAATCGCGAATGTCAATTCCGTCAATTGTAATCGAACCTTCATTCACATCATAGAAACGCGGAATGAGAGAGCAAATTGTAGTCTTACCGGCTCCTGACGGCCCGACAAATGCAATGGTCTCACCGGCACGAACAGAAAGGTCTATCCCCTTTAATACTTCCTTATGGCCTTCATAGCTAAAGTGGACATCCTCAAATCGAATATCCCCGTTTAAGTGGTTGACGGCAATCGCATTCGGACGATCTTGGACTTCGGGTTCTTGTTCCAATAACTCCAAGAAACGCTTGAATCCTGCCATTCCCTTAGGATAGAGTTCCAATAATGCACTTATTTTATCAACAGGTTTAATCAGTACATTCGTATAGAGAACAAAGCTGACCATTTCTCCGTAGGAAAGACTTCCTTTCAAAGTGAACCAGGCGCCAACTACTAAGACGACCAATGTAACGAGACGCGTCATCATATAAATGCTCGAGTGGGTGCCAGCCATTACTTTAAAGCCACTAATTTGGCCAATCTGAATTTTCCATTGTCATTTTTGAATCGATTGATTTCAAAATCTTCATTCGTAAAGGATTGTACAACCCTCACACCGGAGACACTATCTTCGACACGTGCATTGACATCAGCGATTTTGACGTACATATTCTTCCACGCATCGTTCATCTTCACATTGCAGTAGGTGACCAACCAGATTAAGAACGGCACCAGAACGATAGCGACAACTGCTAACTGTGGGTGTATGTTGAACATAATCAGGAATGCCCCAACAAACGTCATGATGGCAATGAAGAAATCCTCTGGTCCATGGTGAGCCAATTCCCCGATGTCAAATAAGTCATTCGTGATCCTGCTCATGACGTGCCCGGTTTTTGTGTTGTCAAAAAACTTGAAGGATTGCCGTTGGACATGTGTAAATAACTGTTCGCGCATGTCTGTTTCAATATTGATGCCAAGCTTATGTCCCAAATAACTCACAATGAACTGCAAGAATGTACTGAGTACATACACAAGTAAGAGTAAAACTCCGATTGTGGCAATTTTGTCCCAATTTCCGGAAGGAAGGAGGTCATCGACAAACCATTGTACTGCTACAGGAAATGCGAGTTCTAATAACGCGACAATAATCGCACTTGAAAAGTCAATAATAAATAAACGTCTATGTGGCTGATAGTACGAGAAGAATTTCCTTAACATTATGTAGTCTCCTTGGTAAAACAAACCTTATAGAAATTATAGAACATTAAGCGACAAGATTCGATGTTTTTTGATATAATCGTATGTATTCTTTTTAGGGAATATAAATATATTCTTCTAAATTATTACACAATTATGAAAGAAGGGTAAAACTATGATATCGAAGGAAGAGATGGTTCGATCAGTTCCTCAAAAAGGATTTTTCGGTCACCCTAAAGGTTTATTCACGCTCTTCTTTACAGAGTTTTGGGAACGTTTCTCTTACTATGGCATGAGGGCAATTCTCTTGTATTACATGTACTACGAATTGAACAAGGGTGGTTTGGGACTTGACCAAGCTACAGCTAACTCCATTATGGCGATCTACGGGTCCTTGGTGTATATGTCCGGCATTATCGGTGGTTGGATTGCGGACAGGCTATTAGGAACTACCCGTACTGTCTTTTACGGTGGAGTATTAATCATGTTTGGACATATGGTGCTTTCTTTACCTAGCGGAGTAACCACTTTGTTTATTTCTATGGGACTCATTATCATCGGTACTGGTTTATTAAAACCGAACGTTTCTAGCATCGTCGGAGATATTTATGCTGAAACAGATCCAAGACGCGATTCTGGATTCAGTATTTTCTATATGGGTATTAACTTAGGTGCATTTATTGCACCATTCATCGTTGGTACAGTGGGACAAACTTATAATTTCCACTTAGGTTTTGGACTTGCTGCGATAGGAATGTTCATCGGTTTAATCGTATTTTTAGCAACTAAGAAAAAGTACTTAGGCCTTGCAGGATCTCAAGTTCCAAATCCGTTGACAGCCGAGGACCGGAAACGCGTCTTTAGCAGAATCTTAATCGGAGCACTTATTATCGCCGTTCTTGGTTTCATCTTGATCAAAGCGGGAATTATGACATTTGATGTGTTTACTATGACGGTTTCCGTTTTGGGGATTATCATTCCGACCCTATATTTCATTGTCATGTATAGAAGTCCTAAAACGAATGCGGATGAAAAATCCCGCTTACTTGCTTACATTCCGCTATTTGTTGCGGCCATGATGTTCTGGGCCATTGCTGAGCAGGGTTCCATTATCTTGGCACAATACGCGGATCAGCGAACAGATTTGACAATCGGTAGCTTCGAACTTCAGTCTTCTTGGTTCCAGTCATTAAACCCGTTATTCATCATTACTCTTGCTCCGGTTTTCGCTTGGTTGTGGATCAAATTGGGTGACAGACAGCCTTCAACATCAAGGAAGTTCTCTTTTGGATTACTATTCGCAGGACTATCTTTCCTGATCATGATCATACCGGCATATATGAATGGAACAGAGACGCTCGTAAGCCCTTGGTGGCTCGTCCTTAGCTTCCTTCTTGTCGTATTAGGGGAACTTCTATTGTCTCCAGTCGGACTATCTGCTACGACAAAACTGGCACCATCAGCTTTCGCTGCACAGACGATGAGTTTATGGTTTATGACAAACGCTTCTGCACAGGCGATTAATGCGCAGATCGTTAAATTGTATAGTCCAGAGAATGAGATCGTCTACTTCGGAATTATCGGGACAGTTTCCATAGTTCTCGGCCTTTTGCTTTTCTTGCTGGCACCAATTATTCAAAAAGCGATGCGAGGAGTTAAGTGAGACAAAAGGCTTAAAAATGGCTAAATATACTAATTCTTATGTCCTGTTCCAATGGAATGATGAAACCGCGTTAGAACCACAACGTATGTAATGTTGTAGCGAAAACGAAAGGGGTCATACTCGATGAAAAAATTCTTTACAATAGCGGCAGCTGCACTATTGACATTCGGATTAAGCGCTTGTAATGATACTGCTTCTCCAACAGAAGGATCTAAGGCCGAAGGAAATAGCCAGCTTACTTTGAAAGAAGTGTTTGAAAAGTCGATTGAACAATCCGGTTCGGTTGAAAGTCTAAAGGCGAAAATTGATATGACACAAGTGGTGGAGATTCCTTCACAAGAGCTATCTATGGATATGAAGTCCAAAATGGATATGAGCATGACAGTTGAGCCCTTAGCGATATACCAAAAAGGTGAAACCTTAATTGTTGGTGAGGAAAACGGCACTCAGCAAATGGAAAGTTACATGACTGAGGACGGATTCTATATCTATGAAGGTATGTCAGGTCAATGGACAAAGCTGCCTCCGGAAATGTCTGAGCAGATGATGTCCCTTTCTGGTCAGCAAGCAGACCCTTCACAACAATTGAAGGACCTTGAACAGTTCCAGGACGATTTTAAGTTCGAACATACTGAAAAAGCCTATATTCTTCGGCTTTCTGCTTCCGGCGATAAGTTCAATGAGTTTATTAAAAATGAAATGGAAGAGACAATGCCTGATTTACTGGCAGGTAATCCTGGGATGTTAGAAAATATGGATATCCAAAAAGTGGACTATGAAATCTATATCGACAAAGAGACCTTCAATCCGACAAGGCTTAATATGGTTTTAGAAATGAACATCATAGCAGAAGGGGAAGAATTGATCATCAAGCAGGATTTGAAATCGTCATTCAGCGATTACAACAAAGTTGATGAAATCAAAGTTCCGCAAGCAGTCATCGATAGTGCAAATGCATTGTAACCATCCGCGAAATATAAAAAGACAAAGGCCAAGATTTATAAAAACTTGGCCTTTGTCTTTTTTCTTTGTAATAAACTTAAGGACGAAGGAGTTCATCCGTTTTAGGTGGTGTTACACGTTTAATGAAGAATGCTAACACTAAAGCAATAGCCGAAATGATCGTAGCAATTAGGAAGGAATACTGAATTCCGTCCAGTGTAGCCTGTAATGTGATTTGCTCCTTAAGTTGAAGTAAAGCATCGGCAGATAAATTAGGATCTGCATTTTGCATTGCTTCAGCTGCGAGTTCCTCGCCTTTCCTTGCTGTGTGCTTATCCATTGCAGTTAATAGCAAAGCAGAACCGATTGCGCCGGATACTTGGTTCAATGTGTTGTTCACCGCTGTACCATGTGGATTTGCTGACAGTGGCAACTGATTCATACCGTTCGTCATAACCGGCATTTGGATCATTGACATACCGAATGCCCGGATGGTAAAGAGGCTAACGATATACGTGTAGGATGCATCCATATCAAAAGTACTGCTCATCATATACGTAGTTACAACTGTAATCGTCAACCCGACAATTGCCAATGTTTTTGCACCATATTTATCAAATAAGCGTCCAGTAATCGGAGACATGATGGCCATAATGATAGCTCCTGGAAGCATCATAAGTCCAGCGTGGAATGGCGAAGTTCCACGGACAATTTGGACATAAAGCGGAGTCAAGATCATCGCAGAAAACATGGCGACTGAAAAGATAACTGAAATGACGGACGACAGTGCAAACATCGGGTATTTATAGATTCTGAATTCCAATAACGGCTCATCCATACGTAATTGGCGTAAAACAAATAATATAACCCCTATTGCGCCAATGGAAATGGAGCCGTAAACAAGAGGATTCGACCACCCAGCATCTCCTGCGAAGCTGAATCCATAAAGAAGCCCACCAAACCCGATGGTTGATAAAACTAACGAGAACACATCCAAATGGACCTTTTTGACTGGTGTAATATTTTTCAATCGGAATATCGAGTAGATTAATATGAGCAATGACAATGGCAAGATGATTTCAAATAGTGTACGCCAAGTATAGTGCTCTACTACCCAGCCGGAAAGTGTAGGACCGATGGCTGGTGCCGTAATCATGACAAGTCCGAACATACCCATCGCTGAACCTCTTCGTTCAACTGGGAATGACGTAAGCATGATATTCATCAATAGAGGCATCATCATAGCCGAGCCCATAGCCTGGATCATACGGGCGATTACGAGAATATAGAATTCAGGTGCGATGATGGCTAACAATGTACCTAATGAAAACAAAGACATTGCGGTGATGAAAAGCCCCCGGTTTGTAAATCGTTGTATGAAGAAAGCACTTGCGGGCATCAAGATCCCGTTGACGAGCATATAGCCAGTAGTTAACCACTGTACGAGCGATGGTTTGACATCAAATTCAGCCATTATTGTCGGTAGTGCAACGTTCAATAATGTGTTGTTTAAAAAAGCGATGAACGCACCAATGAATAGAATGGCAATCATGCCGTATGGTGGTTTTTTCTGTAATTCTTTTATATCCAAATTAACTCCCCCTTATGGAGATTATTTTAAGTTCTTCAAACAAGATTCTATTTTATACCGATAGTATAAAAAATTCAATAACAAGTTTACATTTTTTTGATGTTCATTGATTTTATACACTTTGTTGCGTATGATGGAGTTGGACTCATAGTATAAAGGGTGGTTTTATGAACAGCAGAAAGCGGAATGTGATATTGTCTGCGCAACGCTTATTCATCAAGAAGGGTTTCCTTTCTACTTCGATTCAAGACATATTGGACGAGGCGGGCATATCAAAAGGAACATTTTATAATTATTTTTCCTCAAAGAATGAATGCTTGTTAGCAATTTTAGAAAATGTTAAAGAAGAAGTCTTCCTGCGCCGTCAAGAATTGCTTGTTGGTAAAGACCAAACTGATAAGAGAGTGCTTAGCCACCAGATAGCTGTCCGATTTATTTTAAATCGTGAAAATAATATGCTTCCTATATATGAAGCGATTTATTATGCAAAAGATGAAGACTTAAGAATGTTCATTAAGAAACATCATTTCTATGAATTGTCATGGCTTTCAGAGCGGATTAGAGAAGTATACGGACCAGCTGTAGACAAGCATGCGGTAGATTGTGCCATTATGCTTTTTGGAATGATCCAGCATTACTTGCAGGCGTGGCGACTCATCTCGAATGAGGAAATCAGGTTAGAAGAGTTGATTGAATATGTCATGCGAAGAATTGATGCGATTGTGAAAGATGTAATTTCTTCAGATGATTTGTTTATAAATGAGTTCTTGTCCATATCAGAATACCGGGTGGAGGAAGATCTTTCGGAACTGAGAAACGAAGTCGAAAAAAAGCTCGGGAATCTAATGGAAGTTGATGATCAGGACGTCCGCAAATACGTAGAGTTTCTATTAGAAGAGTTCGACCGGAAAGAACCAAGATTCATCTTGATAGAAAGTATAATGGAGTCTCTAAGAAATTATCAAAAACAGTTCCCGGAAAATGAACAGATTCGGGAAGTGGTATTCTTTGTCTCCCGTCTTTCCAACGCGTTAAAATCATAAAACTGCCCGACTTTGCAATCGTTAGACAATACTTAATCGACTACAAACGTTGAGTAGAAGCAAGGATGAAAAGAATACTGGGTAACCGACAAGAAAGGGATTAGCAAATGCTAATCCTTTTTTGTATAAAGCATCAATGAGTAAGGGTAATGTTAGAGGTAGAGGTCTTGAAAAGGTGGTGGCATGTTGAAGAATATATTAATAATCAGTGAAGCTATCGCTTTTTTCCTATTTGTCATACTCTTATTTACCTACGATAGTGGACTTCTTGAACGGTTTGATCGTGCGATGTCTGATTTGTTCTCGGGAAATGGGTTTATTGAATTCTTTCAACACTTTGCCACTACACGGGTAATAATGCTTATTGGATCAATTTTAGTCATTTTTTTTGCTTATAAACAGGATTATCTAAAGATTTTATTTTCCGCTTACGCCATTTTTGGAGGACATTACTTTAATCAGATTCTTAAATATGTGGTACAAAGGCAACGTCCAGATATTTCAGGTCAATATAGTACATTCAGTTTCCCTTCTGGACATGCCATGGTAGGGATTCTATATATTTTTACAATCGCTTATTTCATCTCATCAGCTACAGCCTCTAAAGCTGTTAAATTCATAATATGGATCATTGCTATCGTCTTTACAACACTCGTTGGTCTATCCAGAATTGCAGGTGAGCGACATTTTGCTTCTGATGTTGTTGCAGGATGGGCATTAGGGTTTGCTTGTTTTGTATTTTTAGTCCATTGGTATAGAAAGGGTAAATCAGCGGAATAGAAGAAAGGAGGTCTCGTATGTTTAGAATACCGGAGACGGTAGCTGAATTGGGAAAAGAGCGGATCAAAGGATTTCCGGTAGAAGGGTTCGTTTATGGAGAAGGTCCAGAAAAGCCAGATCTAATGCTAGTAGGGGAAGCACCGGGGGAATTCGAGATTATTGAGGGAATTCCGTTCATCGGACGTGCAGGTAAGGAACTAATGCAATCCTTGGCTTCGATTGGACTATCAAGGGAAGACGTGTACATCACAAGTGCAGTACGCAGCAGGCCTTACCGTTGGGGAACCAAAAAGGAAAGAGATGGAACGTTGACTGAAAGGAAATACAATCGCCCCCCCACAACCAAAGAAATATGGGCTCATGCCCCAGTGTTGGATTACGAACTTGCTCATGTTGAGCCACTTCTTATCGTCACACTTGGTAATGTAGGTCTCCAGCGACTTTTAGGCAAGGAAGCAAAGGTGACAAATCTTCATGGAAAATTGATCGAAAGTCAGGTGAACTTCCTCCCAACTCCAGATTCGATTCACTATGTGAAAACGACAAGGACATTTCGAATTATTCCCACCTTCCATCCAGCTTCTGTGTTCTATCGCCCATCCCATCGTCCCTCAATTGAGGAAGATTGGAGGAATATAGGTAAAGCATTAGTCAAATTGAAAAATAAAGAAAAATAAAAGTTGCACAAGGGAAACTTTTTGCATACAATATTCCTAACGTTATAGAGAAGGAAGATGAAAGAATGGATGGGAATGTATGGTTTGCCCTCGGCTTAACGTTATTCGCCGGGCTCGCAACAGGTATTGGTAGTTTGCTTTCGCTTCTTACATCGAGAACAAATACGAAGTTTTTATCATTGGCTCTCGGCTTTTCAGCAGGGGTTATGATTTACGTCTCTATGGTAGAAATTTTTGTGAAGGCAAAGAATTCCTTAGTTGCAGAACTTGGACTTGATCAAGGCTACTGGATGACGGTCATTGGTTTCTTCGCTGGTATGGTGGTCATAGCTGCAATCGATAAATTCATTCCTTCAACAGGAAATCCTCACGAATTGAAAAGTGTCGAGGATATGAGCAAGTCACCAACCGAAATTGATCAGCAGAAACTTATGAAAATGGGACTCTTTACAGCATTAGCAATCGGGATCCATAATTTCCCGGAAGGAATCGCTACTTTCGCCTCCGCTATGCAGGATCCAAGTTTAGGCGTGGCTATTGCAGTTGCTGTGGCTATTCATAATATTCCGGAAGGCATTGCGGTGGCTGTGCCGATTTACTATGCAACAGGAAGTCGGAAACGAGCTTTTAAGCTTTCCTTTTTGTCTGGCTTAGCAGAACCGGTTGGCGCCATTGTGGCGTTCCTGATTTTAATGCCCTTCTTGAATGAGGTTATGTTCGGAATGATTTTTGCTGGGGTCGCTGGAATCATGGTATTTATTTCACTGGATGAATTGCTTCCGGCTGCACAAAAATATGATGAAGCACATTTGTCCATTTATGGAGTAGTGGGTGGAATGGCAGTCATGGCATTAAGTTTATTACTACTGGCTTGAAAGGCTGAAATTTGTGAATAATAGTTCATTGTAAAAGCTATTTTAGGGGATTCTTTACAACTGTATAGTTTTAATAAGCTATAAAATTTCAGATGTAAAGATCGGGTGAATTAAGTGAGCACTTCTACTGATGTAACAAACAAAACAATTTCAAGAAACAGACTTTTAACCATCGCTGGAATCGGATGGACATTTGATGCAATGGATGTTGGAATACTTTCCTTCGTCATTGCTGCATTGGCAAACGAATGGCATTTGAGTGCAAACGAAATGGGCTGGATTGGCAGTATTAACTCCATTGGAATGGTTTTTGGGGCATTTATATTTGGAATACTCGCTGACAAAATCGGCAGGAAAAATGTCTTCATTCTAACACTGGTCCTATTTTCAGTTGCCAGTGGATTCTCGGCGCTCACCACGACACTGGGAGCATTTCTCATCTTTCGTTTCATTGTTGGAGCGGGTCTCGGTGGAGAGTTGCCCGTTGCTTCTACTCTTGTATCCGAGAGTGTCGAAGCGAAGGAACGCGGACGGATTGTAGTGTTGCTTGAAAGTTTTTGGGCAGTCGGTTGGCTTATTGCAGCACTCATTTCATATTTTGTTATTCCCGAATACGGGTGGCGCCTTGCACTAATTTTAACTGCAGTTCCTGCTTTATATGCCATATACTTGCGACTGAAGCTTCCTGATTCTCCTCAGTTTTCAGCAAAGAGAAACCGAACTCAATCAGTATGGGAAAATATTAAGGAAGTTTGGTCACAGAAGTATGCAAAATCCACTATTATGCTTTGGGTCTTATGGTTTGTAGTAGTTTTCTCATACTATGGCATGTTCTTATGGTTACCAAGCGTTATGGTAATGAAGGGCTTTGATATGATCCATAGTTTTGGGTATGTCCTGATTATGACGCTGGCACAGCTTCCGGGATATTTTTTAGCTGCTTGGCTGATTGAACGGGCCGGCCGTAAGTTCGTATTAGTGGTTTTCTTACTGGGCACAGCTTTAAGCGCCCTCATTTTCGGCAATGCAGAAACTACAGCAGTCCTCATTGCATCCGGAATGTTTTTATCGTTTTTCAACTTAGGTGCCTGGGGAGCTCTGTACGCATATACACCTGAGCAATATCCAACAATTATCCGGGCAACCGGTGCAGGAATGGCTGCGGCTGCGGGACGGATCGGTGGCGTACTCGGTCCATTATTGGTCGGCTGGATGGTAACAGCCGACTATGAAATTGGAAATGTTTTTACGGTCTTCTGTTTTTCAATTGTTATCGGTGTACTTGCTGTTATTTTCTTGGGCAAGGAAACGAAGCAGTTGGAGCTGGAATAATGAAAAGAAGTGTGGACCCTCTTCGAGTCCACACTTCTATTATTTTCCGGTATCTTTTTTATAGTATTGTGGAGCAGTGAAAAATTCCGTTTTCAATGCTTTCACTTTATTGCTTAATAGCAAAATGGCTATTAAGTTTGGAATGAGGATGGCTGCAAGCATAATATCGAGGAACTCCCAGATCACTTCCGCTGCTCCAATAGCTCCGAATACTACTGCGATGATATATACCACCTGTATACCGTAGGAAGCTTTAAGGCCGAATAAGAACTCCGCTTGCTTTGCTCCGTAGAAAATGACTACCAAAATGGTCGAGACAACAAAGAATATTAATGAAATTGTGACCAATACACTGCCAAACTGTCCGAAATAGTGTTTAAAGGCAACAGTAGTCAGTGAGGATGGATCATTCATGGCATCTGTTGCAGTCCAAACACCGGAAGAGATGACAACGAATGCGGTAGAAGTACAAACGATAATCGTATCTACAAAAACACCGAATATGGACCAGAAACCCTGACGTACAGGGTGGTCAGTCGTTGCTGCAGCATGGGCGATCGGGGCGGTGCCAAGTCCAGATTCGTTCGAATAAATCCCCCGGGCAAACCCCCAACGAATGGTTTCCACAATCGCTGCTCCTGCGAAACCGCCAATAACAGGCGCCGGTGCAAAGGCATAACTAAAGACGGTACTGAAAAAATCAGGTACTAATTCGAGATTCATAAATAGAATAAATAGTGCGGAACCTACATAGATAATGGCCATAAATGGAACAAATATTTCTGTTACTTTTCCAATGCGTTTAATGCCTCCAAAAACTACAACCGCCATAATGACTGCTATAATAACGCCAGTCCAAATAGGAGGGAAACTAAAAGTGGAATTGACAGTACTCGCTACGGAATTCCCTTGTACCATAATGCTCGGGATTAACTCAATCATAAGAGCAAGTGAAAACCAGACACCGAGCCATTTCATGTTTAATCCTTTCGTCATGTAATACATCGGTCCTCCAATGTATTCTCCCTTTTCATTCTTCTCCCGGTAATGAACGGCAAGGACACTTTCTGAAAACTTCAAGGACATTCCGATAAAGGCGATGACCCACATCCAGAAAACTGCACCAGGACCTCCGAACATGATCGCGGCAGGTACACCGACGATGTTGGCTGCTCCGATGGTAGATGATAGAGCAGAGGTAAGCGCCTGGAAAGGAGTGACCGTTCCTACTCCTTTTGGTTTTTTTCGAATACTGCCTAATGTTTGCCCTACAATATATGGAAAGTGCCGAAACTGAAAGAAACCTAACTTAAATGTCATATACAGACCGGAAATCAATAATAGCGCAATCAGGGGATACCCCCATAACCATGCGGAAAAATTTGCTACCCATTTCAAAAATTGCTCCAAAATAATAGTCCTCCCTAACTAAATTAAGTTATGGATTATTTCCCTATATTACACACGTGTAAACGAATTGTTATAAAAGAAATCTTTTTTCTCTAAGATTCGACGAATAAAGGAATCGGAAGACTCTTGTGGAAATAGTTCTATAGTACAAAATAAGGGGAGAATATATATGTTTAAAAGAATTGATACCGTGTTCCTTCCAGTGAAAAATATTAGTTCCGCCATTGAATGGTATAAAGAAAAATGCAGTTTCCGATTAAGGTGGTACCACGAAGAAGGGGGATATGCGGCAATGGACATCGGGGATGGCAAAACCGCATTTACTTTAGTCCGCAGTGACCAGATGGGTGGTCAGAAGCCTTCCATGCATGAGTGGTTCAATTTATATACGGCAGACGCAAAAGCAGCACATGAACAGTTAGCTTTAGCCGGCGTTGAAGTAACGGACATCTTGAATGATGACACAATTGAATTCTTCAATTTTAAAGATTTGGATGGCAATATGATCGGAGTTTGTTCATTTAAAGAGTAATTTGGCCAGTGGTTCAGTGGCTTGTATGCAGGAGGCGCTGCATGGAAGGCTGGACGACACTTGTGATTGCTCATCGAATTGCAAATTACACAGTCCGATTAAATTTTTGTGCTTGAGGCGGAAGAAGTTACTGGTGTAAGCAAGCATGAGGAACGGATGAGAACTCATCATCTATATCGGGAATTTGCCGAGGGGTAAGGTGTTTCGTAAATATCTTAATGACATTTACAGCCAGTTCATGTAGAATCTCATATTAAATAACAGCGGGGTGATGGGGATGGAGTATACAAGATATGAAAATCCAAGTTTGTTTGGAGAAAAAGTAGAATCATATTTGGAACAGCACGAGGATGTTTATTCACTGTTCTTTGGTGTTCTGCAAGGCATCAAAGCTGGCCGGTATGAGAATCCGTTCATGGCGACTATAACGGAAGCTGGGGAACTGGTGGCGATTTTTCAGATGACACCACCACATCCATTCAATATCGTCATTGTACAAGAGGAACGATTAGAGGATGCTTTGGATCTCATCATAAACAAGATCACTAAAGCAAACATTGAAATTCCTTCCGTCATCAGCTTAAAACCTTGGGCGTTCCGTTTTGCGGATAAATGGAAGGCTACCACCGGGGCGAACTTCAAAGTCGGGATGGACCAAGGGTTATACCGTTTAGACCAATTAGCTGAAGGGCTTGAACACAGTCCTGGGGCATGGCGTTACGCGAGTGAGGACGATCTTCCGCTCGTAGTGAAGTGGTATCATCAATTCGGAGAGGATGCCGGCTTAGCTCCATCTCCTGATGAAGAAGTCCAAAAAAAAGTGAAGATGTTTATCGAAGCGGGTGAGGTGTTCCTATGGGAAGACGAAGGGAAAGTTGTTTCCATGATGAAAAAAGCACGCCCAACTGCCCATGGGGTGACGGTATCAATGGTATTTACACCTCCAGAGGAACGAAGGAAGGGATATGCACGTACTCTGGTCTTTTATGGAACAGAAGAGCTATTAAAGCAATATGACTTTTGCGTCCTTTACACAGACATGTTGAATCCGACTTCAAATAAGATTTATCAGGAAATCGGTTACAACAAAATCGCTGATTCCGTCATGCTTGAGTTTTCCGTGAAGGAATAAAATGTATTGATGATTCAGTAAAATTTCTGTAATATGAAAATAACAACTTGAAGGGACGATGGGTGGAACATGGACAAATAATCTTATTTCTTTCAGCAAATGAATGTTTTGCGAAATCGGAAATAGGATTCGTCTGCCCATTTTTCAATAAATATCGGAAAAACACTGCATTTAGTAACTATTTGTAGTGGTCTTTTTCGTATTCATTTGGCAAC
The DNA here is from genome assembly GCF_042651785.1 of Chungangia koreensis. NCBI lineage: Bacteria > Bacillati > Bacillota > Bacilli > Lactobacillales > Chungangia > Chungangia koreensis. Next base: position 168,928 of record NZ_JBHSEC010000014.1, read on the forward strand.
TGATCCTTCCGATATTCTCGGAGGGATATTTTTATTCCTCCGAAATTGGAGGAGATATGATGACTGTAATAGGAAAGTTACAAGATGTGACGATTGCTTATGGAGATAAAATCATAATAGAGAGAGCGAAGGCTGATGTGCCAGCAGGAGCCATCATCGGGATTGTCGGCGGAAACGGGGAAGGGAAGTCTACGTTGCTTTCCCTTCTATATGAAGAAATAGAGCCTTTATCAGGTAGGGTGGAATGGTTCGGTGGGAACCCTTCCGTCAGTTATTTTCGTCAAGATGAAGTCGAATTCAACAAAACACATATATCTAAAACTGAATCAGAACTACTTAGAAAATGGTCTGTTCCTACTGACCGGGATTATAGTAATTTAAGCGGTGGCGAAAAAATGAAGCAGCGCCTTTCGGCTGTTCTTGCAGAGCGAACACAATTACTGCTTTTAGATGAACCGACAAACCATTTGGACATGGATAGCCTTGAACAACTCAAAAAACAATTGGATGACTATAAAGGGACCGTGATTATGGTGTCCCATGACAGGTTTTTCTTAGATGAAACAGCGGACTGGATTTGGGAACTCGAGAACACTAAGCTGACCGCATATAAAGGGAATTACACTGAGTATAGAAAAGCCAAGGAGGAAGCAAGGAAGGTTCAACAACGGCTATACGATGCCCAACAGTCAAAAATCCAGCGTGTTGAACGGCAAATTAGTGAACTGAAGAATTGGTCTTCAAAGGCACACGCTGACTCGACAAAGCAAGAGGGATACAAAGAATTCTATCGTGTTAAGGCGAAACGGATGGACACACAAATCCGTTCGAAAAAGAAGCGGCTGGAGCTCGAATTGTCTAAAGAAAAAGTTGAGCGTCCAGAAGATGAAAAATCAGTGCATTTTTCCATTGGTGGAAACCAGAAAAAAGGAAAGCGTGTTATTGAGGCGAAGCGGATTGGTAAATCATTTGGAAATAGAACGCTATTCCAGAATGCTTCCTTTACGATCCAGTCAAAGGAACGAATCGGATTGCTGGGGCCAAATGGCAGTGGGAAGTCGACATTCTTCAAAATGTTGTTAGGGCAGGAAAGTGGAGAGGGCGAACTTTGGAAAACGGAAGCCATGAATATCGGCTATCTTAGTCAGACTGTTTTAGATCTTCCGGTTGATCAATCACCTGAAAGCTATTTTCAGCCGAACGATTATGAACAAAGAGGAGTTATCCAGACACTCATGACCAATTTAGGATTTGCTAAAGATCACTGGACACGTCCAATTGGCACGCTGAGCATGGGCGAGCGGGTAAAGCTCAAACTAATGGAGTTCATGTTAGATCAAAAAGACGTCCTTCTGTTGGATGAGCCAACAAACCATCTGGATCTTCCGTCAAGGGAACAATTAGAACGAACATTAGCCGACTATCCCGGAACAATTTTATTAGTCACTCATGATCGTTATTTCTTAGATCAGTTAACAGATAAGCTTTTGATATTCAATAATCAAACAATCAGTAAAATTGAAATGGGATACACCGATTGGGTGAACAAAAAAACTAAGGACGAATCCGAAGAAGACTTGTTACGGATTGATACTGAGCTTCAAGCGGTTTTGGGGGAATTGAGCTTTTTGCAGAATACTGACCCAAAATACGAGGAGCTTGATCGGCGGTTTTTAGAACTAAGTAAACAAATTAGAGAGATAAAGCAGAAATGAGGAGGAAGCATATGTTAGTTGTCGATTTAAGGGACAGAATGGATCTATTTGAAGAAGCGGTAAAAGTTTTTTGGGACGAATGGGGAAGTGAAACGAATTATAATACCTATTACGATGCCATGTTCCACGCTTGTAAGACTGATGGTGTAATCCCACGGTTTTATATAGTGTTGGAACAAGATCAGATCATTGGGACGTATGCGTTATTAATGAACGACTTCATTAGTCGGCAAGATTTATATCCATGGTTTGCCTGCCTCTACGTCCATCCCGATTATAGGAGCAAGCATATTGGCTCACAGCTGTTAAAGCATGCACAAGAGGAAGTGCGCAAAAAAGGGTTTGACTCTCTCTACTTAGCTACTGATTTGGATGATTATTACGAGAAATATGGCTGGTCCTATTTGGCCGACGGGTATGGAGTGACCGGGGCTGCCATCAAAATATATAAAAAGACCGTCTGAGAGGCGGCTATAAAACGCACGACTGGATTAGTTCCCAGTCGTGCGTTTCAATTAGTGTGTTCCTTTTTTAACTAAGTATGGAGACAAGACTTTCCCCCAAATGGCATAGCCTTTATCATTCGGATGAATTCCATCTTTTAATGTAGAAGGCAATGCGATGTTCTCCTTTTCCATTTCCTCCAACATGGAACCATGTGTATCGAAGTAAGCCCATCCTTTGTCTTTGATAAATTCAGCAGTTGCATTTACATAATCGATGAATGTGTAGCCAAGTGAATTAATCTCTGGGCCGAATTTATTTTCCGTGCACGGGTTTGGTGACATGAAATAGATTTTAGTATTAGGAAGAGCCTCGGAATAGAGCTTATGAAGCTGCACCAGTGATTCGAGCGTCTCCTCAATGGTCACATTTTTGTTGTGATTATTGATAACGGATGTTTCAATGAACAAAACATCCGGTTTTTCAGAAATAATCGGAGCGGTTACTTCTTCCTCTAACAGCCGGACAGAGGTGTAGCCGGAATGTCCATAGTTGGAGATGGTTAAATTACGCAGTGCTTTATGGGTATACCGCAATTTTTCTTGAATAATTCCGCGCCATGTTTTCGATTGATGGCTCGATCCGCTGCCCTTCGTGACACTGCTGCCTGTCACAGCCATTTTCGCTTGTCCTGTCAGCAATGCCCTGTATGTTAAAAAGTCAGCAATCGATTGGTCAGGATTGTATGTCGGGTCAAAAGCTCTCATGGAAGATGAGGCATCGGCACTAACATTCTCTTTTCCATCTGTCCGTGAATAAAAGAACAAGAGTAGACCTAATCCTATGAATAAGAGCAAATTGTAGTTTTTCATGATGTCATCCCCTTAAGTGTTGAGTGGAGCTGGGTACTTTTGTGCATTCTTCAACATTTTTTGACGAGCAGCTTCTTCTAAGTCAATCCCTAATACATGGGATAGTTGCAGGAGATAAATAAACACATCTGCTGCTTCATCAACAATTCCTTCTTTATCTTTAGCAATGGCCTCTTCGGCAGAACGCCATTGAAAATGTTCCAGTAATTCGCTTGCTTCTAAGGATACGGAGATGGCTAAATTTCGGGCATCGTGATTGTTGCCCCATCCACGAACATCCCGGAACTTCAGTATGTCTTCGGTAAGTTGCTTCATCCCAAAATCTCCCTTTTAGTGCTTTTTTATTGAGTATACAATATTTTTTCGTCAAAATGAGTAGAAAGATGTAAAATTCGGAGGAAATTTCATTGTTTAAACCAATTGATCAAAATTTTTTCTATAAACCGACATTAGAGCTCGCAAAGTCGATTGTCGGACAATATATGGTACATGAAACAGAGGCAGGAATCATGGCTGTGAGAATTGTTGAGACAGAAGCATATCAAGGTCCAGAAGACCGTGCTGCTCATAGTTTCGGAAACCGAAAAACGAAACGGACACGAATTATGTTCGAAGATGCCGGCATGGTTTACACATATATGATGCACACTCACACTCTCATGAATGTAGTAAGTGGACCTGAAGAAACTCCGCATGCCATTCTCATCCGTGCGGGAGAACCGGTTGTTGGTGAGGACTTAATGCGTTTAAACCGTGGTGAACATTTGAAACGGACCGATTTAACGAATGGACCTGGGAAACTTGCCAAGGCATTGGGAGTGACAATGGACTACTACGGTCATAAGTGGTTTGAACAACCACTCTACATTGCCGAAGGACCTGGAGTTAAGGAGTTGGAAGTAGGACCTCGTGTGGGCATTCAAAACACAGGAGAAGCTGTCCATTATCCATGGCGTTTCTTTGAAAAAGGGAACCCGTTTGTGTCGAAATATAGATAAGGAGACCACTTGTTTCAAGTGGTTTTTTACTTGTCTATATATCGTTATGTACGATATAATCGTAGTTGACGAATAAAAGAGGTGCAGTTATGACAATGGAGAAAATGATCAATGAGTATTGGACAGATATTTATTACCATTTGCATTATGAACACGATGAAAAAATTACCCATCAAGCCGTTAGGATTCTTCAACATATTGAAAAGTCATCATCTGTCGGAATTAGAGAGATTTCTGACTTCCTGCATGTTTCTCAAAATACAGCTTCGGAGCATGTGAAAAGACTGATTGATAAGAAATTCCTTGAAAAAAAGCGAGATCTTACTGACGAACGAAAAGTAATCTTGAACTTAACGGATCGTGGCAGGGAAGTGCTGTTCCGGAACACTGCTTTGGATGAAGATAAACTCTCTGTCATTCTTAGAAGCCTATCCGATGAAGAGAAGTCGATGATAATGAAGGCATTCAGGTTGATTAGTGAAGGTGCAAAGTCATGTATGTAGTGATGAAAGTAATCACCTCTGCCATCATCATAGCGGCTGTTACAGAAGTAGCAAAACGATTTCCGACGTATGGCGGTATTATAGCTGCACTTCCTTTGGTCAGTCTATTGAGTATCATTTGGCTGAATGTACAAGGAGAATCTTCTACTACAATCAGTAACTTTGCTTTAGGTGTTTTGTGGGGGTTTCCTGCCACTGCTGTCATGTTAGTGATTGTTTACTTTAGCGTAAAAAATTCATTACCACTATTTCTTTCAATTTTCTTTGGGATTTTAGGATGGTTTTTATTTCTTATGGCACAGGAATTCATCATCAAAGTTCTGAAAAATCATCTATTGGCTTAAAGTTGTTTAGTCTAATCCAAAAGTGGAATAGTAATAGAGGACCACAAAAATAAGGAGTGATTGGATATGGCAAGGATTGCAACAGTCATTACAAATATGTTTGAGGACTCCGAGTACACAGAACCGGCAAAAGCCTTCACAGACGCAGGACATGAAGTTGTGACGATTGAAAAAGAAGCCGGAAATGAAGTTAAAGGGAAACAGGGCGTCGCCACAGTACAAGTCGATCAAGGAATTGACGATGTGAAGCCTGAAGACTTTGATGCGCTATTCATTCCAGGAGGCTTCTCTCCTGACCAGCTACGGGCTGATGAACGTTTTGTAAAATTCGCGAAATCGTTCATGGATGCAAAAAAACCGGTACTTGCCATTTGTCATGGACCACAATTACTAATTACAGCGAAGACATTGGAAGGCCGTGATGCAACGGGCTATAAATCCATCCAAGTAGACATGGAATATGCAGGAGCAAAAGTTGCAGACAAGGAAGTCGTCGTTTGCCAAAACCAATTGGTAACAAGCCGGCAGCCGGATGATATCCCGGCGTTTAACCGGGAATCATTACGAGTGTTAGAAGAACAAGTGAAATAATTGGAGGAGCTCATCATGAGCTCCTTTTTTCATCCTTTTCTTTGTCATTCTCATTTAGAATAGGTACCGTGATTTTGCACATAGTACCATTGATAAGTCGCCAGCTTTTGGAGGTGAACGAGATGGCAAAGAAAAGTAAAACAAGCTTTAAGAAAGATAAGAAACCGACGAAAGACACAAATATACGTGAAGAATACTCAAAAGAACTTAATCAGGTCATTCATAACAATCCACCACAAGAAGTGACGAAGCACCGGGGAACTTAGAGAGTTCCCTTTTTTTTAGCAGATTCTTGGCAAAATAGTTTAATTAGATTTATAATTACTTTGAATTCAAGATTTATTAAACTGAGAGAGGGGTTATTAAATGGTGAATCGTTTTGATGGTAAAGTGGTTTTAATCACGGGAGCAGGCTCAGGATTAGGACGAGCTTCTGCATTACAAGTTGCTAAAGAAGGTGCAAAGCTTTCCCTTGTCGATTTAAACACACAAGGTCTTGAAGAAACAAAAACTGCAATTTTGGAAGTTGCTCCTCAAGCAGAGGTCCTTTTGTTGACAGCCAATGTGGCTAATGAGGAAGAAGTTAAAAAGTACGTAGAAGATACAGTTAAGCAATATGGAAAAATTGATGGCTTCTTTAATAATGCCGGAATTGAAGGGAAGCAAAATCTTACAGAAGACTTTGGAATTGATGAGTTCCAAAAAGTTATTTCCATTAACTTGAACGGTGTATTCTACGGAATGAAATACGTTCTTGCTGAAATGAAAAAGCAAGGTTCCGGTTCCGTCGTCAATACAGCATCTGTTGGTGGGATCCGCGGTGTCGGAAACCAATCGGGCTATTCGGCAAGTAAGCACGGGGTTGTCGGTTTAACACGCAACTCTGCTATTGAATATGGACAGTTTGGCGTTAGCATCAAGGCAATTGCACCAGGTGCGATCATGACTCCAATGGTCGAAGGGTCCCTTCGCCAAATGGGCGGAGAAAATTGGGAAGAGGTTGGGAAAGAATTCGTACAACCGAACCCGATGAAGCGTTTTGGTAAACCGGAAGAAGTCGCATACTTAGTAGCGTTCCTTCTATCCGATCAAGCGAACTTCATCAACGCAGCAGTTGTTCCGATTGATGGCGGACAATCATATAAGTACTAAGAAAAAAGGAGAGCTCAACCAGTGAGCTCTCCTTTTTCTATGCCATTATTGACGATCAAGTAACCCAAAAAAACACAATCCCTAACAAAAAGACAGCTGGAGGAGAAAGAAGAAAAACAAAGGCAATTTTGCTTTCTTCTCTTCTTTTGTATAACAAACGATCTGTGAGAGCATAGATTAAGGCACCTAACATTCCTAAAAGTACAACGTCCTTAAGATTAAAGAAAACGCCGAACCCGATACCGAACAATAAATGAAACAGTAAGAATGTGTGTGTCTGGTCCCTTAACCAACGCTTGTTAATATATTCAGATAAGAAAGAAGTGGCATTTCCATACAGGAGAATAATGATTCCACCATAATAGAGAACAACTAAACTCATTCCGTAGAAACTCACAGCACGCTCACTATCACTATCAATTGCAATTAAAAATCCGAAAAAAATTCCAATGAGGGCAGCAGTGAAATAGGTGGCAATCAACTTTCTGCAGATAATATGCATCAACTTTCACCTTCCCCGGAGACAGCTAATAGATGGAAGATGTTTGAGTGTTCCTCAAGTACCTCGAATTCCCCAAGTTTTCCTACGATATGTATTTTAAGAACATAATTTAAATTAGGATCATCACTAAAATATCGGTAGTTTCTATACAGTCTGCTTTCGGACTCGCCTGAGGAACCGTTTGAAAACATTAATATTTTTTGTCTATCTTCATTTGTATTCTTGGTAAGTTCAAGACTAGAGCAATATTCATCCATACAAACCACGCCATACCGGTCCTCTATGAACCGATTGAAATCTTCCGCTGTAGGTCTTGTTTTAATCAAGGTTAAATAATACGATCCACCTCCAATGATGAGAACTAAAAATATAAGAAGAGATGTGAATGTTATCGTATTAATTGTTTTAGGCTTATAACTTTCGATGTTTCGGAATTTCCATAACTGAATGAGGAAGATGATGTGCATGATGAAGGTGAATATTCCGGTTGCTATCGAAATTCCAATCAACAGAACAGCTGCAAATCCCCAGAGGAATGGCTGGATGAGCAATGTACTGATCGATGAAATCATGTAAAGCAGGAAGATGATCTGTATTCTTTTTAAAAGTGGTTCGTTGCCTACACTCAATGCAATATCAAGCATGATCTTGAAGATGAAGAAAATGAGCAACAAATTTCCGACGGACAGGGCAAATAGATAATAGTCCGCAAAAATGGCTGGTTGGATTTCCTCCATCCGAGTGTTATTAATGAAAACATCCGGAACTGAAATGAAGATCAGCAAAAGTGATACCATTTTAACTGACTTATATTTTGTAAATTGATCTGTTAGTATTTTCAGCCCTTTGTAAATGAGAAAGTAGCCAATTGGATCAGCCAAAAGATCGATGACTAAAAAATGAATTTCAAAGTAAACAATGATGAATCCCCAAAAAATCTGCTGGAAAGCAGGCTTCATATTCATCCCCCTATAAACTCTTTCTAATCCAACTGTAACAAATCAGGATATTTTTGTAACCCCTTCCGTTATAATATTAGTAATATTCAAACTTCAAATGACAAGTGAAACTGTTTCTGCGATTGCCGTTTGAACGGATTCAAGGGTAAGTCTTGGGTAATAAAAATAAAGGGGGGATCTGAATGTTTAAAAGAAAAGTTTGTGCTGCCATCGCTGCTTCAATTATAGCTCCTCTACTATGTGTTTTCTGGCTCATGATATTTGAAGGGGAATCAATGACTGGCTCGTTCGGAGCATACTTCTTCTATGCGATGTATGCAGTTCCTTTGGTGTGGGTGTATGGTTTGCCTGTTTCATGCTTATCTGATTTCATTGTCAAAAAGTTAGAAGGTGCTGGCCGGATGTGTGTGGCGTTGCTGATTCATGTTCTCTTTGGTTTTGGATTCACCTTCATTTTCACGCTACTATTGGAACCGGACCTATTTAAATCAGAGCATTTTTTTAGTGGGATTTCGTTCTTTTTCATCTGGAGCGCGACACTCTCTTCCTTAGTATTCTGGGCGGTGGATGAATATAATCGCTGTCGAATAACCGGGGAATGGGTAATTTGTAAGAGAAGTTTAGCTTAGTCATTGATAAAATGTGAAGGAAGAAAATTGTAAAGTATCAAGAGTGTTGATTCAATAGACACTCGAAGAATAGGTGTCTTTTAACAGAGAATTATTTTGCAAATATAAGAAAAACCATCCCCTTTTAAACGGAAGATGGCAGCTCAAAAGTAATGTCTATTAATCTAAATCTTGAATTGGTCGGCATGGATCAGCAGCTTATCGGAAAGAGAGGCAAGCTCTGATCCTGTCTTCTCCACTTCTTTTAAAGCTTCATTCTGCTCAATGAATGTTTGAAGTATTTCTCGTGTATTCCTTCGAGTATTTTCTGAAACCTCTTCTACTTCAATAGTTGACTGCTCAAGTATAGGGATGACATTTTGTAGAATCGTTAAATGTTCTTTCATGACATGTAATTTACTGTTCAAATGATGAATATGTTCCGCAGCATCTTGGAAACTTTTGCGGTTTTCTTTTGTGACCGATTCAAACACTTCTGCGTTTTGCTGCATATCCTCAATGTCTGCAGCAGATTGTTTGACGCTCTCTTCCATGAGCATAATCATTTGCTGGATTTCTCCTGTGGCTGCAGCTGTTCTCTCTGCAAGATTTTGTACCTCATTAGCCACCACCAAGAAACCTGTTCCTGCTTCTCCTGCCCGAGCCGCTTCGATTTTTGCATTGAGTGCAAGCATCCGTGTTTGGTCGGAAATATGTCCGATCGATGCAGTAACTTCTTCGATTGTTAGGAATTTATGATGAAGTTCCTCAATTGTCATAATGACACGCTTCATACTATCGAAGAAAGTGTTCATAGTAGAAGCAGCTTCCGCTAAGGAAGCTTCCCCGTCGTTAGCTACAGTTTCCGTTTGTGCAGATGTTTTGAAAACCTCTTCCATCTCTTTAAACAGACTTCCCATTTCAATTTTCATTTGAAGAAATGCTTTCTTTTGATCTTCTGAAGCACGAACTGTATTTTCTGCACTCAGTTCTAATTCAGTGATTTGATCCTTCATAAAGTCGTTTTTGTGAGTAAGATCAGAGGAACTTACATTTAGTTGAGTTCCAGTCGCTGAAAGACTCTCACTTGTTTGTTTAATGTCCTTTAACATCTGAGACATATTACTAATCATTGTGCGGAAACTTTTGACTAATGATTGGATTTCTGGCGTATTAGTGGGTATTTCGACGTCTGTTCTCAAATCACCCTCTCTTACGATTCTCATCTTTTGCTGTAAGGAGATGAGAGGCTTAGTCACATTTTGAATAGCCACTGTAATAAGAAGTAGTGAAAGCACTAATGCAACAGCAATTGCAATGACGATGAACGAGCGAATCGTATGAATTGAAGTTAGATAGTCTTCGTCAGGAAGAGCAATCACATATTCACCGCCAAGCTCTTGAACTTTGAAAAAACTGATTGTGTAGGGCTCACCTGACAAATTTACGTGGATGGTACCTTTACCTAAATCAGAAATCTTTTTGATAATCGGTTCAGATAGCTGTACAGAGTTTTTACTTACGGAGAATGGAATTGCCTGACCTTCCTTTATGTAGTACATATCTGCTCCGAGTCCATCCTGGACCAGTGAGACATGCTGGCGTTTAACGGCCTTCTCGAGGTCTACCATAAATTGCTCCCGGTCTCCGAGATGTATAGTCATCAGAGTCTTGGCTAAATCATTGATGATGTTCACTTCCCGGTCTAAGCGGGAAGAAATGAGTTCCATTGTGCTGTTTTTCGCCTTTAAATAAGTAGTAGTGCCAATCACTACGGTGGACAAAAGTAGAATGATGGAGAAGAACAGCAATAACCGATATTTAAATGAAAGATTGAATAAACGTGACATTTGCCTCATAGTCGTCCTCTCAAGTAGGTGTTTTTTCTTATTTTCGCATAGCAATGTAAACGGCATGTGAAGGTGTTGTAAAGAATCTGGTCCAAAATGGACTGTGGCTTCTTTGCATATACATGAAGAGATGTTCAACATAAATAGAAAAATGGAGGAGAATATGTGAGGAAAAGTCTCCAAATTGGAGGAGCCTATATCGGACTAGTTGTCGGAGCAGGATTTGCATCTGGACAAGAAATCCTGCAATTCTTTACGAGTTATGGAGCATGGGGCATTGTAGGAGCGGTCATGGCGACAATTCTTTTCGTATTAGTCGGGATGCGGCTTGCTCAACTTGGGAGCAGACTACAAACCACTTCTCATAAGGACGTAATCTATCATATTTGCGGAAAATCGGTTGGCCAAGCAGTAGATCTAATTATTACGCTATGTGTGTTAGGTGTAACCGTCGTCATGATTGCAGCAGCCGGAGCAGTTTTTGAACAACAATTTGGACTGGAGAAACACATCGGAAGTTTAATCATGATCGTCTTCACAATTCTCTCAGTCGTCTTGCATCCGAAGATGATTATTACCTTGGTCGGCTCTTTCACTCCGGCGATCCTAATTGTTGTTTTTATCTTAAGCGGCTATTCTCTCTTTACGATGGAGGGGACCGTAGTTGAGCAGCTATCACTCGCAGCTCAACAAGTTTCAGCTTCGTCTCACTGGCTGTTAAGCGCTTTTCTATATGCTTCCTATAATATAGCTTCAGGAGCTTCGATGCTGGCTGTTATGGGCGGCTCCGTCAAACAGGAGAAAGTGGCCGTCTGGGGTGGAGCGATAGGAGGAATCGGATTAGGGATTTTAATCATACTGATCAATGTATCCATGGTGGCAAAAATGGATGTAGTAGCAGGTTCACCAATGCCGATGCTGCTGATTGCGAAAATCATATCTCCTTGGTTTGGGTTGATCATGGCGTTTGTGTTATTGGGATTAATCTATAATACTGCGGTCGGAATGCTATACGCTTTCTGTGCAAGACTCACTAATCCGAGCCATGCTCGCTTTAATCTATATGTCGGCATTTTTGGAATCGTAGCGTTCTTCTTAAGCTTCGCAGACTTTGCCACGCTTGTCTCTACACTCTACCCTGTGATGGGATATTTAGGTTTCCTTCTGGTGGGGTCGATTATTTTCTCTTGGATTTGGAGAAGGGCTGTATAAGAAAGCTCTCGGGAGTCTTTAATACGGAATTTTCTGTTATTTAAAATCCTTTAATGGTAAAATCAAGTAAAAACAATAAGGGGATGCAATGAAGATTATATTGAAAATTTTAGGGTTTGTTGTTTGTTTGATTTTGTTTTTCGTACTGTTATTAACAGGGAATATCTTCTTTAATCTTACAGGTGGAGTGATCATTAGTTTATTGGCATTTGTTTTTATAATTATCGTTATTGTTTATTCCATTCAATCATTAGTCTATCAAAGGAAAAAACGTTCAACTAATATTCTGGCCATTGTATTTGCAGTTGCTGCAATCCCAGTTTTATTCGTCCCTTTGATATTGAATATATTAATCCAAACCCAATTTTCATTAGTTACAGGAAGTGCTCTAACACCTTCTTATAAAGTGGCTATATTAAGTTATAATGCCATTGGTCAAGCAATTGCTTTTGAAGAAAAGTATGAAATGCTGGAGATTGAAGGTATTAAAGTGCATTATCCGTCCCATGAAAAGGAACATCAAAAGTTAATCGAAACAACTATGGATGCAATACATGATAATGAAACTATGTTTAATGACTATTTTGGTAAACAATCGAACGATGGTTTAAATGTGAAAATTTCGGGTCTTTTGGTGGAAGAAACACATTTTGAGAGTGGTTATTATCGCAGTGAGGAGAAACAGATATATTTGCCAATACCTCTTAAACAGAGCGGTTGGCAGTCTCTATATGAAACAATGGTTCATGAATATGCACACTATCGGTTTCACATGGCTGTATTAGAAAAAGGGGGAGATCCTAAGTATTTTCCCTCTTGGTTTAAGGAAGGGATTTCTACACACCTTCAGTTTATAGATGAAGATCTGAATATAGAAGAGATGAAAGAAAAGGAATTATTGCCCTTCGATGAGATTGCGTTTGATATTCACTGGGATGAAAAGAGATTGGATGAACGATATCATCCTTATTTCCAGTCCAAAAAATTAGTTGATAAACTCGTCGACCAAGAAGGTCTGGAAGTGATTATGGAAATCGTAGATAAAACGATCGAGTATCATTCTTTTGAGCAAGCATTTCTCATTGTCGTAGGAGAAACTACAGAAGACTTTGGAAATGAAGTGATTCGGGATATAGAGCAAAGGATTAATGGAAAATAAGTATTGCCCCCAAAAATTCCATATGGTAAATTATTCATTAAAACCATTTGGGGGTAGAGAGAGATGATCCGACAACTGACAGAAGAAGATCGGCAGCAGACAATGGCATTCGTGTCTAATAAACCGGCAGAGAATTTATTCATTATCGGAGATATTGAAGGGTATGGGTTCGATTCTGCTATACAAAAAGTGTGGGGCGATTTTGACGATACTGGTAAGTTGCGTGGCGTTCTATTGAAGTACGATCAAAATTATATTCCGTATGCACCAGCAGAATATGATGCGCAAGGTTTTGCAGAAATTATGAATGGAGATCAAGACTTCACGTATCTTTCCGGGATTGAGGAAATTGTGGAGAAACTGTCCCCTTTCTTAACAAAAACGCCAGAGAGCCCGCGCGTTATGTATTATGCTAAATGCGAAAATGCTGAAAAAATGCCAGACGTTCCGGAACAACTGGACATTATACGGGCAGTTCCGGATGATGCGGTGCGAATTACGGACTTGATGAAAAGCATCCCTGAATTCGAAGGCGGAAACTACAATGCAGATCATAAAAGGCAGTCATTAGAGAAGGGTTTTGCGAGATGCTATTACATAGAAGAGAACGGACAAATGGTCAGTTCGGCTTCAAGTACGGCAGAAAACAGTCAATCGGCCATGATTGTCGGAGTGGGAACACTTCCTGGATATCAAAAAAAGGGTTATGCCTCTTACTGTATGTCAGTGATTTGTTCTAAATTATTGGAGGAAGGTAAGATGCTCTGCCTCTTTTATGACAACCCTGCTGCGGGGAATATATATAAGCGGATCGGATTTGTGGATATCGGCAAGTGGTGTATGTGGAAATTTTAAGGGTCAAACCGGCTTAATAGGGCCGGTTTTTTTATGAAAAAATAAAACCCATGATTGAACATGGGTTAATAGACGTTTAATAAAGTTTTGCCATATAGAGTTCATCGGTCTTTTTGCCATTGATTCGAAGGGAATTGACCCGAATTCCTTCTTCTATGAATCCAACCTTTTTATATAGGGCGATAGCTTTTTCATTTTCTTTGACGACCGTCAATTCCAAACGAGTAATTCCTGCCTTTTCGGACCATCGATCGGCTTCTTTTAAGAGCGTTGTCGCAATACCTTTTCGTTGGTATTCCTCTTTAACCCCGATGACAATACCTGCGCGATGTTGTGCACGAGGAGCAGATTGGCCGATGACTACCAAGTAACCGGCATATTGTCCATTTAAGAGTGCTATGAAAAATGCAGACTTAGTGGACTTTTTGAATTCAGTGATCATCTTACGGATTCCTTGTACGGATTGCTGACGTTCGTCGTCACCGTAAAGCATGAAATCAGACTCAGATTCCACCGCTTTCTGCAAATTGATCAAAGGACGGGCATCGTCCAACTCTGCTTGGCGGACAATTAAAATGTCCTGTTTTTCTTTGTTTTCTCCACCGTTTGCACCGTTTTCTGATTTTCTTTTAAAAACAACAGATCTGGCAAGATCTACATCTTCTACGTAATAATCGTATGTTGTCCATGCGTGGAAATGACGTGCGGGGGGCTTTGTTTTTTTCCACCAGCTACTGTTTAAATAGGCGGCATTCGGAAGAGGCTGTCCTAAAATATTCTCGAGCGCTTCAAAAGAGAGTGTAATCTCTAACGCGTGAGCTTCTTCAAAATACCTTGCCAACGGGATGTATTTTTTCTCATAATTTGGTGCCATTCTCAATCACCCTATGCCTAAAGAATCATTTTCATTTATAGGATAAGTGTACCATATTTCTTTAAGATATTACTATTTTTCGCAAAATTATTTCGAATTATTTTCCAATTAAAAAAACATTGCCCTTCAAAAGAGCAATGCTGTTAAAGATTTAATGGGAAATTTCAAGCTGCGCAGCTGGACCAAAGAATTCGTAATGGATGTTTTCCAATGGATACCCGAGATCTACCAAGTAATTGATCATGAGCTCTAAGAAGACGACTGGTCCACAAACATAAACGTCTCCGCCTTTTAATGCATGCTCGTCCAAATATTCTTTCGTGATATAACCGCCATCGGGTTCATTGGAATATAGAACTTTGTAAGAAGCGTTTTCCATTATAGGCAATAGCTCTTTAATCTGTTCGTCGAATGCTTGTAGGTTCTCACTTTGTGCTCCATGTAAAAACGCAACTGGACGGGAAGGTTGTTTGTTTGCAATAGTTTCGAACATACTCATCATCGGTGTTATGCCGACACCACCGCTAAGTAAAGTAACAGGCGTATCTTTTGATGTGTCAAGAAAGAATACCCCAGCAGGTGCACTGACCTCAATTCGATCACCAACATTGACCGACTCATGAAGGAAGACGGAAACTAATCCTTCTGGCTTCGTTTGTTCTTCTTTTTTAACAGATATCCGATATTCATCATGGCTTGGCGATTGCGACAAACTATATTGACGTATATGCAAATATTCTTCTCCAGGAACCTTTACACGTACAGAAATATATTGTCCTGGGGAATAAGGGGGTAATGGCTTTCCATCCGCCGCTTTTAAATAGAAAGAAGTAATGACGTTACTTTCCTCTACTTTGTTTACCACTTCAAATTCCTTGAAGAATCTCCATCCGCCTTCTTTAGCTTCAGTTTCTTGATATAACTGCTCTTCTACTGAAATGAACGCATCTGCGATTACACCATAAGCTTCAGCCCAAGCATTGATAATTTCATCAGTTGCGGCATCACCTAATACTTCTTTAATAGCAGCTAATAAGTTTTCCCCGACAATTGGATACTGTTCAGGTTTTATTCCTAAGCTCCGGTGTTTATTAGCAATGTTCACTACTGCTGGAAGAATGGCTTCCAGATTGTCGATATGTTGTGCTGCAGCAAGTACGGCATTTGCCAAGGCAGTTTGCTGGCGTCCGCGTGCTTGATTTGCATGATTAAAAATATTTAATAGTTCTGGATGTTCATCGAATAATCTCTTATAAAAGGCTGTTGTGATGGTAACTCCATGTTGTTGTAATACGGGTGCTGTAGATTTAACGATATCGATTGTTTGCTGTGAAAGCATAGGATTACTCCCTTTCATGGTGTTTGTTTTGTCCTACTACCCGCAGAATACTCCTGTAAAAACTATAAAGCAATATTTGAAATACATCTTTAAAATTTCGGACACATTTGTTTCATGAAAAAGACACAATCGTTATAATGGTAATGCGAAGAAGGTGAAAAAAATGCGCTTGACCTTATACACAGACTATTCCCTTCGAACTCTTATGTTTATAGGAGCGAAAAAGGAAGGACAACTGTCAACTATTAAAGAAATTTCTGAAGCCTATGGTATTTCCAAAAACCATTTAATGAAAGTGACGTACGAACTTGGCAAGTTAGGATACATTGAAACAATACGAGGGCGGGGAGGTGGCATCCGTCTTGCTAAACCTCCTGAAGATATAAATATTGGAACGTTGGTGAGAAAGACAGAAGATGACTTCCATATAGTCGAATGTTTCGATGAAACGAGAAATAATTGTGTTATTTCTCCTGTTTGCGGATTAAAGCATGCGTTAAACCGTGCATTAAATGCATATCTGGAAGTATTGGACGGTTATACATTGGCAGACTTTTTGCTAAATCGCGACACATTGGCCAATATTCTTTTTGACGGCAATTATGATAAGATTATGACTGATAAAGATAAAGATCAGGAGGCGGAAATTATGGACAAAGTATTAGTTTTCGGACACAAAAATCCAGACACAGATACAATTACATCGGCAATCGTATATGCACATCTTAAAAATGAATTAGGAATAAATGCAGAAGCAGTTCGCTTAGGTGATATCAATAACGAAACAAAATATGCTTTGGACAAATTCGGTTTCGAGGCTCCGCGTTTCGTTGAAAAAGTAGCAGGAGAAGCGAAACGAGTGATTTTAGTCGATCACAATGAACGCCAACAGAGCGCGGATGATATTGAAGAGGTTCAAGTTACTGAAGTAATTGACCATCATCGGATTGCTAATTTTGAAACAGCTGATCCGATTTACTACCGTGCAGAACCAGTAGGTTGTACAGCAACTATTCTAAATAAGTTATATAAGGAAAATGGAGTAGGGATTCCTGCGAATATTGCCGGTCTCATGCTTTCGGCGATTGTTTCTGATTCCTTATTATTTAAATCTCCTACATGCACAGAACAAGATATTGTGGCAGCGCGCCAATTGGCTGAAATCGCAGGCGTTGACGCGGAAGAATACGGTTTAGCCATGCTAAAAGCAGGCGCTGATTTAAGTGATAAAACGCTTGAAGAACTTTTGTCCATTGATGCAAAGGAGTTCAGTATGGGTGATTCAAAAGTTGTCATTGCACAAGTGAACGCTGTTGATGTGAATGACGTAATGGGCCGACAAGCGGAGTTGGAAGAACTCATTAATGCAGAAATTGCAGAGAAAACTCTTGATTTGTTCTTCTTTGTCGTCACTGACATTTTGAACAATGATTCGGTCGCTTTAGCATTAGGAGCCCAAGCGGAGAAAGCTGGACAAGCATTTAATGTTCAATTTGACAATCACACAGCATTGCTGAAAGGTGTAGTGTCCCGTAAGAAACAAATTGTACCAGTACTAACTGAAGCATTGAAATAAGAAGCAGCCGGTTCCCGAGGGAGCCGGCTGCTTTTTGCTGAAGTGTTTGGGGATTACAACTAAGTGCTGGAGGTTTACAACTAAGTGCTGGAGGTTTACAACTAAGTGCTGGAGGTTTACAACTAAGTGCTGGAGGTTTACAACTAAGTGCTGGAGGTTTCCAACTAAGTGCTCGAGGTTTACAACGAAATGCCCGAAGTTTTCCAACCAAATGCCCGAAGTTTCCAACCAAGTGCCCAAAGTTTCCAACCAAATGCTCGAAGTTTCCAACCAAGTGCCCCAGGTTTCCAACCAAGCACTCGAAGTTTCCAACCAAGTGCCCAAAGTTTCCAACCAAGTGCTCAAGGTCTACTATCAAATCATTCCTCTACAATTCAAGCGGCCTTGTAGCAGGACCTTCCATGACACGTCCATCTTTATAGAATCGGGAACCGTGACAAGGGCAATCCCACGTTTCATCCGCTTCATTCCAGCGTGTTTTACATCCCATATGAGTACAAGTAGGAGTATCAGTCCGTGTAACTCGTCCACCGACAAACTCCGCAATCACCATGCCGTTAATCTTCAATGCTTGTAGCAAAATAGAACCAAAATCGGAACGTGTCGGCGCATAAAGGTCGATTGCCTTGTTGTCTTTGCCGATAATGATGTCACGTAAAATATGGCCGGAAACAAGTGAATTGGACATGCCCCATTTTCTGAAGCCAGTGGAAATGAATACATCTGGCTGACCGGAAGTGATTTGCCCGACATATGGAATAATATCTGGCGTCTGCGGATCCTGTGCGGACCACTGATGTGAAAAATCCGATAAACCAAAAAGTTGTTTGCCCTTTTCGACAAGTGATTCGTAATAAGGTTCGGTATCCGATGTGCTTCCTGCCTCATGCTTTCCGCCGCCGATGACTAAATAGGACTTGCCATCAATCTGAGAAGTCCGGACAGAAAGGGAAGGCTGGTCAACTGCTAAATATTGTCCTTTTAATGGTTTGTTTGTCAGTGCGGACGCGGCATATGATCGTTGTACAACTAATTTGGCAATTTGCAATCCACGGAGCGCTTCTACCGGGTAGTGAGTGCAGAGAATCAGTTTGCCATAACGGACATGTGCTCCGTTCTCAAGAACGACCTTATTCTCTTTTAAATTCAGCATTTGAACTCGCGAATGTTCGTATATTCTTGCGCCAGCTTCGACTGCTTTTTCTGCAAGGCTTTGACCGAATCTCACAGGATGTAACTGGGCTTGGTCTGCAAGAGTCAAAGTAGACATCATATCTACGGGAATTTCAGAGTCTTTCCCTATTCTTCCTGGAATCTTTAACTGTTGGTAAGCTCTCCACTCATGGTGGATCATTTCGTCGCCATGCTTTGTTTGGGAGAATAATACGGAATCTGCATTTACTAGTTCATCTTCTTTAGCGAAGTCTCGGGCAAATCGGATTGCTTCTTCACTTGCATCAAAATAGGCACGTGCACCATCTTCCCCGAATTTGTTGATCAAGTCAGAGTAAATGATGTCATGCTGGGACGTTAGTTTTGCTGTTGTGTGTCCACTTGCTCCGGCTAAGATTTCTTTACCTTCTAAGAGGATGACATCCTTGCCAGCCTTTGAGAGGAGATAGGCTGTTGTCAACCCGCTTAACCCACCGCCGACAATGACGACTTCAGCCTGTGCATCTTGAGATAATTTCGGATACGTTTTCTTCGGATAGGCCGTTTCCAGCCACAGTGTTCTCGCCATGAATGTTACCTCCGTTCTTATCATCAGTAATACCATGAAAGATTGAAAACTATTCCGGAAGCAGAAAAATTGTTCCTTTGGGTAATAGCAATTATCATTAGACATAGAAATGAGGTGTAGTGGAAATGAAAATTGAAGTATGGTCAGATTATGTTTGCCCTTTTTGCTATATCGGTAAACGATTGTTAGAACAGTCACTGGAACAGACAGGATATAAAGAACAGGTGGACATCACTTTCAAAGCGTATGAATTGGACCCGGATGCTCCTAAGGTTTCAACAGAATCCACGGCAGAAATGGTCGCACGAAAATATGGAACAACTGTAGAAGCTGCGAAGCAAATGAGCCAGCAAATAGGGGATCGCGCTAAAGAAGTGGGTCTCCATTATAATTTTGACAAGATGAAGCCTGCCAATACGTTTGATGCACATCGGCTTGCTAAGTTTGCTGAGAAAAAAGGCAAAGAAGCTGAACTAAGTGAACTTCTTTTACATTCATATTTCATTGAAGGAAAAGAGATTGGTCGTCATGAGGTACTTTTGGAATTGGCACAGACTGTAGGCTTAGAACGTGCAGAAGCAGAAAAAGTGCTTGAAAGTGATCAGTATTCAGAGGATGTTCGCGCCGATATAAATGAGGCGATGCAAATCGGAGTGAAAGGTGTGCCTTTCTTCGTATTGAATAATAAGTATGCCATTTCTGGTGCACAGCCAGCGGAGGTATTCCAAGATGCGCTTCGACAAGTTGCAGAAGAAGAGGGATTAAAGCCGAAGCTAAAGACATTCGGATCAGATCAAGGCGGCCTTTGCACTGATGGCAGCTGTGATATCTAATAGTTAACATGCAAAAGGGATCGCAAAGTGGAGTTGGACTTTGTGATCCCTTTTTTTACTTGCGCTCAAAAGAAAGATATCTGGTGCCTTGAAATGACAGGATTCCCATATCCCCATCGGCAAGCATGCCGTATTCCTGTCCATTCAACTGTAATTCCATGCGATCGCCGCTTGATACTTCAAATGTGACGTAGTAAGTAGTACTTGCACTACTATCTCCACTGCCACCTCTTGTATTTGTTCGTTTTGTCACTACCTTTGCCGGTACGGTGAGACGTGGTGAACTATTGTTTTGCGACCATTGCCTTATACTGGAACCAATCACGAATATGAACATCCCAATAATGAAAATGAATAATAACGCAAAAAATACACCAAATAGGCCAGGACCTCCGCCAAGGAAGGTGCGTTCAAAAAAACCAGGTCCCTCTATTATAGGATAATCCATCTGCTCTTCCCCTTTCCCTTACTCAAGATTTATATACGTATAAAAGTGGAGTTGGTTTCAGACGAAATTATTATATCGTTAAAACAATAGTTCGATGAATCAAACTATTGTAAATAAAATTAATGGGAAGCATTGACTAATTTCCGACAGTGTTCGACAATGGAAATGGAAACCTTTCATGTATTGTTATTTAATGGAACCCAAAACGGAGTGTAGCCATCCATGTCAAATCGGCAAGAAAACAAGTATGGACTAATCACCATGTTAATTCTTTGTATCATCGCCGTAACAGCTATCAATTACAATTTGACGCTTAATCATGTTGTGAAATCAGTGGACAAAGAATCTGAATTTATATTAGAGAGGATGTCAGAAGAGTCCTCGGAATACATTGCTGAACGGATAGCTAATATGAGATTAATGGCTGATTATTTGTCTTTTATCCATAGTAACGATGATCTGATCGTCACCTTCTTAAATCGGCAAAAGGATTCGTTGGAAACTTTTGAAAGCTTATCCTATATAACTAAAGAAGGAAGAATGCTAACAGCTCAAGGAAGAAGTATGGAAATACCAGACCGAGAATCTGTCAATCTCGCACTTTCTTCAAAAGAGCCTATATATAGTGATGTATTTGAAGTAGAGCCAGACGTATTCGCAGCCGCTATTCGCTTCCCGGTAATGGTGGACGAAGAAGTGGTAGGGGTTATTTCAGGAACCATCAATGCACAAGAAATGATGTCTAACGTGTCTAAAGGGTTGGACATTTCAGGTCAAGCCTCACTTAGTGCTAACCAGCGTATCATCGTCTCAACAGCAAATGATCTTAAGGTGAATGCGGTCATCCCGTTTTCCGATATTTTTCTTGGGGATATGGAAGCTCATGTTGAAGGCAGAGAGTTAGTAAATGAACAAGATGCCCATTTTATTAAATATAACCAGGTTGTCCCAAACTGGTATGTCGTTTTAGATACATATTCAAGCGAAAGCCAACAGGCAGTGACTTTCCTTTTTTGGCGAAATTATTTGTTCATAGCAGGGGGAGTATTGGCATTACTTACGATTTATCTTCTGTTGAAGAAGTACAAAATTAGGAAAGAACGGCTATTAAAACAAGACCTTTTAACGGGATTATCGAACCGTGTTCAGTTAGAGGAAGATTTAAAGGAAGCATTTGAAAAAAAATCGAAAAGTTCACTTTATGTAATTCTCATTAATATCGATCGGTTTAAGAATATCAATGACCGTTTTGGTTATCAGAGTGGGGACCGGGTACTTTACGAACTGAGCCGGATGGTACAGACTGTTGTATCTTCTAATCAGTTATATCGGGTTGGAGCGGATGAATTTGTTTTAACTGCCTATTCGAATTCTGAAGAGCAAATCTATAAAACGATGGATTCAATTCTAAAAAGTGCTGACCGTCCAGTGATCCTACCTTCTGGAGAATCTCTTTGGATGACAATCAGTATCGGAATCCGGCATTACGAGAAAGGCGTCAGTTCCGATGTACTGCTGCAAGATGCATCTTTAGCCGTACAGCATGCAAAGGGCATGGGCGGGAACCGATACGTTCTGTTCACGAAGGAATTGAGTACACAGCATGAACGTGTCCGCCTCATGGAAAAAAATCTGGCTACAGCTTTACAAAACAATGAATTCCACTTAGTGTATCAGCCGTTGTACTTATTGCAGTCAGAGAAAATAACAGGATATGAAGCATTATTAAGATGGAATTCACCAGCTCTTGGTGAAATTTCGCCAGTTGAATTTGTACCAGTTTTGGAAAGCACTGATTTAATCATCCCAGTAGGTCGGTGGGTGATGCATGAGGTAGCTCAAACAGTCAATCGGTGGGAGCAGGAAACGGAAGAACACTTCCAAGTAGGCATTAATATTTCGATTAAACAGCTAATGCACCCGGAATTCATAAATGATGTTAAAAGTCTGCTGAAGGAGACTTCAGTGTCGACTGATAAACTACTATTTGAAATTACCGAGTCTGTAGCTGTTCAAAATAGTGTACTGGCACTCTCCATATTAAATGAATTGAACGCGCTTGGTATTCAGACAGCGCTTGACGACTTCGGTACAGGCTACTCCTCGCTTTCAATCTTAAAAACATTACCGATTCAACATTTAAAAGTGGATCGTTCGTTCATAATGATTATGGAAAGTGATGGGGATAAGTCGAAAATGATTTTAAAAGGCATCATCGATATTGCAAAAGGCCTCGGGTTGAACACTGTTATGGAAGGTGTCGAAACGATCGAGCAATTGACGCTTCTGAAAGAAATGGGTGCGGAGAAAATCCAAGGCTATTTAATAAGTAAACCGGTTCTTCCAAGGAAGGCATTGGCATTACGGAGTGTCAACTACTTCAAGGCGCAAGAATCGAAATGATTGTTGCCGAGTTTTTGTACTGAAAATGTAAAAAACCTCCTCTCGATTTCGAGAGGAGGTTTTGTGATTAGAATTATGCAGGGTTTGCTTCAAGTTCGATATCGATTTTAATATCTTCTCCAACTAAAACGCCGCCAGTTTCAAGTGCTGCATTCCAAGTTAAGCCGAACTCTTTACGGTTGATCTTAGTCTCAGCTGAAAATGCTACTACTTCAACGCCCCATGGGTTAGTACCTTTGCCGCCAAACTCAGCTTCAAATGTCACTTTCTTCGTTGTATCTTTGATCGTTAAATCACCTGTAACATCATATTCGCCGTCGCCTTTATTGACGATGTCAGTAGCTACGAATGTAATCGATGGATAATTTTCAACATCGAAGAAATCAGCAGAACGAAGGTGGTTGTCACGGTCTTCATTTTTTGTATTGATGCTGTTCACATCGATTTTAAACTCAATTTTTGCTCCTGTTAAATCTTCAGGAGTACCTTCCAATTCCGCTTCAAAGTTTGAGAAGCTTCCACGTACTTTTGAAACCATCATGTGTTTAACAGAAAAGCCTATTTCAGAGTGTGCCAAGTCAACATTATATTTCGCCATTTTTTCTTCCTCCTAAAAATTAGAATCTTTCTATACACAATATAAAATGCATAAACCTTGAAGTCAAGATATTTTTATTAATTTGGTTACTTTTTTTCACCAATATACTATTAGTCATTTAATTACACTGAAGTTTACTTTAGATGAAAAAGGAGTATAATATTATAGAAAATGGGGGGATTTAAATGAAAGAAAAGTGTTTATGTCCGCGTTTGGCGAAAGCTATGGACCTTTTAGGAAAGCGGTGGACCGCTTTAATCATATATCAATTACTTGAAGGCTCTCAACGATTCAATGAAATCGAATCTGCACTTCCAATCAGTGGAAGGCTTCTTTCTGAAAGACTGAAAGAACTGGAGAAGGAAGGGCTCGTAGAGCGAAAAGTGTATCCTGAAGTTCCCGTGAGAGTCGAATATGCTTTAACTGAAAAAGGATTGGGTCTTAAGACGACAATTGAGGGCATACAACAATGGTCGCAAGACTGGTGTTAATGAAATGGCACTTGTCATGACTATGTCCGCATACTATGATAGGTGAGAAGGTTTTTTGAAAGGAATTGACTCCATGAAAACTGAATGGTTTAAGGCATTAAGTGAAAAGATCAGCAGTAATAATATAAAAATAGACGAACCATTAAATCTCCATACAGCAACTAAAATGGGTGGTAACGCAGACGTTTTTGTTGTACCGGAAAATGAAGAAGAAGCACAATTTGTCGTTAAATATGCCCACTCCAACGGTATTCCGATTCTTCTTTTAGGAAACGGCTCTAACATGGTTGTCCGTGATGGCGGTGTCCGTGGAATCGTAGTGAACTTCTCGAAGTTGAACAAGATTATAATTGACGGAACTCATGTATACGCTGAAGGTGGAGCAGACGTAAAGGAAGTATCTAAACAAGCAGCAGCTGAAGGTTTGACAGGCTTTGAGTTCGCATGCGGTATTCCAGGTACCATTGGCGGCGGCATGGCGATGAACGCCGGAGCTTATGGTGGGGAATTTAAGGATGTTATCATCCAATCTACCGTATTAACGCCGGAAGGGGAACTTAAGGTCCTCTCAAAAGATGAACTTGAACTTGACTACAGAAAGAGTGTCATTGCAAAAAAAGGCTATTACGTACTTTCTGCAGAGTTCGGATTGGCATATGGAGTGCAAGAAGAAATCGATGCAACCATTGCTGATTTAACATACAAACGCGAATCGAAACAACCGCTCGAATACCCTTCAGCAGGTAGTGTATTTAAACGCCCGCCCGGGTATTTTGCAGGAAAGCTGATCCAAGATAGTGATTTACAAGGAAAAGGCTTCGGTGGTGCGGAAGTCTCCATGAAACACGCCGGGTTTATTGTCAATAAAAACGGGGCAACTGCAACGGATTATATTCAAACAATCGAAATGGTCCAAAGCACTGTAAAAGAAAAATTTGGCGTTGATCTTGAATTAGAAGTGAAAATCGTCGGAGAAGAACCGATGTAACTGACGTGTCCGGCCCTTTGTAGCCGGACACTATTTTTTTAGGAGAAGGTGTGTCATGTGGTGATAGTCGGGCTCGGCGGAGCGGTTGGCGCAGTACTACGTTTGCTTGTAACAAGTTATATGGACGGTGCCGCTCTATGGTTGGTGAACGGAATAGGAAGCTTAGCTCTCGGGTATATGAATGGACGTTTAAGAGGTCAATCTAAATGGATACTGTTCTTCGGTACCGGTATGATCGGATCGTTCACGACATTCTCGGCGTTTTCGCAACAGTGGTTTGACTTGTTGGCCCATGACTTCATTGCTGGTATATTGTATGGAATTGGAATGACTATCCTTTGCTTTTTCCTCTGCTGGTTCGGATTGAATGCAGGTAGAAAGAGAGGCGGTCAGGCATGATGATCCTTTTGACGGCAGTTGGAGGGTTTTTCGGAGCCATTGCCCGGTATTTGACGTCAAAACTGTTTAAGCGTTTAAATTCGGGCTTTTCTGCAACGATGGCAGTAAATCTGTTAGGTTCCTTTCTAATGGGACTGGCTGCCCGTGCTGCGTGGGATGATTTGAATTGGCGAACACTCGTTATCACAGGGTTTTTAGGCGCTTTTACAACATTTTCTACATTCATGTATGATGCGGTGGAGTTGGCAGAAGAGAAATTGCCGTTCAAGTCTTTGATCTATGTAGTACTGACTCTCATCGGTGGATTACTGCTATTTATGATGGGTTGGAGTTTATCCTGATCATCCAAAGAACTCCGCTGAAAGTCATCATAATGAGAAGTGGAAATAACAAAGGGAGCCCTTATTCAGAGGCTCCCTTTGACTTACTTGTTTAACTTGAAATTACCTTTCTCAACAACGCGTCCTTTCCGGCCAATAGTTGTTTCTGCATGCAGGACTGATTGGTAGACCGCTTCCTCAGTCGCTTCAATGACCGCTTGGAAAAGATCATTCATTACAGCTGAATCATCGCGAAGAATCGCATTTTCGGTATACATTTCCGTACTTTCATGCGGGATCATATAGCCGTTAGAGAATGCGATGATAATGTCTCCGCTGCCGTTATGTACGTGTGTGCCCGTTCGTCCAAGACCGATTGCGGCGCGTTTAGCAAAACGTTTAAGCTGCCGCTCGTTTACTGGTGCATCGGTTGCGACGACGATTATTACTGAGCCGTCAGGTTTCTCTAAATCGTCCGGAGCCCAATCCGCAATTTTAATTTCATGAGCACGACCGAAGTTCGTTAATGTTAAAACACCAACTGTATACTGATAGTTCTCGCCCTCGACGATTCTGGATGAACTGCCGATTCCACCCTTCACCCCATAGCAAATCATTCCTTTTCCCGCGCCGACTGCCCCCATTTCAAAGACACCGGACTCCGCTTTAACGATTGCCTGTTCAGCATGCTCAGGACGGACCGCCATAAGACGCATGGAATTCAAATAGCTGTCGTTACATTCGCCGACGACAATATTCAAAGAACTGGTTTGATCTCCGATTTCAGGATTTTCATGAAGCATATACCCCATGGTTCCTTCCAATACAGCTCCAACACTAAAAGTATTCGTAAGCATGATCGGGGATTCTATTACACCCAACTCATCGACTTGTATCAATCCCGCAGTTTTTCCGAACCCGTTTAAGACGAAGCTCGCAGCTGGTACTTTTTCCTTGAACCAGTTTCCGCTATGAGGCAAGATTGCCGTGACTCCTGTGCAGATTGTGTCATCCTCATTCAATTTCTCATATAGCGTAACATGTCCGACTTTTACGCCTTCCACATCCGTAATGACGTTCCATTTTCCTCTTTTCATTTCGCTTCCTCCATTGATAAAAGACCTTTTCCGAAAGCGGAAAAGGTCATTATTAGTAGTTATTTTACAATCAAAACTGGAGCGTGTACACGTTTGGCCACCTTATGGCTGACACTACCCAACACCATTTCCTGCAGGGTATTCAGTCCCCGACTGCCAATGACGACGATATCGTACTTCTCACGATTCGCATGTTCGACAATTGTCGGGCCTGGTTCGCCATGAAGGAACTTCACCTCATATTCTATTCCTTCTCGATTCAATAATTTCTCGACGTCCGCAAGCAACTTTCGTCGTTCCAAATGCATTTCTTCATTGCTTTGAACATGCATAACGTCTGAACGGGATTTCGAATAGTCGATAACGTAAAGCAAGGTCACGACTGTATCCTGTGAGATTTTGGCTACTTTCGCTGCTTCGGTCGCAGCTCGTTCAGAATGATCCGAGCCGTCTACCGCCAAAAGGATTTTTCGATACATTAGGCAACCCCCTCGAATGTGAAAAATCAATCATTTCCCTTTATCGGATATACGGCAAGACGTTCAACCAGTCTCTTACTTGACTCGTTGAGGCCGATGAATTCAATCCGTTGGGATTTCTCCTTCAGTTTTACATATACCCGATCTACAGCACCTACACTTGAGTCATCCCAAATATGGGCATCAGAAAAGCCGATGATGATCTGCTCAACCTTTTCCACTTCATCGATTTTGGCTGTAAAGTCTTGGACTGAAGCAAAGAATAATTGACCATGTACTGTATACATATTCTTCACGCCAGTTTCTAACACCTTCTTTTTCACTGTAACACAGGAAATTTTAGAGATGAAAAAGATGGCACTTAAGATGACCCCAGCTAATACACTTTGGACAGATCATGAGTTTCCAAGACGACTATGACTGTCACTAACATAACGATAGCATGCACTTCGGGTCTTTGTTTCTTTATCAACAAAAGACGGAGCTGTTTAATACATTCAAATGAATGTTTGAATATTAGTGGACTTATTCTGAATAATTGCATATAATACAGTCAAACAATCATTTGAATGAAGGTGCTGACTTTGAAGGATATATGTGAAGTGACAATTGTCCATGAGGAAACAGTGGACTTTGTTAAAAAAGCAATGCCCGACTTAACCACTACCGTACTACTCTTTAAAGCATTGGCAGATGAAACCCGATTGAAAATCGCCTATGCGCTTACTTTGGAAAAAGAACTGTGTGTTTGCGATGTAGCGGCAGTTATTGGCTCCTCAAATGCGACTGCATCCCATCACCTCCGTTATTTGAGGGAACAGCATTTGGCTAAGTCGGAACGGAAAGGGAAAATGGTATATTACTCCCTCGCGGATGAGCATATTTTGCATCTGATCCAAGTCGCTTATGAACATGCAATAGAAGGTGATGGGGAATGAAGATTGATGAAAAGAACGAGTATCGCTTGGAAAACTTATCCTGTGTAAATTGTGCAGCAAAATTCGAAAAGAATGTACGCAATCTGCCAGGAGTGGATGACGTTCTCCTGAACTTTGGAGCATCCAAACTAACCGTTTCTGGAGTTGCGTCCGTAAAAGATTTAGAACAGGCGGGTGCCTTCGACAATATAAAAGTGCGTCCTGTAAAAGAAAAAAGAGTCATTGAAACGATTCCATTTTATAAAAGAAAAGAAAATGTAATCAGCCTATTTTCCTTACTCTTTTTGTTAATAGGGACTTCGATTTCATTTGAATCCGGAGAAGAAAATCTATTGGCCATCAGCCTGTTCGCCCTCTCCATTTTGGTTGGCGGGTTTGATATGTTCAAGGTGGGGCTAAAAAACCTATTTCGCTTTGAATTCGATATGAAAACTCTCATGACGATTGCGATTATTGGTGCTGCAATTATCGGGGAGTGGCGAGAAGGGGCGGTCGTCGTCTTCCTGTTCGCTGTTAGCGAAGCGTTGGAAGCCTATTCGATGAATAAGGCACGCCAGTCTATACGCCATTTAATGGATATTGCGCCATCGCGGGCAATTGTCAGACGTAAAGGAGAACTATTGGAATTAGACACGGATGAGGTACGGATCGGAGACATGCTGATCGTTAAACCGGGACAGAAAATTGCAATGGACGGCCAGGTTTCCTCAGGACTTTCAACCGTCAATCAGGCCCCCATTACAGGTGAATCGATGCCGGTTACTAAGTCTGTCGGAGATGAAGTTTTTGCTGGCACGATCAACGAAGAAGGCGCACTTGAAGTCCTCGTGACGAAAAGAGCAGAGGATACGACCATTGCGAAAATTATCCACCTCGTTGAGGAAGCGCAGGCAGAAAAAGCACCTTCGCAGAAGTTTGTTGACCGATTTGCAAAATACTATACGCCAATCATAGTAATAATCGCTTTGCTGGTTGCTGTTATTCCTTCTTTAGTAACGGGAGATTGGCACACATGGGTGTACCAAGGGCTTGCAGTATTAGTCGTAGGATGCCCTTGTGCACTCGTCGTTTCGACGCCAGTAGCAATCGTGACTGCTATTGGAAATGCAGCGCGTCAAGGAGTGCTAATTAAAGGCGGAATCCATTTAGAAGAGCTCGGCAAGATCAAAGCAGTAGCTTTTGATAAAACAGGAACTTTGACAAAAGGGTACCCGGAAGTTACGAACGTCGTGCCGGTGGACATTTCAGAGGTGGAAATGGTCCGACTTACGGCAGCGGTAGAATCGATGTCGCAGCATCCGCTGGCAAGAGCTATATTGAATTACGCGAAAGGGAAAGGGATTAGCTTTCCTGAAGGCACCGAATTCCAATCTGTAACAGGAAAAGGAGCGCATGCAAGAGTAGATGGCAGGGCAATCATGGCAGGTAGTTTGGACTGGATCGGCTCAATAGTCTTCGTCCCGGAACAGATGCAGCAGATGGCCACGGCCTTGCAAAGTGAAGGGAAATCCGTCATAGCGATTGCCGATGAACAACATCTTATAGGGCTGATTGCAGTCGAAGATCCGATTCGGGAAAATAGCGCAGAGGTATTGAAACGGCTTGTCAAAGCTGGCGTAACACATACGGTTATGTTGACAGGAGACGGTAAACGTACAGCTGAAGCAATTGCTAAACGGGTGAATGTAACGAATGTGGAAGCACAGCTTATGCCAGAAGATAAGCTGACAGCTATCCAAAAAATGAGAAATCAGTTTGGCCGCGTAGCGATGGTAGGTGACGGTGTAAATGATGCACCTGCTCTTGCTACAGCCGATGTCGGAATAGCGATGGGCGGAGCCGGAACGGATGCCGCATTAGAAACCGCTGACGTGGCTCTCATGTCGGATGACTTGGATAAATTGCCGTATTCAATTAATTTAAGCCGAAAAACATTGCGAATTATTAAAGAAAATATTATGTTTGCATTAGGCTTAAAAATAGTAGCGCTACTTCTCATTATTCCGGGTTGGCTGACATTGTGGATTGCCATTTTCGCGGATATGGGTGCAACCCTGTTGGTTGTATTGAACTCTCTCCGGTTAATGAGGATCCAAAAGTAGGGCGCTGATACGGGGGAATCGTCAGTGAAATTGACAGAGTGGACAATGGAAGAGCAAGAACAGCTGATCCATTTTATGACTACCAATGCTTGGCCTTATCATGGAAACTCCCACCCTGCACGGGATATCATCGAAAAGACGATAGAAGAGGGCGGATATGAATCCGATGAAGTTAAAACGTTTTGGGTAGAGAATGATGAAGGTAAACAAGTAGGGATTGTGAAAATCTATGATTTACAGGATGAAATTCCGCTTTTCGACTTGCGGATTGCGGAAGCTCATCGTGGACACGGCTATGGTCCGAAAGCATTGAAGCTATTGGCTGAATACGTTTTCGGACTGCCAGGCAATAAAATTCGGTTGGAAGGCCATACTCGACAAGATAACTTCGCCATGAGAAAAACATTTGAACGGGCCGGCTTCGTCAAGGAAGCGCATTTGCGCAAAGCTTGGTACTCACCAAAAGAGCATTCGTATTATGATGCCGTCACATATGGAATTACCCGTGAGGACTTCTTTGGAGGAACAACAACTCCAGTCCATTGGGACGATGAACAAGAGAATCGTAATTTGGCTGAAGTTGTGCCATTAGCTCTTCGCCAGTTTCCTGAGTATTTTGAGTCGGAGCGGCTCATCATTCGTGCTCCGCGAGTGGAGGATGCTACTTTGGTTTGGGATGCCATTCGCCATTCCATGAAAGAATTGAAGCCATGGATGCCATTCGCACAAAAATTGCCTAAACTAGAGCAGACGACCGAAAGCATCCGTCAAGCAGTAGCGGATTGGGCGACCCGGAAAGATCTCCGTCTCCACGTGTTCTTGAAGGAAACTGGAGAATTCATCGGTTCTTCAGGTCTACATCGCATTAACTGGGACATCCCGAAGTTCGAAATCGGCTACTGGCTTGATAGCCGCCATGAGGGCAAGGGCTATATGACGGAAGCGGCGGAACGCATTACACAATACGCTTTCGAAGAACTTGGAGCAAGAAGAGTTGAAATCCGATGCGACACCGACAATGTCCGAAGTCGTGCCATCGCTGAACGATTAAAATATAGTCTTGATGGAATCTTGAAAAACGATTCATTATCCGCAGACGGAAAACGTCTACGCGACACATGTATTTACTCTAAAGTAAGATAATAAAAAGGAATGCCGTATCATGGCATTCCTTTTTGATGTTAGGGCAATCCAGCGTTACTACCGATTATTGTGGTTTTACTACCGATTATCGTAGATTTACTACCGATTATTAAGGTTTTACTACCGATTCTAAGGGCTTTACTATCGATTATTGATTGTTTATGGGGTTAGTCTAAAAAGTGGACACGAAAATGTGAGATTGGGATAATCGATACAACATTTAAAGGGGCGTGTCCAAAATGGCCGAAAGAAAATCTCCCGAGTATAAAGAATATGTATCAAAGCTAATTGTAGAAGAAGGAAGAAACGCAAAGCAACTAAGCTATGAGTTAGAACTTAGCTATTCAACCACACTCAAATGGGTCAAGGCATATAAGGAAAAGAAGCAGCGTGAACTGAATCCTGACCAACATCTGGATACTCCTTCGGAGTTACGTAAAAGAATTGATGAGTTTGAAAAACGTAACCGTGAGCTTGAGGAGGAGAATGAAATCTTAAAAAAGGCCATGCATGTCTTTGCCAAAAGCCGCAAGTGAAATATGAATTCATCCAGGCACACCAGGATGAATACCGAGTGGTAAAGATGTGCGAAGTCTTGAAAGTTTCAAAGAGCGGCTATTATAAATGGCTCCATTCAAAAGATGAAGTCAGTGAAAGAAAGCAAAGACAGGAAGAACTTCGACGAAAAATTTCCAAGTCCTATCATGAGAGTGGTGGTACCTATGGCAGCCCGCGTATCCATCAAGATCTATTGGAGTGGGGATATATTGTTTCTCAGAAGACCGTAGCTCGTTTAATGCGTGAGATGGAATTAACGGCCATTCCTGAGTCGAAATATATAACAACTACGGATTCTAACCATGAAGAGTTTGTCTATCCTAATCTACTTGAAAGACAATTCATGGTGGAGGCTCCAAATACAGCTTGGGTCGCAGACATCACCTACATCTGGACAGTAGAAGGATGGCTTTATTTGGCAAGCATCATGGATCTTTTCTCTCGAAAAATAGTCGGGTGGAGTCTGGATGTCACGATGAAGAAAGAGTTACCGTTAGAAGCTTTAGAAGAAGCCTTAACTCTCCGGCAGCCACAAGGAGAACTGATTCACCATTCGGACCGTGGGTCCCAGTACTGTTCAACAGAATATATCCAGACATTAAACAATCATGTGGAGAGCAAAGTCGGCATCAGTATGAGTAGGAAGGGTAATCCCTACGACAATGCTTGTATCGAATCCTTCCACGCGACAATCAAGAAAGAACTAATCTATCGAAGGCGATTCAAAACGAGAAAAGAAGCAATTGATGCCATAACTCATTACATTGACCATTTCTATAATGGGAAAAGAAGACACTCAACATTAGGATACCTGTCTCCGAATGATTTTGAGAAAGAGTATCATCAAAATCCAAAAGTAAAAATAGCATAACACTCTCAAAGACGTCCGAAAGGTTCGGTCTTCTTTTCGACCGAACTTTTCGGATGTCCCACCAAACGAAGTGCGGTAGCGATTTTTTAGAAAGTTACCTCATAAGAGTGTGTCCACTTTATTGACCTAAGTCCATTTACTACCGATTCTCAATTTCCCTGCCGGTTAGGCAAAGAAAAAGACGGACCCTATAAGTCCGTCTCCGTCTAAGTAGATCGCCTTCCGGTCAACAATTGGAAAATGAAGATAATACCGGCAATCACTAAAATAATATGGATTAATCCGCCGCCGATTTTGAACAGGAATCCTAATAACCAAAATACGATCAAGGCGATAATAATCCACCATAGGATTTTACCCATCTGTCTCACCCTCTCTTTGCATGTCCAATACCCTGTTGAAAAATTTCATAAACTTCACCATAGTATGGCAAAAATAGAGATGTTCATGCATCTTGTAGTAAACTGTTAATACGTATTGGAGAAAGTAGGGGAACTTTATGCCAACACCAAGCATGGAAGATTACATAGAACAAATCTTTCTTTGGACTGAGAAGACTGGAGAAGCGCGTGTATCAGATATCGCCGAGTCGCTATCCGTACTCCCTTCATCTGTGACAAAGATGGCCCAGCGCTTAGACAAGGATGGGTATTTAGTTTACGAACGATACAAAGGGTTAATATTAACAGAGAAAGGCCACAAAGTTGGAAAAAGGCTAGTGAGAAGGCATGAGTTATTAGAACAATTTCTCCGGTTGATCGGTGTAGATAAGGAGAATATCTATACGGATGTGGAAGGGATTGAACATCACCTTAGCTGGAATGCCATTAGCCGAATTGAAGGTCTTGTAGAGGTGATGGAGGCTAATCCGTCGTTTATAGAAAAATTGAAAAAAACTGTGCGAGATCGGGAAGAAAATTGAACGAAAAAGGAGATAGAGTAATGGCTGAGCTTCAATCAGGTACAATCGTCGATATGGAAGTGAAAGAAAAACAAGGCTCTAAGTGGATATTAGCGTTAGAGGGCCAGGAAGTCAGTATGAATGCTTCGGAGGCGCCGGAAGATTTGGCAGAAGGCGACACTCTAAAAGTATTTCTATACTTGGATCGACGCGGTGAACTTTCAGCTACCTCTGCAGTTCCTGACATAAGTTTGGACACATATGGTTGGGCAAAAGTGATTCGCACGAGCGATAGAGAAGGAGCTATTGTCGATATAGGGACAACCAAGGAGATTCAAGTGGCTCCTGAAGATCTTCCCAAAATCCGTTCAATATGGCCGGAAAACGGGGACTGTCTCTTCATGACGTTACGAACGGACAAGAAGGGAGAGCTTTTTGGCCGCTTAGTGACGGAAGAAAAAATTCAAGATAAATTGATTGAGGCCCCTACATCTATATTCAATAAAAACATTAAAGCAAGACCTTATCGATTGTTGCCGGTTGGTTCCTTTTTACTGAGTGTACCGGAAAATTATCGAATTTTTGTTCATAACTCTGAAATGGTGAAGGAACCAAGGCTGGGACAAGAAGTCGAAGTACGTGTCATCGGTGTCAAAGAAGATGGGTCAATTAACGGTTCTATGCTTCCAAGAAAACAAGAACGTATTTCCGATGATGCCGAAGAAATCTTCCGTTATTTAATTGATGTAGGTGGTAAGATGCCGTTTTCGGATGATTCGACGCCTGAAGAAATAAAGGAAATGTTCGGCCTGAGTAAAGCGGCATTCAAACGAGCTATGGGTAAGCTCATAAAAGATGGAAAAGTTACTCAGAATGAAGGCTGGACCCAATTGAATCACGTTTAATAGAAAGAGGACAGAGAGTCGACTGGGAACTTTTTTGTCCTCTTCTACGTACTTATCTTGTAGGAGGATGTGGAAAAACATTCCCGAAAAGGAGAGTCAATATGAAGAAATTGATATCAATTGTAAGTGTAATCATGCTGTCAGCAGCTATTATAACCCCCTCTGCATTTGCGGAGACAAATAGCGGAGTCGTCAATGAAAAATTAGGGGTTCCTGTAGTCGTCTATGGAGCAAACTTGACAGAAGATCAAAAAGCGAGTGTAAAAGATAGTTTGAAAGTGTCCGATGGAGATGACGTTGAAGAGATCATAGTGGATGGCAATGATTTAGTGAAGTATGTGAAAGACGGGAATTCGAATTCCCGTATGTTTTCATCCGCTAAAATTACGCGGAAAGACGCAGGCAAAGGGCTGGTCATCCAGATTGTAACTCCTGATAATATCACAGAAGTCACTTCTGAAATGTACATGAATGCTATGTTGACTGCAGGAATCGAGGACGCAACTGTACTCATTGCGGCCCCTAAACCGGTAACCGGTCACTCAGCACTTGTAGGGATTTATAAGGCATACGAAGTGAATGGTGAAAAGCTTGATACTGAGCGGACAGATGTTGCCAATGATGAGCTATCGGTTGCAACCACTTTGTCAGAATCAGTCGATGATGCAAAAGTTAGTGAACTATTAACAGAAATAAAGAGACAAATTGCTGAACAAAATCCTGTTTCGAAGGAAGAAGTAGAAGCAATCGTCAATGAACAGTTGAATAAATTGCAAATTGAATTATCACCAGAAGATAGACAATTACTTATTGACTTGATGGATCGAATTCGTCAATTGGATATCGACTTCAGTAAATGGTCCGACCAGTTGAACGACTTGAGTAAAACGATTGAAGACAAAATCACGGAACTTGCAAATGATGAAGGGTTCTGGAAGAAAGTTAAAGATTTCTTCACTAACCTAATCGATTCCGTCCGTTCTATTTTTGGAAACTAAACCATTTGACCATCCATCAGTGTAATTATTAGAGGCTGTATGGTTAGTATGCTACAATCGTTGAAAAGGAGTGATGCATAGATGGAATTTCAATTAACGGAATTAGGAAACGATAGTTTTGCCTATGTTCATGAACAAGATGGAAAGAATCTTGCTGAAATTACATGGGTCCGCAAAGGTGATGTAATGGTCATGGATCATACATTTGTCGATCCTTCTTTACGTGGCCAAGGCGTAGCAAAAAAGCTATTGGATCAAGCGGCAGATTACGCACGTGACAACGGACTGAAAATGCAAGCCCTATGTTCCTATGTCGTCTCTGCTTTTAACCAATCCTCCTCATACGATGACGTGAAAGCATAACAAAAAAGGCAGACCCTATAAGGTCTGCCTTTATTTCATAAGTCCGAATGATTAAAAACCCATAACAATAAATAAGAATGTAGTTAAAACGGATGCACCGGCAATTGTGAATAAGACGTCAGATTGGGTATAAATGATGTTTTTTTCTTCCATGTGTAGTTCCCCTTTCAATCTGGTGTAATACTCTATTTATTCCCAAATTGATAGAGAATTAAACAACATTATCCAATTATTGTTTAAGAATTTGAAAAAAGTGAAACTAATTCATTAGGAAGACCGTATAGAAATAGAGAATTTTAAAACAGAGGTGACCTTCATGAAAAGAACTGGGGAAGTCGTTTTAGGTGTCATTGGTTCGATTTTCAATGTAATCGGAATTATTGGCTTACTATTTTTAATGGTAGGTGCTTCAGGGTTTATGAATAGTTCAGACTATGAGCTCTTCATGGATCAGATGCAGATGGAGATGCAAAACGATCCTAACTTGACTGCTGAAGACGCTCAAATTGTAGCTGATATGATGCCTGCCATGTTTGATGCAATCGGTGTATTTGGATGGGTCTTTTTAGTGGCCCTGATTATCAGTTTAATATTAGCAGTCATCGGAATTGTGAAAATCAGTAAGAACAGCAGTCCGAAAGCAGCCGGTGCTCTCTTCATCGTAGCAGGAATCTTTGCGGGCATTTTGTCTCTGACATCGATCCTATTCTACATCGCTGCCATTATGTGCTTTGTTCGTAAACCGCCAGTCCAAGATGAGTTCTTAGAACAACGCGAACCATACCAAACATTTTAAGGAATACAAAAAACCTGCACGCTCTAGTAAAAAGCGTGCAGGTTTTTAAATTATCCGGCAAAAGCTGGTGCTTTAACGTAGTAAACATATTGCGCAGTGTCAAGAGGATACCCTTGAAATAGTTCCTCAAATTCCTCTACGAATTCAAACCCTTTTGCTTCATAGAAATTACGGCCATTTACATTGTCACATTCTATATAGACAAAAAGTTGCTGTGCATCCTGTATTAACTCGAGTCCCGCTTCGAATAACTGGGTGCCAATCCCTAATTGCTGATATTCAGGGAGCAAATAGATCGCAGTCAATTCAGCATCACCGTCTTCATCAGTTTTTGTGAATGCTGCAAAGCCAACAACATGACCATCGATTTCTGCGAGGAGCATATTCGTTTTTTCCATTCTCTTTTGAAGCATCGGGATAGAATATGCCATGTTCAAAAACTGTTGTTGAACATCTTCTGGTATGATTCCATTATAAGTATGTTGCCAGCTAACATTAGCAATGTGCTGGACTATTTCAATATCGTCATAGGTCATGGAACGAATCATCCTTGTCACCTCGAAACTCTTTTTGACATCATAACAAATATTAGGCTTCAAGACCACTTACATGTGTAATATTTCCGGAAAGGGGGACAATTTACTATGAAATGGATCACCAAGTCATTTGATGAATTAACAACCATCGAACTTTACCATATTTTAAAGGTGCGAACTGACATTTTCGTTGTTGAACAAAAATGTGCGTATCCGGAAATAGATGGTCACGATGGGGTATCATTGCATCTGTTTTCTCTTCAAAACGGGGAAATTGCAGCTTATGCAAGACTTGTTCCTGCTGGGGAAAAATACGAGCAAGCCTCAATAGGAAGGGTACTCGTTATTCCTGCTAAAAGAAAATCCGGTTTGGGTCGCCAACTCGTCTCACAAGCTATCGATAAGATTAAAGAAGAATGGGATGTAAAAGAAATTAAACTTCAAGCACAAAGCCATTTGGAATCTTTTTATGGATCATTCGGTTTCCAGCCAGTATCCGAAATATACGATGACGACGGCATTCCGCATGTCGATATGCTCTTAACGGTAAGATAAGGAAAGTTTTTAAGACAAAAAAATGGGTATACATAAGTACATAGTGAAAAGGGAGGAAGATCTACTATGGCGAAACGTAAACGAAATAATCGAAACTTATTATTAGCTGGACTTGCAGCAGGTGCTTATGCATATTTCAGTAAAAAAGAAAACCGTGACAAAGCGATGGTAGCCTTCAACAATACAAAGGAAAAAGTGAATTCTTTCATGCACGCTCAAAAATTGAATCGATCTACTGAGACAAAAGCTGGGTTATCGGACCCTTATGATTTACAGGACAATAAAATGGTAAGTGAAGGCTCACAAACTAGCGTTCACTACTATAATCAGGAAGTCGAAGATAAGAAATCGAAAAAGTCCGGTGAAGACCAAGGTTTATATAAAATGGATCCGGAAGCGACAAAGAATAGTCAAGAACCTGATAAAAATACACTTCAATAATAAATCAACCGGTGGGAACTGCGCTGTACTGTGCAGTTCCCTTTTCTATGTCTAAGCTGCATTTTGTGAATTTATAGGCGGCGAAAAAAAGCTTAGACTCGTTGCTCTACGTGATGAAGCTGCTGTATAGTATGACTGATTTTGCTCAAGAGAGTCAGCTCATTTGATCTTTTTTTCCTTCAATCAGGTGTGAAGTCTCACTTTGAATTGTAATGACACTTGTAAATAAGGTATACTACTCTATAGTTTAAAAACATTGAAGGTGAAATGATTGAAGAAAAGGATTGGATTATTCTCTATCCTAATAACCGCAGCATTTGTCTTATCTGGCTGTGCAGGTGTAGAAAATAAAGAAGGTATGTTTTATAGCTTTTTAGTTCGTCCATTAGACTTATTGTTGAATTACTTAGGGGATTTATTTGGTGGCAGTTATGGACTAGCTATCATTGCAATTACGCTCATTATCCGTCTTATTTTAATGCCATTAATGTTGAGGAACTATAAAAATCAACAGGCGATGAAATCGAAAATGGATAAACTGAAACCGGAAATGGAAGACATCCAAAAACGGTTAAAAGAAGCGAAGTCAAAAGAAGAACAAACGAAAGTCCAACAGGAAATGATGGGCCTTTATCAAAAACACGGAGTCAACCCGTTGAATATGGGCTGTTTACCGATTCTTATTCAGATGCCGATCATCATGGGATTATATTTCGCTATTCTCCACTCACCAGAAGTGAAATCTCACCAGTTCCTTTGGTTCAACTTAGGTTCTCCTGACATTGTGATGACATTGCTCGCAGGTGCTGTTTACTTCGTACAAGCGAAAGTTTCTCTCTGGACCGTGCCTGAACAGCAAAAGCAGCAAATGAAAATGTTTGTCTATATTTCGCCAATCATGATCATGTTTGTATCGTTCTCCTCTATGGCTGCTTTGCCGCTTTACTGGGCAGTCGGTGGACTTCTATTAATATTCCAAACGTATTTGGGAAGAAAATTCTATTCAGAGCATCCTGAAAAGGCATTAGAAGAGACTAATAAGCAATCTTAAAGTACAACCGGCGCGATCAATTGCGCCGGTTTTTTCTAAGGAGTGAAATGGTTTGAATCGGAAGTTAGTCTTTGGTATTTTAATTGGGTTATCAAGTATATTATCCTTAGTCTTTATCGTATTGAGAAATATGGACCTTGCTGTGTTCTTCATGTGTATACTATTTACTTTTACAAATTTATCAAGAGTATATAGCTTCCGGGAGAAAGGCTACACGAAAGAAGCGAATTGGATGAAATGGATGGCCGTCGTATTTGCAATCGGAGCGGTTGTAATCCTGTACCTCTATTTATTCTGAAAATGAAAAGCGCGTTGAATCCTAAACGATTCAGCGCGCTTTCTTTTGTGGTGCTACTTCCCGTTCATGTCTACGTTCCTCTAACAAAATGTCAAGCTGTTTCATGAGCCTTTTTACTTCAAAATGGGTAATTGGTTGTTTCATGTTCATTTCTCCTCCCGGTATATGTATGTACCATATGATTCGAAAGAAAGGAGGAGTTTCTGTCCGTAACCAACTAAAATAGGTCCTTAGTAGGAATACTTCTTTCTGGTGGCCAAAACAAGTATAAGGGCAGGAATAGAACAAGCCGTCATACCTAAAAAGGCAATTTTAGGTGAGTATTCATATAATGGACCGCCTGCGAATGTAAGGAGCGCT
Organism: Chungangia koreensis; assembly: GCF_042651785.1. NCBI lineage: Bacteria > Bacillati > Bacillota > Bacilli > Lactobacillales > Chungangia > Chungangia koreensis. The sequence continues at coordinate 209,094 of NZ_JBHSEC010000014.1, forward strand.
GTACTTAGGCTCATGGCAAATGCGGCATACATTCCTTGAGCTGCCGGAATCTGTTCATCAGGCAACCGTATAGAAATATATTTGATGAACGCATAGTGGGCAACGCCAAACGACAGAGCATGTAACAGTTGAGATAGCACGAACATCCAAACATTTGGGGATAGGAATATTAACAGCCAGCGGACAGTAGAACCTACCGCGGCAATTATAAACATCGTTGAAACCTTAGTGTTAGAGAGCAGACGGTCAGCTGCTGCAAAGACAATGATTTCTGAGACAACGGCAATATTTAAGATGAATCCGATATAGAATGCACTGACTCCGATCTCTTTTAAGTATATAAACCCATAATTATAGTAGGACGTATGGGCTCCTTGGAGCAGAATGGTCAATAAAAGTATAGTTATAAAACTACTTGAAGTAAGAAGGGTCTTGTAAATCCCTTCTCCGGACGTGCCTGACTTGTGCAAGGGACCTTTTAAAGTATCAGGTGCAGGCAGGAATTGAGTAAGGACCATCAGGAATAATCCTAAGATAAGTATCCATACTATCGAATTTTCTCCCCACGTATATGTGGCAATCCCGATCAAAAGTACAGCAATTATATAACCGAACGATCCATAAGAGCGGCTTTTTCCATAATTGATGTTCTCTTTTTGCATTAAGACGGATCCGCTGCTTTCCATCGCAGCCAAAATATTCGGATACACTAAACTAAAGATCACCGTAATGACCAAGAGCATTCCAAATGAATCGGATGGGATGTAGAACAAAACTATAATCAGTGATAGAAGAGCAGAATATCGCATAAATGAGCTAAGAGAAGAACGCTTTGTCGCTTCGGGGAAAAGTAAGAAGGTCGAGAGAGAGCGAATAATCATACCAGCTCCCATGATTATACTCGCCTCTATGACAGTGAGACCTTTTCCGTCTGTAAGCCATCCAACCATATAAGGGAGAAAAACTCCCCAAGTAAAGAAGAATGTAAAGAAGTTAAAAGAAAGCCAGCGTTGTGTTTTCATATGGTTGTAACCTCGCAGAAGTTTAAATAGTCTTATTCATTATAGCGGAAAAAGGATAGGAAGAGCTTCATAAAGATGGTAAACTAACTGTAGGTTTTTAGAAAGAAGGGTAATGATGGAATTCAACAGGTTTAACCACAACAAGAAAAGTAACCGCACGTGGATTGTGCTTTCAATTATAGTTTTTATCATCGTATTAGCCGCTGGCAGTTGGATCGGCTACAATGGCTGGAATGTCAATCGAAGTATAGATAACCTTGTGGCCGTATGGAATTCAGAGAATAAAGGGGGAGAAGGGGAAATGATTCCAACCGGAGGGGATCCGACAGAAACACCAGAGGTGCCGGAACGACAGCAAGCAGAGCCTGAACCTGTTCCGGAAGCGCCTAAGCAACCGGAAGAAAAGCCTGAAGTGACACCGCCTCAAGAAAAGCCGTCAGAAGATGTCAAAACACCGGTCCAGCCGGAACAAACGATTGATCATGGCGGTTATATTGAAGGAGTGAAGATTCCAAAGGAACCGACGTATATAAATGGTGTTTTGATTGCTAACAAAAAGAACCCGCTGCCTCAGGACTTTGCACCTGGGGAAAACAAGGAAGCCCGTGAGGCTTTTGACAAGATGGCAGCAGAAGCGAAGCTTTCCGGATTTGAATTGGTGGCATTTAGCACGTACCGCTCATTTGACTATCAGACGACTCTTTACAACCGATATGTTGAAAAAGACGGGCAGGAAGCAGCTGACCGCTATAGTGCCCGTCCAGGATTTTCGGAACATCAAACCGGTCTTGCTTTTGATATTGGAGAAAAGAATTTTGAACAATATTGGGCGGACTCCGAATTTGGAAATACCCCAGCAGGACAATGGGTAGCAGAAAATGCCCATAAATACGGGTTCATCCTCCGATATCCGGAAGGTAAAGAGGAAATCACAGGGTACATGCATGAATCTTGGCATTTCCGATACGTAGGGGAAGGAATTGCACGGGATGTCTATATAAAAGGCATCACATTAGAAGAATACTTGAACATACAATAGAGCCTGCTATGTGCAGGCTTTTCTTACATCGAAATTATTCTGTTTATTCCGACATATAAAAAGGGGGAATCGGAATGCTGAGTAAGTTATTAACACAAGTGGGTCTGTGGGCGGTTGCTTATTGTGTATTAATCACCATCTTTTTAATGCCTACCTCGGTAAATTATCAACCATCCGAAGTGCGGGGGCATTTTGCAGGTGCCACATATGACTATTCTTTTGAAGAGCATTGGGAGCTAATGAAAAGTTTTGGAGCTTATCTTATAGAAAATAAGGGCTTTGGTTATGAGGAGAATGGGGATTCTATTTTAGGATTCATGCTGGAGAAGATAGGTAGGAGTGTTTTGCTCATTATTCCTGCAATCTTCATTTCGTTCTTTTTCGGGATTATGAAAGGAATCTTTGACTATCGAACACGCAACTCTCTTGGTAAACTGCCGGGGAAAAGTATGACGTGGCTTTCCTTATCTGTACCGGATATGTTTTTTGTCCTTCTGATCCAATTGACGCTGCTTTTTGTGGTATATAAAGGCTGGCTGTTTCATATTGATCTGTTTGGAAGTGATAAATTGGAGAATGTTTTATTATGTATTCTATTCTTATCCATATATCCAACTGCCTACATCGCGAACATCACGTTCCAATCATTACGGGATGAAGAGGGGTTAGATTATATTCGGACAGCCAAATCGAAGGGACTCAATGATTTTCATGTATTTTATAAACATATGCTGAAAAATGGCTTCCTCAAAATTTTAGCCCATGCCAATTCTATGGTTCTCTATCTGTTATCCAATCTCTTTATCATTGAGTTTTTTATGGAGTACCGAGGGGCAGCGTACTATTTTAAAGGAGCATTAGGACAGCCGAATGTTTTCATGGTCGGGCAGAATGTCTCCTCCATTGATATAGTCTACGCAGCCGGATATGCATTTTTCTTCACTGTAGTGATATTGATTTCGAATGTGATTGCGGAGATTGCTAAGAACTTCGTGTCTCCCATGAATGGCGGTGAGGCATGATGAACCGCTCACTTTGGATTGGCGGCCTCATGACCCTTGTTACTGTCATTGTCTTTGTGTTTGGGCCGCATTTACCACTCATTGATGAAAGTCTTGAGAGGACACTTGTTATAAGAGACGAAGCAGGCAAATTATTAGTCCCACCGATTGAACCCTCAAAAGATTTTCCGTTAGGAACAGATAAACATGGGCGGGATCTCCTGTCTCGCTTAATCATTGGGGCAAGAGAAACATTAATATTAGTGGCAATGATCGCAGGAATCCGGCTTGCTTTCGGATTGGTGCTATCAATATTATCTTTTTACTTTAAACCCGCTAAAGTTGTGATGGATTTATGGAATCGACTCTTTTCTTTTATGCCGTCTATCTTCTTTATCATCGTTTTATTAAACATACCGTTCATCATGTTTTCATCGAATCGCGATATTTTGGCCATTCTTACGATTGCATTGGCGGAAGGGGGACGTGTAGCTTCCGTCTTTTATGCGATGATGACAGAAATACAAAAGAAAACATTTATGGAAGCGGCGATTGCAGCAGGCGGTTCCAGGTGGAATTTATTCAGGAGGCATTATTGGCCAATAATGAAAGGGCATGTCTTAGTACAGTCGCTAACGGAAGCCGCACGAACCATGTTTTTAATTGCGCAGCTGGCGTTCTTGCAGATCTTCATAAACCAGGTTTTCATGTCGCAAGAAGCAAGAGGTACATATTTATCAATTGACCAATCCCATTCATGGATGTCATTCTTCCACGAGGCACGCTTGGACGTATATATAGCTCCATGGATTCCAGTTTCGGGTTTTTTAGCGATCACCTTTGTCATGGTGGGACTCTATCTTCTGGCTGATGGACTTCAACGAAGAAACTTGATGAAACAGAGAAGGATGGTATAGCCGTTCAAAAAGAGAGGGGAGGAATCCAAAAGATTCCTCCCCCTTCCGATTTTTATAAAATGGGTGATAACAAGCGTGAAACGGATTCTTTTAATCGAATCATGGAAGATCTCTCCTGATAAGATTCCCAAGTCAGTTCGGTAGATAATTGCATATCTTGCTCGAACAGCTCAGCAAGCCTTCGGGAAGTTTCTTTATCATAGATAAATGCGTTCACTTCAAAATTCAGTTTAAAACTTCGCACATCAATATTCGCCGTTCCTACGGTTGAAACTTCATCATCTACTACAATTGTCTTCGCATGTAGGAATCCATTTTCGTAAATATATACTTTAGCTCCTGCCTTTAATAACGAACCGACATTCGAATACGTTGCCCAGTAAACAAATAGATGGTCCGGTTTATTCGGTATCATAATCCGGACATCGATCCCTGACAAGCAAGCAATTCTTAAAGCATCTAAAAAGCTGATGTCTGGTATGAAGTACGGCGTCTGGATATAAATGTACTTAGTGGCCAAGTTGATCATTTTCAAATAGCCGTCTTTAATCTGTTCCCATTCAGCATCCGGCCCACTTGATACAATCTGCATGCCGACAGTTCCTTTTCGTGGAATGGCGGGGAAGTAGCGTTCCGAATACTCAATGTCATGGTTGGCGGAAGCTTGGTTCCAATCCAGGATAAACCGAGTCTGGAGCGGATGAAGGGAACTACCCTCTAAGCGTAAATGTGTATCTCTCCAGTAACCGAATCGTTTATTAAGTCCTAAATACTCATTCCCGACATTAAATCCGCCGATATATCCAATCCGTCCATCTACTATAACGATTTTACGGTGGTTCCGATAATTTAATCGGGGATTGATCAATGGCAAAATGGAAGGGAAGAAGGCTTCAACTTCTCCACCGTATGCAATCAGTTCTTTAAAATGCCTTTTTCTCAGCCATCTTGAACCCATATCATCATAAAGGATTCGAACTTTGACACCTTGTTTTGCTTTTCTTAGTAATGTGTTATAAATACGTTTACCAATTTCGTCCAGGCGGAAAATATAGTATTGAATATGAATATGGTCTTTTGCCGAATCTAAGTCATGTAGAAGAGATTCGAACTTATCGAAACCATCGTTAAAAATGCGGACATCGTTGTCTTGGGTCAATACCGCATGATTGTTCCGTAAGTGAAGATAAATCATTGCATTGTAGGAAGTCGTATCTTTCATCAGGAATTCAAATGAATTGTCCTCTATGGCTTCCATTTGGTAGTGAATAAGTTTTTCAATACCGATCCTGCTTCGTCCTTCCCAGCGGAAAAGATGCTTCCGCCTTAAAGGGCGCCCAAGTAAAAGGTAAAGGAAGAACCCTGCAACCGGCAGGAAGAACAGGACCAAAAGCCATGCCCATGTCGATGTAGCATCTCTGCGCTCAAGGAATATTAAGGCAATGGCAAGGAATATATTAATGATAAGAGTCGCAGCAATAAAGATGGTAATTATTTGGCTCATTTTATATCCCCCATCAACCGGTCATTCTAACAATAAGTATAGCAGGTAAGCTGAAAAAAATCGTAGGAGGACGCCGAAAGAACATTTCCGAGAAAACCTACTTGACTAATAGGTATTAAAGTCTTAAAGTATGAAAGTCATTTACTTTTCGTAAGGAGGTTTAAAGTTTGGAAACTTTATATATTGTTTTAAACGTTGCTGTCTTAGTTGCACTCATTGGATTGTTAGTTTATATGCAACGAAAACACGTCTCATTTTCCAAGCGGGTTTTCACGGCGCTTGGATTAGGAATTGTACTCGGTCTTGTACTCCATCTCATTTACGGTGCAACCTCAGAGGTGCTCGCTGATTCGGTAGCTTGGTATAACATTATCGGTACTGGTTACGTGAAATTCCTTCAAATGATTGTTGTACCTTTAGTATTTATCTCTATTTTAGGTGCATTTACACGAATTCAATTAGGAAGTAATTTAGGTAAGATCGCTGGCTTGATCTTATCCATCCTAATTGGAACAACTGCTATTGCAGCGGTTGTAGGAATTGCCTCAGCAGTGGGCTTCCAACTTGATGCATCGGAATTAGTGCAAGGAGAAGCGGAGACAGCTCGTGCCGAGAACCTTGTGCAAAGAGCCGCTGAAGTGGAAGGAAAGACACTTCCGCAACAAATCATTGAATTCATTCCAGCAAATCCGTTCCTTGACTTTACAGGAGCACGCCCAACTTCTACTATCGGTGTTGTCATTTTTGCAGCGTTCTTAGGTTTTGCGTATTTGGGAATCTCCCGTAAGGATCCTGAAAATGCAGCTACAGTAAAAAAGGCAGTAGATGCCCTTTATGCGTTAGTTATGCGTGTCGTAACACTCGTTCTTCGCCTGACTCCATATGGTATTTTAGCGATCATGGCAAGAACGGTCGCAACTTCCGATTTCGGTGCGATTTACAATTTAGGTAAATTCGTCATTGCATCTTATGTGGCATTAGGTACAATGTTCATCATTCACTTAATCATCGTTTCCCTTTCAGGGTTAAATCCAATCACGTACTTGAAAAAAGTTGCTGATGCTTTACTCTTCGCATTTACTTCCCGTTCAAGTGCCGGTACATTGCCATTGACGATCAACGCACAAGCGAACCGTCTTGGTGTATCTGAAGGAATTGCGAACTTCTCTGGTTCCTTCGGTTTGACCATTGGACAGAATGGATGTGCCGGAATTTACCCGGCAATGCTTGCAGTCATGATTGCCCCTTCTATGGGTATTCCTCTTGACTTGCCGTTCATTTTGACATTGATCGCTGTCGTGGCAGTTAGTTCATTCGGTGTGGCAGGTGTCGGCGGTGGTGCAACATTCGCTGCAATCCTTGTCCTTTCAGCGATGGATCTGCCAATTGCATTAGCAGGTCTTTTGATCTCAGTTGAACCGTTGATTGACATGGGTCGTACTGCGTTAAATGTAAACGGGTCGATTACTGCTGGTGTCGCAACAGCTCGTATTACAGGTCAGTTGGATAAAGATATGTATAACGAACCGATGGAAAAACAAACTGCTGAAGTTTAATGAAAATAATAAAAAAGGAAAAGCCGCATAATGCAGGCTTTTCCTTTTTTTATTTAATCTGATCTTTAATGTATCCATAAGTATCATTTATAAAGTCTTTGTATGGCGAGTGCGGCATAGTTGATACATTGTCTACTGCTAACTTTGCAAATTTTAAAGCTTCTTCATCATGTCCCAAATTCAAAAAACATAATGCTTTATAAGAATCTGTCGTATAAAGCATGGATAAGTCATATGGGTGATGGATATAATCTGGTATTTTATAATCCTCAAGCCATTTTAATGCCTGTTCGTATTGGCCCATTCCGTACAGTGATTTTCCCATTTCTGGATAGAAGAACGAAATATCTTTACCAGGTTCTTTGAAATAGTGATCTATAAATGACAAGGCGGCTTCATAATCCTTGGCATACGTATTATAATAGTGGGCTTTCATTAAGTCGACAAATGCTTCAGTCATTTTATGGTCGGCGAATGCAGCGTATTGGGCTAATTTCTTCAGATAATATTCCATGTTGGCATTATGTCCTGCCATCATCGCTTCAAAAGCCGCTAACCTATACAAATCATCAGTCCGATAGAAAATCCTGTGCTCTTTCGAATATTTAATCGCTTCATTCATGACTTCAACTGCCTTTTCAGTTTCCCCTACAGCAAAACATAAAATTGATTCGTAGTAATTATAATCGAGCCGAGTCATGGCATCTAAGACCCCATTTTGATGTTCCAACCTTTGACGTTCGGTTTGAATAATTCTTAATGCATCCGCATATTGATGTTCAGTAAACTTTGTCATGGCATAAAAAGTAATCATTTTGGCACGCTGATTTATAAGATTCAGCTTTTCGTACCGATTGATTGATTCATCATAATACTTACGCCAATTGTTGTTTTTCTTATGAAATAGACAACGACTATATAGCTCCAGAAGTCTCGCCGATTCGTATGAGAGAGGTATCTTATCTGCATAAGGTTTGACCAATTCAATAATCTGGTCATATTCGTCCTTCAAGTTTTCAAACTCCACTTTAAACTGTTCTTCCACCTGTTCAAGCAGCTCTCTTAAATCAGAAGTGCTAAATTCCGATAATAGGTCTATTGTTTCTACATCCAACTGTCTTGCAATATAATTCAAGCTCTCCATAGAAGGGTTGGCTTTGCCGTTTTCAATAAGGCTAAGCATACCTTTTGTTAATTGATCTCCGGCAAGTCCCTCTAACGTAAGATTTTTTTGTTTTCGCAACTTACGAATTCGTTCACCTAAGTTTTCGATCGTGCACACAACCTTTTTTATACTTTTGTTTAATTATATTAAACTTTATTGTTGAAAGCAAAAAGAATGTATGGTTTAATTAAATTAAACTTTTAAACATTAAGGGGAATTAAAATGTCTGAAGAACAAAAATTAAAACGGGCAACCTATCATCTCTGGACGTTTACAATCAGTAAATTACTGTCGACATTTGGGGCGAGTGTCTTTGCATTCGGAGCAGGGCTTTTCGTGCTCGAGATGACTGGCTCAGCTGCAAATTTTGCCATCACAATGGTATGTAGTATCTTGCCGCGTATGCTGCTTGCACCGATTGCCGGATATATAGCCGATAATTATCCCAAAAAACCGATCATTATCATCGCGCAAATTGGAAGTGTCTTAGCAGTTAGTACGTTACTTGCCTATAGTCTCATTTTTGACATTACTGTTTTAAGCATTTATGTTGTCACGGCTGTTTTATCGATTACATCTCTTTTTTCGGGGGTCACGTTTTCATCTTCTATTGCAACACTCGTGGGTCCTGACAGGATTCAGAAAGCAATGTCATTCAACCAATCGTCCATTGCCATTGCCACTATTGGGGGGCCAGCTGTCGGTGGGATGCTATACGGTTGGACGACAATGACTGTCTTTCTTTTGTTCCAGATTGTCGGATATGCAATTGCAGTCATTCTGGAATCGACGATGAACTTCAGACTTTATTCGAAACGGGAACAAAACGTTCAATCGGAGCAAAAGAAGGAGTCCGTCATCGAAGGCATTAAAAGTGGCATCTCTTATTTGAAAACACAGAAGATCATTTCACTCATTGTTTGGGTATCTCTTTGGATTAATTTCTTCTTTGCAGCACTAAATGTAGGAATGCCGTACGTTTTACGTGAACAGTTGTTTATGAAGTCTACCCACTTTGGCTACGTTGAAGCCATTCTATCTGTGGGAATGCTACTCGGTTCCCTTTATTTTGCCGCCAGAGCAGAAGTGAAATATCCTTTGCAATTCAGTAAGCGGGGAGTGCTGGTTCTAATTGCGCTTTTGGCACTTTTCCCGATTCCCTCAGTGATTGAACTGCCTTACTACGGAAACTTTGTCTATTATCTGGCGTTAATGTTTTCGTTCGGTGTAACACTGATGCTCATTAACACACCGATCGGGGTTGTCATGCAGAAGGAAATTGAAGAGGAATATAAGGGGCGAGTTTTCGGTCTTTTAGAAACAATGGCTCAAGCAATGATGCCATTAGGCGCTATCATCTTTGGTCTTCTATTTGATGTAGTAGCTGCGGAATGGGTCATTTGGGGAGCATGCCTGTTCCTAATCGCAATTGTCCTATACTTGATGCGTCCATCGATCATCGTCCAGGCGCATCCTGAGCTTGATAAGAAAGAATCTTTAAAGCACGAAGCAAAAACTGCAGTATGAATATAAACCGGTCTCCTTAATTAGGGACCGGTTTCGCATTGTTTCGGAAAATGAAAATGAGCAAGATGGTTAACAAGGAAAGAGTGGCGGAGATGAAATACACATTTCCAGAAATACCCGTTAAGATCCAGGTGAATAAAAGAGGTCCGGCAATGCGTCCTAAGTTATCCATCGAATAGGACATGCCGGAAGCGGTCCCGTAACGTCCACCGGATTCCTTAGTTGTCAAAGACACTAAAACCGTCCTCGCTAAAGCATTCCCGGCTGTGAATACACTAAGAGACACTCCTGCCCAGAAAAGGCTCCCCGTAAAAGGAAACATTAGTAAACCTAAAGCAGTCAAAACTTGTCCGCCAATTATCCATTTCGTCTCGCTGCCGTGTTTTACTCTTCGAACTACCCCACCTTGAATGGCGGCATCGACCAATCCGCTTGCTATGAAAAGATAGCCGATTTGAAGTGGTGTGATTTCAATATTCTTCACTTGGAAAAGCTGGAAAGTTGCTTCTACACCGGCAAGCAGGAAAGTTACCATGAACGAAGTGAGGAATAGATAACGGACTCGATACTTCCATAGATCCATCCCGCCTTTTGGCACAATAGTTCGTTTCTTTCCTTCATTTCGATTAACGGGTTCTTTTAGCACGAGGGCTGCGTATATCATCAGCAGGAATGTCAAGATGGCAGAAGCGGTGAAAGGTAGTGTCAAGCTGATATGCCCAAGCACTCCACCAATCGCCGGGCCGAATATGAAACCGAGACCAAGTGACATACCGATCAGTCCCATATACTTATTGCGTTCTTCATTACTCGTCATGTCTGCTACAAAGCCATTAACGGAAGTGTATAAGGCGCCTGAAAAAACCCCACCAACCATACGTGAAACATACATCATCGTTAATGAATCGATCCACACGGAAAAGATCAGGAAGCTTAAGCTAAATCCGAATAGGCCGATCATGATCAGTGGTTTCCTGCCAATCCGATCTGAAAGTGAGCCCCATAACGGCGCAATGAAGAATGAAGATAGGGCATAAACGGTCAATAATCCCCCCACATGTATTTCATTTAACTGCTGTTCGATAATCACTTCCGGCAAAATAGGAATAATAATGCCGAAACCTAAATAGACAAGGAATTGGATTGACATTAATAAGAGAATTGCTTTTTTCATGGTGAACACAACTTTCTGCATAAAGGTAATTCCATTTTACCTGATATACAGAATAGAGGACAAAAGAAAACGCGCACTTAGGCGCGTTACAGGGAATTCCCTTCAATTGCTTGACGGATTGGAGACCTGGAGCCGATTGGCTCGGGGACTGAAAGTTCGGACAGAGTGAGGTAGCCTGCAAGTTGGCCATTTTCTATAACGGGGAGTCTTCTGATTTTATAAGTCGCCATTAGAGCGGCAGCTTCTACTGCTGAAGATTCAGGGGTTATCGTAATAACCTCTTTCGTCATGAAATCTTCGACAATCGATTGCGAAGTTAAATCAGTCCGGGTGGAAAGGTCACGGTCGGTGATGATTCCAATGACTCGCTGGTCCTTGTCAATAACAGGCATACTACCGATATCCAACGTCCTCATATTTTGGACTATTTCTTGAGCGAAATCGGTAGGAGAGCAAGTTACGACATCGCGGCTCATAAGATTTTTCACAAACAATTGAAATTCCTCCCTTCATGTCGTTTAGTATGTTTACAAAAAGGATATGATATGTAACAGAATTGAAAGATTTGATGGAAACAAAAAGTGGTAGTATAAACGTACAGATGAAAAAAATCAAATCTTTAGGTTCGGAGAAACTCTGGAGGCTTACATAGCGTCTATTATTATAAGAAAGGTTGAGGTGGCACGAATGGCGAAAGAAGTGGATGTCAAGAAAATTGTGACGAACCTGTCGAAACTCGGTGTTCCCGTTACGATGACGAAATCCCGTGTGGAAATGTTGAAAGCGCTCGCACCGCCGGCACAAAATGCCCATACCCAATCATGACACGCACGGAAAAAAGGACCGTCACCATGGCCATACGAAATGGCCATGGTGACGGTCCTTTTTTCATGATAATTTTACTTATTCCTCATCATCTGAACTGAACATATACTTGCGGTGATGGAATTTCATACTGAATACGAGACCGATGGCGAGGAAATTCCCCATTAACGAGCTTCCGCCGTAACTGATGAACGGAAGTGGAATTCCGGTAATCGGTAGTAATTGCAGCCACATGCCGATATTCTCGAACACATGGAATGTGATCATCGCGATAATTCCTGCACATACATACGTACTGAATTGATCCTTTAATTCCAACGTAATTTTAGTCAAATGATAAATAAGCAGGAAGTATAAGCTGATGACAAGACTGGCTCCGATGAATCCATATTCTTCGCCAATGACAGTGAAAATCGCATCGGTGTGCTGCTCTGGAATGTAAACCTCGCGGCCGAAGAATCCTTTTCCGAAAATCTCCCCTGAACCGATTGCTTTGAGGGAATTCAATAACTGATACCCTTCATTCGATGCGTACGATTCTGGATCGAGCCAGGAATAGATCCGGCCGAATTTATAAGGTTCAACACCTAATTTATCAGCCATGAAATCCGGCATATAAAGTGCCATCAAGATGAGGGATGTACCAAGGGCTGCGACTCCCGTCATGAGAGGTACAAGGATTTTCCAAGAGATTCCACCAACCACAACTAAGGCAATGGTTATAGCGATAAACACTAAAGAACTTCCCAAGTCGGGTTGTTCCATAATGAATGCGAGCGGCAAGCCTGCAATAAGTGCAATTTTTCCTAATAACATAAAATCGGTTTTTATGGTTTTGTTTAAATGATGCTCGTTATGCGAACTAATGACTTTCGCCATAGCCAAGATGAAGAATGTCTTCATGAACTCGGAAGGCTGGATACTTCCGACTGGTGTATGGAACCAGCTCTTTGCACCATTACGGATTTCTGCAATTTGTCCTTCTCCGCCGGGAGCAAGCATCAATACAACCAATAGTAAGATTCCAAATCCATATAGATACCAAGCCATTTTCTTATATTGGTCAATATCGAAGAACATCGTGAAGGCAATGATGAATGCTCCGACCCCGTACCACATGATCTGTCTCGGTATGAAGTTCAGGCCATATTGTCCGGATGTTTGTGCGGATGAAATCGCCAAAAGGCTGACGATGAAAAACATAAAAATTATAAATGCAAGCGTCCAATCGAAGCGATCCGTTACGCTATTTTTTGAATCCATAAGTTTCACCTAATCTTTTTTCAGAATATCTAATTTAGTATAACGCAAACGTGCAACTTTTTCTTCGTATCCTCAAGGAAATGACGCGAAAGAACTGGAAATGTTCCATTTATGATAATATGGTGCCATTCTTTAAAATGGAGGAAACATCATGGCTTGGATTTATTTGATTGCAGCCGGACTTTCAGAAATAGTTTGGGCGATCACGATTAAAGAATCTCATGGTTTCACGGTCCCTTTACCGTCGATCATCACGATTGTATTTTTGATCATCAGTTTTTATCTGTTTTCAAAAACACTTACAGACATGCCGGTCGGAACTGCTTACGCTATTTTCACAGGAATAGGAGCGGTAGGCGCAGTATTCGCCGGAATTTGGTTATACCACGAATCTCTTAGTTTCGGAAAGTTATTTTTCCTCGTCCTCCTGATTGTTGGAATGGTCGGATTGAAGTTGACAGACAATGAGGAGGGGGCGGAATAATGGAATGGCTGATTTTAATAGCTGCTGGATTATTCGAAGTGGTATTTGTCATTACAATGAAATTGTCGGATGGTTTTAAGAAGCATCTTTACACTATTTTAACCATTGTATCAGCGGCATTAAGCTTAGGTCTTCTTTCATTAGCACTAAAAGTGATTCCTGTAGGGACCGGTTATGCCGTATGGACGGGAATTGGTGCAGCGGGAAGTGTGCTGGTCGGAATGCTTCTTTTCAAGGAGAAGAAGAGTATCTTGAAAATTATGTTCTTGAGTTTTATTATCATCGGGGTCGTTGGGTTGAAATTTGTTTCATAGGCCAAATAGCATGTCTGCTTATTAACTGTTCATCGCCTCCGCCTCTTCGTGATAAACTATAACTATCCGACAAATGGAGGTTTTTTGAATGAAAAAACGAATTGGCTTATTATATGGCGGGAAGTCCGCTGAGCATGAAGTATCCTTAATGACAGCACGTGCAGTTACTGGTGCACTTAACTTTAATAATTACGAAGTATACCCGATTTATATAACGACTGATGGAGAGTGGCGTAAAGGCAAACGTCTTAGCGGTCCAGTTGAACATGTAGAAGAATTGCAATTCGGGACTGAACAGTTAGCGATTCCGAATAATATTTCCGATTTTTTACCGACTAAGGCTGAATCTGAGGAACAGGCATTGGATGTCATCTTCCCGCTCCTCCATGGACCGAACGGTGAAGATGGAACGGTTCAAGGACTCCTTGAAGTGTTAAACCTTCCGTATGTAGGGAATGGAGTATTAGCATCATCTGCTGGGATGGATAAAGTCGTGATGAAGCAACTTTTCTCAGTAGCCGGGTTAAAGCAAGTTCCGTATATCCATTTTATACGTAGTAACTGGAGGAAATCACAAGAGAAGTTATTGGATCAGATTGAGGAGCAGCTTTCGTTCCCAGTGTTCGTTAAGCCTGCTAATTTAGGCTCGAGTGTAGGGATCAGCAAAGCGGTTGATCGGGAAAGTCTGATACAAGCAATTGAACTGGCGTTTAAATACGACCGGAAGATTGTGATCGAACAAGGTGTGAAAGCCCGGGAAATTGAAATGGCTGTATTGGGTAATGATTCTCCGAGATGTTCTGTTCCTGGAGAGATTAAGCCTTTAAAAGATTTTTATGACTACCAAGCGAAATATCAGGACGGGAATACAGCACTGATTATCCCGGCTGAGATTCCAGACGAAGTCGAAGATGCCATGAAGGATATGGCGCTGAAAGCCTTTAAAGTATTGGATTGTTCAGGGTTAGTACGGGCGGACTTCTTTGTGACTGACGACAATGAAGTGCTGATCAATGAAATAAACACGATGCCCGGTTTTACTCCGTTTAGCATGTATCCACTATTGTGGCAGCACACAGGCCTTAGCTACCCGGATCTCATCGAGGAATTGGTGAGACTGGCTATTGAGCGCCATGACGAGAAGCAATTATTGAATTATACGATGGATTGAGTGGATGAATAAATGAAAAAACAATTGAGAACTATTGCCGATTGGTTAAATGTAGAAACGCAGGGTTTGAGAGAGGTTGAAGTGTCAGGTGTATCCATCAATACTCGGACACTGCAGCCTGGAGATCTTTTCATCCCGTTCAGAGGAGAAAAGGTAAATGGCCATGACTATGTCATGACAGCACTTGAAAATGGAGCAGCTGCCTCGCTTTGGCAAGCGGATGAACCGAATCCTCCGAAGGATGTACCCCTATTATTCGTAACCGATCCGGAATTGGCTCTACAAGAAATGGCCAGGAAGTACAGAGAAGAATTGGATACAGTATTTATAGGGATTACTGGGTCTAACGGAAAAACATCAACGAAGGATTTAGTAGCTGGCGTTCTATCTCCTTACTTCAAGGTTCAGAAAACAGAAGGGAATTTCAATAACCAGCTCGGCTTACCTTTGACGATTTTGTCACTTGATGAAGAGACAGAGTATGCAGTCCTCGAAATGGGGATGAGCGGTTTTGGTGAAATCGAATTCCTGACAAAAATGGCAAAACCAAAATATGCGGTGATCACCAACATCGGGGAAGCGCATATGCAGGACTTGGGCTCGCGTGAAGGGATTGCAAAAGCGAAGTTTGAAATTGTTCAAGGGCTGTTGCCTGAAGGTATGCTCTTTTACGATGGGGATGAACCGTTATTGGTTCCCCATGCAGCCACTCTATCGGGGGATAGGAAGACAGCATTTGGATATGGAGAAGAAAACGCGCTTTCGGTCCAAGGTATCCGTTCGACTGAAAGGGGAAGTGAATTTACAGTTTCCGGTTTGTTGAATGAGTCATTCACTATTCCTGTTTTGGGGTCGCATCAAGTGAAGAATTCACTTGCCGCAATCTTAATCGGCATGGCAGCAGGATTGAATGCGGAACAAATTCGCTATTCCCTGCAAAGTGTCAAATTGACGGATATGAGAATGCAAGTGCAGACCGCAAATAATGACGCGATTTTCATCAATGATGCCTATAATGCAGCTCCTGCTTCTATGAAAGCGGCTTTGTCATTCTTAAAGGAGACAGAGATGAGGGAGGAAAAGTGGGCAGTCTTAGGCGATATGCTGGAGCTTGGCGATTTAGAGCGGCAGTTCCATGAAGAAGTCGCTGATGATCTCACACCTGAAGTCATTAAAGGCGTTTGTCTATATGGTCCGAGGATGGAATGGCTGTACGAAAAGCTGAAGGGCAAGTTTGATCCGGAGTGCCTAATCTGGAGTAAGGATGAATATGATCCACTGATTGAATGGCTTAGTGTTCGACTCAATTCTAAATCAGTTGTCCTGTTGAAAGGTTCTCGTGGTATGGCGCTGGAAAATATTCTAAAAGCGTTTGTTTAATATGTCCCGAAACCGGCTGGAAAAAGAATTGGTGGTTCCAGCCGGGATTGGGGCTTTTTATGTACATAATTTTCTGGAAGGTGGGGATTCCTTTGAAGACGGGCGTACTATTCATCCATGGCTTTACAGGCGGACCATACGAAGTTGCACCGTTCGTCCGCTATTTAGAAGAACGTACGGATTGGGTATTCTCTGTCCCGACACTTCCAGGGCACGGGACAGAATTGAATTTAAAAAAGTTAACGGCTGAAGACTGGATGATGGAAGCGGAACTTGCTTTGCGCAAATTGGAAAAAGAAGTAGATCAGCTATATATTGTCGGATTCTCAATGGGTGGTTTAATTGCGCTTTACTTGGCTCTTCGATACAAAGTATCCAAACTTGTGTTGCTAAGTGCCGCTGCCAAATATATTAGTGGTCGCCAATTACTGGAAGACGTGAAGGGAATAGTTGGCCAGGTCATTACGGGACAGCCTTATGATGAGACATTTGTGCATTTATATGAATACAAGCTGACGCATACGCCTTTGCGTGCCGCCATTGAATTTTTGCGAATCGTACGAATGGTTGAGCCATATTATAGCCAAATTACAGTACCGGCCGTCATTGTTCAGGGGAAAAAGGATGGAATCGTTCCGTATACTACAGCTCAATTTTTGTACGAAAAAATGGGTGCGACCGATAAGAAGTTAATCACATCAGAAACCGGTAAACATCATATTTGTTATAGTCAAGATTGCGAGGATTGGTTCGGACAAGTGTTTAATTTCTTGCAATTAGGGGAAAGGTAAACTGACAATTGGCATAACGGCAGAATCGTTGCAACAGGTGGAAAAGCGTGGTAAGCTATTATGAGCAATGGATACATTTTGTGAAAAACTCTTCACGTGTGGAGAGTATTTTTTTGAATATAACGGTGGATTCCTCCGGGTCCTAATCCCAAGGCCCGCTGAACATACCGCTCGGCAATGACCGGGCTTTCCTTTTGTAATTCCCCTCTTAAATGATAGTGAATTGTTATCGGAACGTTCCTCTATAGGCTCGTAAATTGCCGCAATTTCATCTGAAAATGTAACCATTTGTCAAATGTAAAGGAAAAAGGAGATTGAAGAGTTTGACAAATTTTTCAGAATTTAATATCAGCCCATCAACGTTGAAATCACTTAAACGCATGGGCTTCGAAGAAGCAACGCCAATCCAAGAAGGTACAGTTAAATATGGCATGGAAGGCCGTGACATTATTGGTCAGGCGCAAACAGGAACAGGGAAAACTGCTGCATTCGGTATACCTTTGATTGAAAAAGTGGATCCAAAAAACCCTGATGTACAAGGGCTGATTATTGCACCGACTCGTGAGTTGGCAATTCAAGTTTCAGAAGAGCTATATAAAATCGGTTATGATAAGCGAGTTAAAATCCTTTCTGTTTATGGCGGACAGGAAATCGGGCGTCAAATCCGGGCACTAAAAAACAAACCGCAAATCATTGTTGGTACCCCTGGACGGATCCAGGATCATATCAACCGCCGTACATTAAAGTTGGAAAATGTTCAAACACTCGTCTTGGATGAAGCGGATGAAATGTTGAACATGGGATTCATTGATGACATCAATGCAATTTTGGAAACTGTACCGGAAAATCGTCAGACTTTGCTATTCTCTGCAACGATGCCAGGTCCGATCCGTAAAATTGCTGATAACTTCATGAAGGATCCTGTAGAAGTAAAGATCAAGTCGAAGGAAATGACGGTTGAAAATATAGATCAATATTTCGTGAAGGCGCATGAACGTGAAAAATTTGACGTATTGACTCGTCTCTTGAACGTACATCAGCCGGAACTTGCAATTATCTTCGGACGTACGAAACGTCGTGTGGATGAATTGTCCCAGGCCTTGACAATCCGAGGCTACTTGGCTGAAGGGATTCATGGAGACTTGAGCCAGGCCAAGCGGTCGTCCGTTCTTCGCCAGTTCAAGGAAAATAAAATCGATGTATTGGTTGCTACTGACGTAGCGGCACGTGGACTTGATATCTCAGGTGTAACACACGTGTACAACTTTGACATTCCACAAGATCCGGAAAGCTATGTTCACCGTATCGGCCGTACTGGTCGTGCTGGTAAGAGTGGTATGGCGATCACTTTCGTCACTCCACGTGAAATGGGTTATCTTCGAATTGTGGAAGAAACAACGAAGAAGCGCATGACTCCGCTCCGTCCACCAACATCGGATGAAGCATTACTTGGACAGCAACGTCTTGCGATCGAATCGTTAAAGGAAATCGTTGAAAAGAACGATTTGAATGATTACCGTATTCTTGCAAACGAATTGCTTGAAAATCTCGACGCTGTCGATGTAGTAGCTGCGGCTATCAAATCGATGACGAAAGAGCCAGATGATTCACCAGTAACAATTTCTGAAGAACGTCCGCTGCCTTCAAGAAGAGGCAAAGACAACCACCGAGGTGGTGGCGGCGGCTATAAAGGCGGCCGTAGTTCAGGTCGTCCAGGTGGCAGAAGCCATGATCGTGGAGGTTCCCGACGCGGAGGAAGAGACGGAGACAAACGTGGCGGCCAAGGCCAAAGCCGGTCCCGCTCCCGTTCTAAATTCGAATAAGTTGTTTAATCGGCTATGCACTTTGCATAGCCGGTTTTTTTGTGGGTTGTAAAAGAGGGGGGGATATAGCCGATTTTAATAGCTCAAGTATTTTTGGTGATGTCCAACCAAATCGCGAAAGTTTCCAACTAAGTCATGAAACTTTCCAACCAAATCGTGAAAGTTTCCAACTAAGTCATGAAAGTTTCCAACTAAGTCATGAAAGTGTCCAACCAATTCGCCAAACTTCCAACCAAACAAAAAGTCCCTCCACAAAGTTTGAAAATTCTCTTGTAGCTTTATGTTGTACAATTAAATAAGAACATGAAAAATTTTAAAAAACAGTTATACTCATTCATTGAAATTTAATGACCCAATAAAACCACCAGCTAAACGAAACATTTCACCGTTTCATTCGTAAACAGAACAGAAGAGAGGTGTCATCATGAGGAGAGAACCACAAAATAGAATATCGATGAAAGGTTTAAAGGTTTGGAGACTTTACGGAATCATGCAAACTGCGATTACGACGCTAATTGTAGCCGGCGTTGCATTTCTTACATATTTTTTTGATTGGCCAAAGTGGATATGGCTTATATGCATTGCTATTCCTATCATCGATACATATGTGTTTATTTATTTATTCCCGAAACTTCGTTGGCTGCGTTGGCGCTATGAAGTAAGTGAGCAGGAAATTGAAATTCAGCACGGCTTGTTCATTATGAAGCGAACACTCGTCCCAATGGTAAGGGTCCAGCACGTCGACACAGAGCAGGGACCGATTTTAAGGAAATACAATTTGTCCTCCATCACCATTTCTACTGCAGCTACCATCCATACGATTCCTGCGTTGGAAATGGAAGAGGCGGATGAACTAAGAACTCGGATTTCACAATTGGCAAGGGTGGCGGAAGAGGATGTCTAAACGCTATAAACTGCATCCGATTTCTGCTGTCATTAACTTTGTCAAAGGACTAAAGGATTTAGTGATCCCGTTTGCCGTCATTTTGTTTGCGAATGGTTTTAACGGAGATTGGTGGAGTCTTTTCCCTTACTTATTCATCGTACTCGCGTTAGTCTTTTCTTTAGTGACGGGTATTATTAAGTGGAAGCGTTTTGTTTACTGGTTTGAGGAAGATGAGCTCCGGATTGAATCCGGGTTGTTCGTGAAGAATAAACGATATATCCCGTTTGAGCGCATTCAAAGCTTGAATTACACGGAAGGAATTCTCCACCGTCCGTTCAAATTGGTGAAAGTGGATATTGAAACAGCAGGTACAAACTTGTCAAATAAATCAGAGGCAGAGTTAACAGCCATAACACGGGAAGCTGCAGATGTGATAGAACGGGAAATGGCAGCTGCGAAAAGAAGAAAAGTGAATGGCGACCTGGAAGTTTTAGAAGATGAACAGGCAGATGAAGCGGAGTTAACCGCGCTTAAAAGTGAGAAGTTTTATAAAATGTCTCTGAAAGAACTATTGGTATTAGCTTCTACTTCAAGCGGAATCGGGGTTATCTTTTCGGGGATCGCCGTTGTGTTCTCGCAGTTCTCGGAATTTATTCCGTATGATTTCATTTATGAAGAGTTAAAGACCTTCATTCAATTCGGTGTATTCATGGTTGCATTAGCGGTATTTCTTGTACTGCTCGTTGCTTGGATTGTATCTGTTGGTATGACGCTGCTGAATTATTATGATTTCTCGATTGCAAAGGAAGAGGACCAATTATACATCACTCGCGGTTTGCTTGAAAAAAAGAAAATCACTTTACCGATGAAACGGATCCAAGGGGTACGGATTGTAGAAAATCCATTGCGTCAACTATTCGGCTATGCTTCCGTCATTGTCGATAGTGCAGGCGGCTCAATAACAGACCAACAAAAAATTAACCTCTTTCCGCTCATAAAGAAAGCGGAAGTGAAACCGCTATTGGAATCCATTCTTCCTGACTATGATTTCCAGGGAGAATTAGAATCGGTTCCAGAGCGGAGTAAACCATATTTCTATCGGATTGACTTTGTCTGGATGATACCGATTATTGTGTTGGCGGGATACTTTTTCTATCCATATGGCTTATTCTCGCTGCTCCTAATACCTATTGGAATTGCTTGGGGGCTGTGGCAACACCGTGCAGCCGGATTCACACTGTTGGATCAACAAGCAATCTTCCAATTCCGTGTTTTCAGTAAGCATACGTATTTCCTCAAACGCAGAAGGATTCAGTCATTGGAAGTTAACCAGTCGTACTTCCAAAAGAGACGAGACTTGGCAACCATCCAGGCCAATATAAAATCCGGAAGTTTGGGAGCGTCTGCTGTCGTTCCGCATATGAATGCAGAAGATGCTGGCCGCATTTTGGATTGGTATGAACCCGGTACTAAATAATCCTAATTTAAAAAGAGAGCATTCCGATTTGGAATGCTCTCTATTTTTTCTTTTTCCAGCTGGTAATCCGCTTTGGATGGAAATAACTTAGACCAATAAGAAAACCGACAATCAGCCCGGTGATATGGGCAGTCACGTTGATGTTTGGGTTAATAAATGTCATGATGACACTAATGATAATAATCGGCATGACCAACTGTTTCAATTGCGGCATGGTTCTTCTTGTATAGTAGACGAGTGCTCCAAAAGCCCCGAGTATCCCAAAGATTGCGCCGCTTGCACCAACATGTCTGAAATTCAGATCATACAGGAAATAACTCGAAAATGTACCGAAAATACCTGCGAGAAAATAAATCGTCAAAAATCGCACTCTTCCGCAAAGGCGCTCCAACTCGGGGCCAAAGAGGAATAATGAGAACATGTTGAACAATAAATGCATCATGCCAGCATGCAGGAACATCGGTGTGATGAACCTCCACCACTCTCCTTCTGCAATTAAATAATTATAACCGATGCCCAACGTGTACACGTAATTTCCGATGAACGGCAGCATCGTAATTAAATAAATGATGACATTGACTGCAATGAGAGTCGATACTACTGGATATAAACGTAGATATTCTGAAAAACTTTCCCTGCGAATAAACATGGATCCACCTCAATTTTGTATCATTATTATAACTATAGACAGACCAAAGTGGAAAGGGGGAGGACTCGATGATTAAAGGTATAGGCTTGGATATCGTTGAAATTGAACGCATTCAACGTCTGGAGGAACGATCTCCAAAGTTTTCCCGTAGAATTTTGACTGAACAGGAGCAGATTCTTTACTCCAATTATACGGCTTACCGGCGAACAGAATTCCTTTCAGGCCGGTTTTCGGCTAAAGAAGCCTTTTCGAAGGCGTTAGGCACGGGAATAGGAGACCAATGCAGTTTTCTTGATATTGAGGTGCTAAAAGGGAACAACGGAGAGCCGAAATTGATGTTTAAAGGTGAACCGGTCAATGGATATGTAAGCATCACCCATACTAAAACCCACGCAGCAGCACAAGTGATCCTGTTGAATGATTAATTAGCTGAACAAATAAGGGATGTCTATTTTTTTGAACGAGCAATAGAATATTGTCCTAATCCTCCTCATAAGATGTCTCAACGGACGGAAAATGAGAAAGGATGAAATGATTGCGGAAACGATTATTAACAGGCGTTCTAATTCTCTTGTCACTAATGCTGGCTGCGTGTGGAGCTGACTCCAAGGAAGATGTTGTAAAAAAGCTAAGTACAAAGTGGACAGAAACGAAGGGCTATGAGCTCGATGCAACAATGGAAATCAAAACTGGATCTGAGCCGCGTGTATATGACGTCAATGTATGGCACACAAAACCCGATTTCTATCGCGTAAAGGTAAACCAAGCAGGCGACGACAATTCGCAAATGATTGTCCGGAATGAAGAAGGGGTATTCGTTGTAACCCCAGCACTTCGCAAGACGTATAAATTCCAAAGCGATTGGCCGAAGCAAAACAGCCAGGCATACTTGATCGGCGCCTTGGCGGATGATATTAAGGCAGACTCGAAGTCCGTCATGCGTGAAGAGGAAAATTCTTTTGTATTTGAAACCCAAACAAGAAACAATCATCAGAAGCTACTGCCTTATCAACATATTTATATTGATAAGAAAACGATGCTTCCGACAAAAGTCTCTGTACTTAACGAAAACAAAGAAGAACAAATCAGCATCACATTCAAGAAAATTACTTTAGGAACTACAAGAAACGCGGCGGATTATGCTGTTGAGAAATTCACTGAATCAAAAGATGATCAGACAGCTGGAGCCGACCTTGACAATAAGGACTTCCAAACAACATATCCAGTATTATCTGCGGACATGAAAATAGTAGAAGAGAAAACTTTCGAAGACGACGGTTCGAAACGCGTAATCATGGCTTACGCATCAGAGGATAAGGATTTCACACTCATTCAACAGGCAGCGGAACCTGATGCAACTTCCTATCTTCCAGTATTTGCGGCTGGCGACCCTGCTGACTTGGGCTTCGCAATTGGAGCGATTACCGACCATTCCATCAGTTGGGAACAAAACGGAGTCTCTTACTTCATTGCGTCCAGTACACTGAGCCGTGATGAAATGATCGAAGTTGCTGCCTCCATGGCACTAAGTGAAGATAAATAATAAATTGACTCATAAATAGGGTAGGGCGGATAATGGATTAAAAGCGTAAAAAAGAGGGAAATCCAATGAATATCCATTACCGTCCAACCTATGCTGAAATCGATTTAGAAGCAATACGATCCAACATTGAAGGGTTAAAAACGTATTTAGATGAGAAGACTGGCGTTATAGCTGTCGTAAAAGCGAATGCTTATGGGCACGGAGATATAGAAGTTGCAAAGGCTGCGATTGAAGCAGGAGCAATCATGCTTGCAGTCGCTACTCCTGAAGAGGCATTGCGGCTCAGGGAGGAATTTCCGGAAACTGATATTTTGGTCATGGGTCCAGTATCGCCTGCATTTGCGGAAGTGGCAGCGGCCGAGCGAATCATGTTGACTGCATTCTCGGTTGAATGGATGAATAGGGTTTTGGAGGAAGCGGACAAGTTTCTTGTTCCGCTTCAAGTCCATGCCAAGGTCGATAGCGGGATGGGTAGAATCGGCGTCAGATCGATTGATGATTGGGAAGAGCTCATCCATCTTATTCGTACAAGCAGCCACTTCATACTGGATGGCATCTATACACATTTCGCTACAGCAGATGAAGAATCCAAATCATTTGTAGACGAACAAGCAACGGTGTTCAAGGAATTTATAAGTCAACTTCCTGAAAAGCCAAGATTGGTCCATGCAGCGAACAGTGCAGCAGCTTTGCGGTATAGACAGCTGCAATTCGACGCTGTCCGTTTTGGAATTGCTATGTATGGATTTCCGCCATCTCCTGTTGTAAAAGAAGTACTTCCTTATGAGTTGAAGCCCGCACTTTCGCTATATAGTGAAATCGCTCATATTAAAAAGGTGGAAGTCGGATCGACCATTGGCTACGGCCAGGCGTATACGGCAGAACAAGAAGAATGGATCGCGACGCTTCCGATCGGTTATGCTGACGGTTTACAACGTGGTCTTTCAGGGCAAGAAGTAATTATAGGTGGGGTGAGAGCCCCAATTGTAGGAAGAATATGTATGGACCAATGCATGATTCGCTTGTCTAAGGAATACTCTATTGGAGAACAGGTGGTGTTGATTGGGAAACAAGGAGAAGAAGAAATCCGAATGGAAGAGTGGGCAGAACGTCTACAAACTATTCCATATGAAACAGCAGTGTTACTAACAAATCGGGTAAACAGAGTCTATAAATAAAGCTTTACACACAGTACAATATTCGACAATATCCGGAAGAAACATAAAAGATTGTCAAAAACTTTCCTTCTTTGTCTTTTCATGAATCTATTTCGATGTTAAGATGATTCTATATGAAAAAGAGGGTTCGGGATTGTTGGAGGTGTTGGCTGTGACTGGAACTA
The DNA here is from genome assembly GCF_042651785.1 of Chungangia koreensis. Classification (NCBI taxonomy): domain Bacteria; kingdom Bacillati; phylum Bacillota; class Bacilli; order Lactobacillales; genus Chungangia; species Chungangia koreensis. The sequence goes on from NZ_JBHSEC010000014.1 coordinate 233,947, forward strand.
AAAAAATGCGGGAAGTCATCGTAAAGCTTCCGAAGCAATATTTAGATGAAATCGGACATACAGTCGACCGCGATTGTGAACGCGGGGAATTTGTGTATGTTTCGACAAAAAGATATACAAGGCATTACCAATCAAATCAAATACGGGAAGCCATGATGAGAGGCTATGTGGAAATGTCACATATCAATTTATCTATTGCATGTGAATGTTCCCACGCGGAATATGAAGCGGAGCATACGGTGGAGCGTCTCGTAAGCGGAGGATGAAAACTTGATTGTAAAACGTGGTGACGTTTTCTTTGCCGATCTCTCTCCGGTTGTCGGATCTGAACAGGGCGGCACAAGGCCAGTCCTGGTGATCCAAAATGATATCGGCAACCGGTTTAGTCCAACGGTGATCATAGCGGCGATCACCGCACAGATCCAAAAGGCGAAACTGCCTACTCATGTAGAGATCAATGCGGAAAAATACGATTTTGAAAGAGATTCGGTTGTTTTACTTGAACAGGTCAGGACAATCGATAAATCTCGTCTGACGGACAAAATTACACAGCTGGACGAAGAACTGATGGAATTGGTGGATGAAGCCTTGGAAATCAGTCTTGGGCTTGTTAAATTTTAGTATACATATATGATTAAAAGTACCGTGCATGTCGAATGACGCTCGGTACTTTTTTCCATTGTTCTGCATAATACGTGAAGTAGCTTTTATTTTGATATACAATAGTATTACTATGCCCGTGACGAACCGGAGGAGGTATTGTTTTTAGAGATGAATAGAAAGACAGCAGTAAATGTGAGAGAAAATTTCGATGAAATTTTTGAACGATGGTATTCATTAATAGAAAAAGAAAAAGATCAACAGACGTCCAACCTGATGTCAGATAAAGTTATAGATGAGACGCTTCGCGAGTTTGCCGGCCTGATGGTGTCAAGTCTATTTGACGTTGAACAGGACGAAATGCGTGTCCGTAATGTGGCTGATAAGGTAGTGAAGTTTGGGTGGTCAATAACATTTGTTGTTAAGGTGATTAACCAATTTGCTCAAGTAGTTTATATGGTTCTTGTTGAAAAGGAATTAATAGACGTCCACGATTATACAGATCTCTTCTCAACTTGGATTTCCCCAATGAGTGAATCCATTATCGCTAACTATTCGGATTCTTGGGAACGCACAGTTAACCTACAAAAGATTGCATTGCAAGAACTTTCCGCCTCCCTCATACCTGTCATTGACCGTGTGTCGGTTATGCCACTTGTAGGAACAATCGACACTGAGCGGGCAAAACTTATATTAGAGAACCTACTTGAAGGTGTTGTTAAGCACCGTGCTGAAGTTGTACTTCTTGATATTACGGGAGTGCCGCTTGTGGATACGATGGTTGCCCATCATTTAATCCAAGCAGCTGATGCAGTAAGGCTTATAGGTTCCAAATGTATTATTGTAGGGATTCGTCCGGAAATTGCTCAAACGATTGTCACATTAGGCATAAACTTGAGTGAATTTTATACAGCGAGTACTTTGCAGCTTGGGATGGAACAAGCACTTAACTGGACTGACAGGAAAATTGTGGGGGTGAATGTTGATGAATACACGAATTCCAATTCTTAAACTGAAAGATACGTTGATCGTTTCCATTCAATGGGAGATAGACGATCACACGGCAATTCAGTTCCAGGAAGACTTATTAAAGAAAATGCATGAAACTGCGGCTAGGGGAGTAGTCATAGATTTAACTCCTATTGATTTCATCGACTCTTTCATCGCGAAAGTATTGGGTGATGTCATCAATATGTCGGGGCTCATGGGTGCCAAGGTCGTTATTACTGGCATACAGCCACCGGTTGCTATTACTCTGATCGAACTTGGAATCCGGCTTGAAAATGTCATTACTGCTTTGGATTTGGAGAACGGGTTAGAGAGACTCCACAGTGAATTGGAGGCTTGACAATGAACTATCGGTCTTCTGTAGATATATATACTGAATGGGATATTGTTGCTGCTAGGCAGCTTGGCCGAAATGAAGCGAAAGCGGTTGGCTTCGGCACAGTCGACCAGGCAAGAATAACCACAGCTATAAGTGAACTTGCTCGTAACATTTACTTATATGCAGGTAAGGGGAAAATTGAAATTGAAAGATTATCATCCAATGGAGTGCATGGCATCGCTATCATTGCCCAGGACGAAGGTCCAGGAATTGCTGATGTAAAAAAGGTGATGGAAGATGGATATTCCACCTCGGGAGGCCTGGGAGCGGGAATGCCGGGTGTAAAAAGGTTGATGGATGAGTTTTACTTAGACACAGAACCTGGAAAAGGCACCTCCATCAGAGTGGTGAAATGGCTCCGATAAGGAGGGAATTAGTGGATGCTGCAGTTTTCAAAAGATTATAAAGAGATATTACGTCAGTATGTTTTAAGTCAGACGGAGCAGAATTTGTACATAGGCCAAAACTTCAGCCGTCAATTGATTGAAAAGAACATAGCACCAGAAGATGTAATCGGCATCCATAAGGCTGCTCTGGAAGAAATATTTCCGGATATGCCGGAACAGTTATTACACTCATTCGATCTTCTCATCGAAGTAATGATTCGTTATGGCTTAGCTTTAAAAGAACATGAGAGTCTCGTGAAGAAGCAGGAAGAACTGAAAATGGAAATGGACTTAGCGGCAAATGTCCAAGAAACCATGCTGAAAACAAAGGTTCCGCAATTATCCGGATTCGACATCGGATTAGTCTCCATTCCTGCTAAGAAAATGAACGGAGATTACATTTACTTTGTTAGTAATGATGATCAGCATGCAGATGTTGCTGTGGCGGATGTCATCGGAAAAGGAATTCCGGCAGCCCTGTGCATGTCCATGATTAAATTTGCGATGGATAGCTTACAGCATTCCTCGACTAATCCGGACTACATGCTCGACATGATGAATGGAATTGTAGAAAGGAATATGGACGATTCCATGTTCATATCGATGTTCTACGGCAGAATTGATATTAAAAAATCCCGCTTTACGTACGCTTCCGCTGGCCATGAACCAGCTTTGTTATACCGGGCGGCGGAAGACCGCTTCGAGTATTTGGAGGCAAAGGGCATACTTTTAGGGGTTGATCCTTCCGCTGTATTTGAGAAACATGATGTTACTCTAAACAAAGACGATTTTATCGTCATCATGACGGATGGTGTAACTGAGAGCAGGACGAAGGAAGGGTTTATAACCCAACAAACATTGCTGTCATTAATCAGAGACGCAAAAGATTTACCGGCACAGGAAATGACGGATCATATTTTCCAACTGCTTGCAAGATCGCAGGATTATGAACTAAGAGATGACTTTACGATGGTAGTATTAAAAAAATAATAATTTTGCATGTTTAACTGACGATGGATTGTGGTAAATAATATTTACGCAAAAATAAAGATGAATTCGGGGGTAAACATGGATATTTTAGTGGATTTACTTGAGAGCAAGCAAAATATACAGATCAAAGTCAACGGAGAAATTGATGCATATACAGCACCGCTATTAAAAGAAAAATTAGCATCTGCACAGGAAACGGAAGGCTTGAACGCAGTTCTGGATCTGACAGATGTTTCGTATATGGATAGTACAGGCCTTGGTGTTTTTGTAGGATTCTACAAAGCAGTCAAAGCAAATGGTGGCCACGTTAAAATAGTCGGCCTTTCCCCAAGATTGAAAAGACTGTTTGATATTACAGGGTTAGGTGAATTAATGGATATCGAAACAGCTGGAAAAGGTGAAGTGAATAATGAGACCATATGATTATATTGAACTCCGCATCCCTGCAAAGGCTCAATACATCGGAGTGGTCAGGCTCACAATCTCAGGTTTGGCGAATCGTATCGGATTTAATTATGACGATATCGAAGACTTGAAGATTGCCACGAGCGAGGCGATCACAAATGCTGTACAGCATGCCTATAAGGAAGATGAAACCGGAGAAATTGTTGTCGGTTGTGCACTTTATGAAGACAGAATGGAAGTAATGGTGGCGGATCACGGCCAAAGCTTCAACTTCGATGAAACGAAAAAAATGGTTGGCCCTTACAACGAGAATGAGGACGTTCTCTTCTTGCGTGAAGGAGGGTTGGGCCTCTATCTGATTGAAACGCTGATGGATGAAGTCAAAGTCCACCATGAAGAGGGTGTTACGGTCTTTATGACTAAATATCTCCGCGGAGAGCAGGTGGATCAAGATGTCGAACCAATCACCTCCTAATTTCTCCTCAAAGGAAGAAATATTAACTTGGATAAAAGAATATCAAGAAAATCAGGATGACGAAGCCCAAACAAATTTAGTCCTCCATTACCAGCGACTGGTTGAATCGATTGCCCGTAAATATTCCAATGGCAAATCGTATCATGAGGACATTGTACAAGTGGGTATGCTCGGTTTGTTAGGTGCGATTAAGCGTTACGATCCACAATTCGGTCGTAGCTTTGAGGCGTTTGCAGTCCCTACCATTGTCGGGGAAATTAAACGTTTCCTCAGGGACAAAACATGGGCTGTTCATGTACCTCGCCGAATTAAGGAATTAGGACCGAAAATTAAATCGGCAGTAGAAGCGCTGACCACCGAGTTGCAACGTTCTCCACATGTCTATGAAATAGCAGACTATCTGGAAGTGGAAGAGGACGATGTACTTGAGGCAATGGAGATGGGGAAAAGTTATCACGCCCTTTCCATGGATCATGCTCTTGAAGCTGATTTTGATGGTGGAACAGTTACGCTATTTGATATATTGGGTGAACAAGATGATGGGTTTGAAAAAACGGATCAGCGGCTTATGGTCGAAAACGCTCTAAGTGTTTTATCCGAGCGGGAAAAACTGATCATCCAATACACGTATATGGAACAACTTAGCCAAAAAGAGGCAGGGGAACGCTTGGGTATTTCTCAAATGCATGTTTCTCGTCTGCAGCGTAAAGCGATTAAAAAACTGCAGGAAGCTATTTTGGCGGCTGGTGGTGCTACATAAATGGAAGTACTTCAACATGATAATATTGAAGCGTATGTGTATCAGGAAGCCAAGGGTGGAAACAAAGAATCGGGTGATAGTTATTTCACCTACATGAATGAGGATTACTTCCTCTTTGCAATCGCTGATGGATTAGGAAATGGTCCATTCGCAAAGCAATCCTCTGAAGTGATGCCGAAGATCTTAGCTGAACATCATCAGGAATCGATTGATCAGTTGCTTTATCGGTGCAACGAGCAAATGTTCCACAAACGTGGAGCGGCTGTAGCAATTGTCAAAGTGGATTTTGTGAATAAGACAATTTCCTATAGCTGTGTCGGCAATGTCCGATTCTATCTATTCAGTAAAAAGACAGATACTATGAAGTATCCGCTGCCGGTAATGGGCTATTTGTCCGGTCGTCCACAAAAACTGAAGACGCAATCGTATCAGTACGAAGAGGGAGATTTATTTCTTCTCCATTCCGATGGGTTAGTCATGAAGAGCCCGAAAGCGTTTCTTAAGGACAATCCGAACTTATTAAGACTATCAGAAAAGCTTATTGATTCCATTAAACATGATGATGATGCTACGTTCATAGCAGGACGATTACTTCACTAAAAAACTGCTCCATTTGGGGCGGTTTTTTTGTTGTGAAAAGGTGTTTGTTTCTGGATATGATAAAATGGAAGGTAATTGTGAAGGGGTGTTGGCCATGGAAGCAAAAGAGATGCAAAAAAAAATAGCGAAAGATTTGAACGTACGACCTCAACAAGTTGATCAAGTTATTAAATTACTCGAAGATGGGAATACGGTCCCTTTTATAGCCCGGTACCGTAAGGAAGCAACCGGTTCTCTTGACGAGGTTCAAATAAAAGAAATCTCTGATCGGTTTGACTATATGCAAAACCTCAATAACCGGAAGGATGAGGTACTTCGCATTATCGAAGAACAAGGAAAACTAACAGTTGACCTGAAAAATGAAATATTGGCAGCTGAAATACTACAAAGAGTAGAGGATCTCTATCGTCCATACAAACAAAAAAGGCGTACGAAGGCTACAATTGCTAAAGAAAAAGGATTACTTCCTCTCGCTGAAAAACTCATAAAGTTCTTATCGGATTCTCCTGAAGACTATGCAAAAGATTTCTTGAATGAGGAACTGGGCGTAACGACAGTGGAAGATGCCTTGAGCGGAGCCAAAGATATACTTGCGGAACAGTTTGCTGATGATGCATCAATTCGAGATGAAATCCGTAATTTGACATGGAAAGCTGGAAAGGTCGTTTCAACTGTCAAAGATGAGGAATCAGATGAGAAAAAAGTATATGAGATGTATTACTTATACGAAGAGCCGTTGCAAAAAATTGTGCCGCATCGAATTTTAGCCTTAAATCGCGGAGAAAAGGATGGTATATTGCGTGTAGGAATTGATGCTCCGGTGGACCGGATTATGACGGTCATGCAAAACCGGATTCTACCACGTTCATCTTCACCGTCAAAGACTGTGGTAGCTGAAGCAATCGAGGATTCCTATAAGCGTTTGATCCAACCATCCATTGAACGTGAAATGCGAAACGAACTGACGGAGAAGGCAGAAGCCCAAGCCATTCATATATTTGCTGAGAACTTAAAGAACCTGCTTCTTCAGCCGCCGTTAAAAGGGAAAATGGTATTGGGCGTAGACCCGGCATTCAGAACGGGATGCAAGCTGGCTGTAGTCGATGAAACAGGGAGACTGCATGAGGTAGATGCGATTTATCCGCATCCTCCGAAGCCAGATAAAGAGGGTTCTAAAAAGAGAGTGTTGGAAGTGTTGGCCAAATATCCGGTTTCAATAATTGCAATCGGCAATGGTACAGCTTCACGCGAAACAGAACAATTCATTGCCGAATGTTTGAAGGAAGTTGACAGGGAAGTTTCGTACGTCATTGTAAATGAGGCAGGAGCCAGTGTTTACTCCGCTTCCGAATTGGCTAGAGAAGAATTCCCTAAACTACAAGTAGAACAAAGAAGTGCAGTCTCAATTGCCCGGCGTTTACAAGACCCGTTAGCGGAATTGGTCAAGATTGAGCCAAAAGCGGTAGGTGTCGGCCAATATCAGCATGATGTCTCTCAGAAAAAGCTGTCTGAATCACTGAAGTTCATTGTCGAATCTGCAGTTAACTCGGTAGGTGTAAATGTAAATACTGCCTCTTCCTCATTACTTCAATACGTTTCGGGTTTGTCAAAAACAGTTGCTGAAAACATTGTGAATACAAGAAATGATTTAGGGCGCTTCACTTCAAGGAAGCAGTTAAAGAAAATTCCACGGCTTGGAGCTAAGACTTATGAGCAAGCCATCGGTTTTCTTCGGATTCAAGAGGCTGAACATCCGTTTGACGCAACTGACATACATCCGGAAAGCTATGAAGTAGCTGAGCGGTTGTTAAAGGAAGCCGGTTTGGATAAAAACTCAATCGGTAAAGTAGAAGCACAGGAATCATTGGACAAGATGAATCTAAAAGAATTGTCTACGGCCTGGGAAGTAGGGGAAGTGACACTGCAAGATTTGGTCAACTCCTTGAAAAAACCAACCCGTGATCCGCGTGATGCCTTCCCTCAACCATTGCTTAAGAAGGAAGTACTCCAAATGGAAGATTTGGAAGCAGGAATGGAGTTGCAAGGCACCGTACGTAATGTGGTGGATTTCGGGGCGTTCGTTGATATTGGTGTAAAGCAGGATGGACTTGTTCATATTTCTAAATTGAAGCGGGGATTTGTTAAACACCCGCTTGACGTTGTATCGTTAGGAGATATCGTCACTGTATGGGTGGAAAAGGTAGATCAATCAAAAGGGAGAATTTCCCTTACGATGCTTCCGCCGGCAGAACAAGAATCATAAAATGATCAATGCCTGCCCGGGTGCCGGGCAGGCATCTTTAAAGGAGTAAGAATGAACGATTTAAACTTGCAAAGGTTAGTGAGTGAAATTTCGGAGAGCCTATTCGGTAAACCGTTTAGACATAAAGCATACTTTAATCCGAAACTTCGTTCTACAGGCGGACGTTATCTGTTGGGTTCTCATAATATTGAGATCAACCCGAAAGCATATAAGAAGTATGGGTTAGAAGAATTAGAAGGAATCATAAAACATGAGCTTTGTCATTATCACTTACATATAGAAGGAAAAGGATACAAACATCGGGATGCTGACTTTCGAAAGCTATTAAAAGAAACGAATGCGCCGAGATTTTGTTCCGATCTGAGGGAGATACAAGGGAATCAAAGACCCTATAAAAATATGTATATTTGTACAGAGTGCGGTACAAAGTTCAAACGGAAAATTAGAATGGATGTCAAAAAGTATAGATGTGGAAGATGTAAAGGACGGATTGTACTTACTGAAACGCAGGCATGAAAATGCTGCTATGTATAACTTTCAATTAGCGGTTCATAATAGATGCGGAGCTTATAAATTTCCATACGAAAAAAATGCAAAAAATAGTTGACGAATCTTGTCGCACTCTCTATAATAGAAAAAGTCGACAAGATATGTCGCTCTTATTCCGAAGTAGCTCAGTGGTAGAGCAACCGGCTGTTAACCGGTTGGTCGCAGGTTCGAATCCTGCCTTCGGAGCCATACATAAGGCCCCTTGGTCAAGCGGTTAAGACACCGCCCTTTCACGGCGGTAACACGGGTTCGAATCCCGTAGGGGTCATTCTTCATATTGGGGTATAGCCAAGCGGTAAGGCAACGGACTTTGACTCCGTCATGCGTTGGTTCGAATCCAGCTACCCCAGCCATTGCGAGCCATTAGCTCAGTCGGTAGAGCATCTGACTTTTAATCAGAGGGTCGAAGGTTCGAGTCCTTCATGGCTCACCATTTTTATTTTAAAAATAGTGATTGACATTCCTTGTTTTCGTAGTATAATAAGTATTGTCGCTAAAACGCGGTCGTGGCGGAATGGCAGACGCGCTAGGTTGAGGGCCTAGTGGGGGTTAACCCCGTGGAGGTTCAAGTCCTCTCGGCCGCACCAACAAGGCGCCCGTAGCTCAATTGGATAGAGCGTCTGACTACGGATCAGAAGGTTATGGGTTCGACTCCTGTCGGGCGCGCCATAATTACTATTATAATATGCGGGTGTAGTTTAGTGGTAAAACCCCAGCCTTCCAAGCTGGTGATGAGGGTTCGATTCCCTTCACCCGCTCCACTATTTAAAACATGAACCTTGAAAACTGAACAGCAAAACGTCTAACAAACACTTGTTTTGATCCGACCTCCGTCGGACAAAACAGACAACAAATTTGGATATCATAATGATGCCAGCAAAACTTATGAGCTTAACTCATACTCTTTATGGAGAGTTTGATCCTGGCTCAGGACGAACGCTGGCGGCGTGCCTAATACATGCAAGTC
>NZ_JBHSEC010000015.1:0-20363 GCF_042651785.1 Chungangia koreensis
GTTTCATCTATTTGAACTATTATAACGGGGTTTTGAACAGACAAAAACCCCGAATAGGGTCACTTTTATTAAAGTGTCCACTATTCGGGGTTCAGTTCAAGTTTCGAGGGAGTAGCTTTTTCTTATTTATTATTTTCCTTATATGGGTTTTCTTTCTATAATGTGTAGGTGGAATAGAACCAGACACGTTGTTTACCCGTAATGAATTGAACCAATTAGGCAAATTCCCAATAGATCCAAATGAGATGGCAAGTTTTTTTATCTACCCGGTTTAAAATCGAGAATACAAGTTCTATCATATCGACAAAACCTCGTGAGTGAAAAAGCAAAAGGCCGTTGGAATTAGTTTAACAGCAGTTGTATCACGTTTAGTGACGGAAATCTTGGTGAGAAGAAAAGGTTATGCTGTGTATGGTACAGGAGGTATATGCGTAAAAACTACCGATTTATAAAATATTCCGAATTCCCTAATTCACAGTTTACTATTAACTCTTATCTTATTGTTATATTTTTACAATTAGATTATAATGTTGATGTGAAATTTCGGCACTCCTCATTCTATTTTAAGGAGCTAATGGACTCCACTTTGGTGGGGTCCTTTTTTGGTGTACCAAGAATGGTCCTCAACTTGGTAGTGAAAGTCCACTATGGGCGTTGGGATATGCGAACCATTAGTTAAAGGCAAGGGTGTCCATGGCGACGTAGAATAGGTTACATAAAGACATATGCATTGAAGATAGACCGTCATTTCAGACGTGTTTAAAAAGCGCGCAGATAGAAAGAATGGAAAAAGCTCTCGACAAAATACCGAGAGCTAAGGAAGTTAGGGTTTAAGCCAGTGGATACCTGGAAATGTGCCAATACCTGTAAGTGTTACTGGCAAATGTTCAATAATCCAATTATAGACCAGGCACTTCAGTACAGGAAGTACCAGAAGCTAAAGTCCATTACTAATTTGATTTCATAAAACTTTCGAACTGCCGTATACCGAACGTTACGTACGGTGGTGAGAGGAGGGGGAGTTAATCACTCCCTCCTACTCGATTCTTTATTTAAAAAACAACGGCAGTTTCTCCAAGAAAAGTATATCTTCACGGTCTACCGCATCACCTTCAGCTAAGATTGCAGCCTTCGCTACAATTTCTCCTCCGGCTTTCTCAACTAATTCTCCAAGGGCTCTGAGAGATTCACCAGTGCTGATGACATCATCTACTAATGCGATGCGTTTTCCTCTGATGAATTCAGCATCAGCGCCATCCAAACAGAGAGTCTGTTCTTTTTGAGTCGTGATGGATACGACCTTATTTACTAACGGATTATTCATATAAGGTTTGACGCTTTTACGTGCGACGATGTATCGAGGAAGTCCAAGTTGTTTCGATAGTTCATAAACAAATGGAATTCCTTTCGCTTCAGCTGTGACGAGCACGTCAACTGCTGGAAGCTTTTCAGCAACAAGAGGAGCGGTTTTAGCGACTAACTCTGTATCTCCTAAGATGACAAAGCTTGCGATACTTAGGTCGTCCGATATCGGGATGATTGGCAGCTCTCGTTCAAGCCCACCGACTTTTATTCTATAAGTTTCCATGTTCACGCCTCCATTATGCGAATAGGTCGATTAAGAACTGAATGACAACGCCAGATAGCATTCCAATGAATGGATCTGTTAATGCCGTGACCATCATCGTAATTGCACCAATGACCCCGTTTTCAGCACCTTCACCAGTTAATGCAGTGATGGCATTGCCAGGGAGTGTGACAATGGCGCCTAAGACGAATAGGAAACCGGCGACAGAAGCAGTTGGTACGTATTTACCGATTTTCGGAAGCAACCCGGTAATTAGGATGATTGCCATTAAAGCCATCATTAAGACCCCGGACCATACAGCATGCGGAGCACTTGCAGTAGCGGAGATGATGATTTCAACTGGTGCACCACCAAATAATGAAGAAACGATATCTGCAAGTGAACTGATGATTGTGAGTACATCGATATCTACATCTTTTTGTGCGATATCAGCGTTGATGTTCCCGAATGCGATATTCGCTCCGATGTTCATCATGACAAGGGCCAAGGCACCTCGGAACACACTAATGTTAAAGATCGGTTTATGGAAATTGAACCCTTCTTTAATGGAGGAAGCGACTGTTTTTGATTCGTTTTCTCCATTTTTATTCACAAAGTAATAAACAATACTGGATAAGATGACGGAAATGGTTACAGTGTACACAAGGTCTTGTGTAGCAAACCAAATTAGTAGTGCGGAAACCATTGATACAGCTCCGATGATTTTATCGCTTTTAGCCATATCCCATGCGACTTTTGTCAGCATGATGCCGACACCAGCCATCATACCAGCCAAGATCACTGGACCGATCCAAGAGACGATTCCTTCTAACACACCAAAGAAACCGATAATAAGCAGGATGACGGCACCCCAGAAAATCATTGAAATTCGTTCTCGCATACTCTTGCCCATGGTTCCTGCAAGGGTGATGGTTTCTGCTTGGTATGAAACGACAGCTACGTTGTTAGTCGCTGCGTTGCCGACAGCCCCGACGATGAAGGCGAGTGCAGTAGGGATGGAAGCAAAACCGAATGATAAGGCAAGTAAACCTTGTGGAAGTCCGTTTAGCACACCACTAAGAGCGGCTAATATGTCTTTCCAAATGTCCATGTTGTTCTCCTTTCGACACGCCCATTCGACAGAGGTCGTCTATGGGGTGTCTGGACAAAGGAAAAGAAACCTGCTGGTGAGCAGGGGGTGTCCAGGCACCAACCATAGTAGAGCAATTTACGGTTGCTCTGTAGAAACTCCCGAACCGATTATCGGGATTATATGAGGTGTACGGTATATTTTATTTTTGCAAAATAACGATAACATGCGGGTAGGAGAGGTGACAATGCAATAAATGGTAGTAAGGGCTTTCAAACGAAAAAAAACTAACCTTTTTAAGAGGTTAGTTTTTTTGCTTTACAGTTACTGTAACGTTTTGAAATCGTCAGTGATCGTTTCTTGATTTCCGATTCAAGCAATTGGATAAAATGTGGATTCAAGTTCAAATCGACGGCTTTGTAGTATGACTGGACAAGCAACTCATCCGGCAACTGGTGCATGATTTTAGGCCTCCAATAGTATAGTTAAAAAGTTATATTTATTAGTAAGTCTAATAATTCGTTAGTCATAAGTTTTTGTCTATTCTTACTTTACCAAATAAATTCCTAAAGAACAACCGTTCCGTTATCCACAGTATACAGTGGATAAGTTGTGGATGAATTGTGTGTAAATCTGCAAAATGTTGATTTATCAATGGGGATAACATGTATAACTTTATCCACAGTTGTTGAATATTGCGGATTTTGTCGAAAGGTTTTTTGTTAAAAATTACTTGTTTATAGTTTTTTAACAGAAGGTCATTGATTGGCTCAGTTTTTATTCCTTTTGGTAGTGAAATTAATAATTCCCTTTCATCTTGTTCGCCCATTTTGTATAATAAATCCAGATTAGGGGAAAGAGAGTTGTTCAGTCATGCGTTTAGACGATATTGATAAGCGAATATTGGAATTGCTGACGGCTAATGGACGAATGTCTTATGTCGATATTGGAAAAGAGCTCAATCTATCCAGAGTGGCTGTGCGTGAACGGGTGAACCAGCTGCAGGAGGATGGAATTATCGAACGTTTCACTGTAGTGATCAATTCTGAGAACGTGGGAAAAAATGTTTCGGCTTTCTTTGAAGTGGATTGTGAGCCTGCCTCTCTTGTTGAAGTGGCAGAAACACTTGCTGAAAATCCAAGTGTCGCCAGCTGTTATCAAATGACCGGACCATCAACCTTGCATATGCATGTGTTGGTCGATGACTTTAAGAGTCTTGAGAAATTCATTAATGAAGAGTTGTATGCTTTGGAAGGAATCACACGGGTGGCGAGTCATGTATTGCTTCGGAGATTTAAAAGTAGGAATGGATTAAAACTTTAAGATGTTCCCCATGCTCAATGAAGAGATATGGGGATTTTTTTATTTATTTTTTCATTCCTCTTTAGATAGTTTGGAGTGTTCAAGAAAATTAAAAGTAGAAATAGCATGGTGATTGAGTTGTTTCTTCACCATTGTGCAATCATAAGCCAGATAGCTGCGATTAGACTCTTCACCCCTTTCAGAATCAGGGTAGTATGTTGGATCTTCGAGATTGTGTTAAGAAAGTGATCCATTAAAAAAGAAAATGTATATTCTTTTTAGGGCTTCTATTGCTTGAGTGCAGGCGCCGACTTCTGCGGGAAAAGCGTGAGTCTTGAGACCCCGCAGGTAGCGAAGCGAACGAGGAGGCTCAAGCCATGCCCCGCGGAAAGCGTGCGCCGTAACGGAAAGCAGGATTTACTATAAGGTTTTATTGACTATGGGTAAGAATGGGACCGCCTGGAGCGAGACTCCAGTTATATTCAATCTTAATGTGACAACATGCTTAACCCCTTCTCTAAGAAAGGGTTTTTTTATTTTGCCTTTCGAAATGATTTGTAAGCGCTTACGGTTTTTTGTGTATATCTTAGTACCTAAAAATTAGAAATGTAAGCATTTACATTACGAAAAGTTTATAAAAATTGATTTTTTATAATCGAAAAGTATGAAAAATGAATAAAAATTTATTTATTTGAAAATTTACTATAGATTTTTAAATCTGACTGTTCTATAATCACAATTAAACTTTTAATAACAAATGTTAATCGATATTAAAAAAGAGTTTAACTTTAGAAAGAGAGGGTGGAAGAATGATAGGTTTAATTGTCCGAAGATTGTTGCAACTGGTGTTCTTGCTGATCGGAATTTCCTTTTTAGTCTTTTCATCGATGTATGTTGCTCCGGGCGATCCTGCTGCAATGGTTGGTGGTCCTACCGCAACTGAATCGGATCTTGAATCGATACGGGAGAACTTAGGGTTGAATGATCCGTTCCTCGTTCAATATGGCCGTTATTTAACGAATGCTCTTCAAGGAGACTTCGGCTACTCCTATCAGACGAGGCAGTCAGTTACCGAAGCGATCGCCATCCGGATTCCGAATACGGTGAAGCTTGCGATTGCGAGTATAATCGTAGCTATTTTCATAGGACTACTTGCCGGTATGATTTCGGCTTTACGGCATAATTCGTGGCTGGATGTTTCCTCTACAACATTCGCACTTGCAGGAATCTCCATTCCGAACTTCTGGTTGGGGGCGATCCTGATCTTAGTGTTCGCCGTGACTCTGCAGTGGCTTCCAGTCGGTGGGTTATCTGCACCGTGGTACACGGTTGAGGGGATGAAGCAGTTGGTGCTTCCGGCTATCACACTCGGAACCGGTTCTGCAGCTATGATTGCCCGGATGACGCGTTCTTCCATGCTTGAAGTGAAGAAAGCAGATTATGTTCGGACAGCCCGTGCTAAGGGAGTTAAGGAACGGAAAGTCATCGGTGTACATATTTTGAAGAATGCTTTGATTCCTGTAGTAACGGTGATCGGAGTAAACTTCGGTGGATTACTCGGGGGAACAATCATTACAGAAAAGGTATTTGCGATTAACGGAGTTGGCCGATTGATGATCGATTCCATCGCGATGCGTGATTTCCCGATGGTTCAAGGTTCCGTGTTATTAGTTGCTACGTTGTTCGTTGTGGTGAACTTAGTGACGGACATTGTGTATACGATGATCGACCCAAGAATCAGCTACGACTAATTTGAAAGGAGGGACCGCTATGGTACAAGTTGCTTTGCAAAATCCTGCACAAGAAAAGAAGAAAGAAAAGATGTTCGTCACCACGATGAAGCGATTATTGAAGAATAAATTATCAGTTGCAGGGCTTCTTATTATCCTGCTCATCATCGGGATGGCATTCTGCGCACCGTGGATTGTTCAGCACCAGCCAAACACACAGGACTTGAGGAATAGTGAACTGCCACTGTTCTCAGAAGGGCATTGGCTTGGTACTGATAACTATGGAAGAGATGTATGGTCAAGGATCGTTTACGGTTCAAGAGTTTCACTCATAGTTGGTTTTACTGCTGTTGTCTTCGGTTTGATTGGCGGAATAACACTCGGCATGTTAGCTGGGTTTTATAAGAAGCTGGATAGTCCGATTATGCGTTTCGTTGATTTACTGTTTTCATTCCCAGGAATTTTACTGGCGATGCTGATCATTGCTGTATTAGGGACGAGCCTTGTAAATGTGGCGATTGCCATCAGTATTTGGTCAGTACCGTCATGTGCCCGAATTGTCCGTGGTTCGGTCCTTTCGATTAAACAGAAGGAATATATCATGGCGATGAAGTCGCTTGGCGCCTCGGATTTGCGGATTATGGCAAAGCATATTTTGCCGAATGCCATGGCTCCTATCATCGTCTTTGCTACGATGCAGATGGGTTCAGCTATTCTATCAACTGCAGCACTAAGTTACTTAGGATTAGGAGCACAGCCTCCAACTCCTGAATGGGGAGCGATGATTTCCCAAGGACAGGATTATATGTGGACATCTCCACATTTAACAATTGTACCCGGAATTGTCATCATGCTTGTTGTGTTTGCATTCAACGTAGTCGGTGACGGCTTGCGTGATGCATTAGATCCAAATATGGATATCCATTAAAAATTTGAGGGGGAACGAAAAATGAAAAAGAATTTCTTATTAGTCCTATTGCTTGCAATTTCCGCAGTACTTGCCGCGTGTGGAGGAGAATCAGCATCTGCACCTAAAGATGCGGAAGCTGCAGAGGGAAATGAAACCTTTACATATGCTACTACTACGGATGCTGTTGGGTTGTCACCGATCATGACAAATGATTCACCATCTTCTAACGTCATCGAGCAAGTGTATGAAAAATTGTTCAACCGCAATTATGAAACTGGTGAAATCGAACCTGAATTGGCAGAGTCTTATGAGAACCCGGATGATTTGACTTGGGTCATCAAGTTAAAAGAAGGCGTGAAGTTCCATGATGGAACGGATTTCAATGCGGAAGCTGTAAAGTATACATTCGATAAATTACGCGACCCTGCAACTGCTGCACCACGTGCTTCGTTGCTTGAGCCAGTAGACACGATCACCGTATTAGATGATTACACAGTAGAAATCAAAACGAAATATCCGTACGGTTCATTCTTGGCTGCTTTATCCCATGCAAATGCTTCAATCGTCAGCCCGACTGCCGATCAAAAACAAGATTTAATGAAAGAACCTGTAGGTACTGGCGCATTCAAATTTGTGAGCTGGACTCCTGGTGATCAAGTCGTATTGGAAGCAAATGAAGAGTACCGCGATGGTGCACCTGCAATTAAGAAAGTCGTTTATAGAGTAGTTCCTGAAGTTTCAACTGCAATTTCCATGCTTCAAACGGGTGAAGTGAATTTCATCGATGGCTTGCCAACAGAGCAAATCAAGCGTCTTGAGTCTATGGAAAATATTAATATCGAAAAGAAACAAGGTACATCCCAATATTACTTAACATTCAACCACGCGAAGGAAATGAATAAAGATCCTGAATTCAGAAAAGCTGTTGCATCTGCGATTGACCGTGATGCATACGTAGAAAAATTGAATGGTCTTGGTGTACGAAGCGACAGTGTCATCGGACCTGAAGTATTCGGCTATGACGAATCAAAAGACAATGCAGGAACACCTTATGATCTTGAAGCTGCAAAAGAACTTGTAGAAAAGAATGGGTATGGTGAGAAGCCGATTAAATTATTGACGGCTGACCGTGAAAACTTCATGTTGATGGCTGAAATTGTTCAATCCCAATTGACTGAAGCTGGATTCAACGTTCAAATCGAAACAATGGAATGGGCTGCATTCTTGGATACAGCAAGAGCTGGTGACTATGACCTTACGTTCTTGAGCTGGTCTAACGTAACAGCTGATGGTTCTGAATTGCTTTATCCGAATTTCCACAGTGACAATGCGGGTTCATCTAACCGTGCGTTCTACAACAATCCAGAATTCGATAAGTTGGTTGAAGCTTCCCGTTCAACAGTCGATCAGGAAGAGCGTTTGAACTATTTGGATCAAGCGAATGCTTTAATGCTTGAAGACAATGCAGTTGTCATTATGAACCACGGAGTTGTGACTGCTGCTTTGGATAAAAATTACGAAGGACTTGAATTGAGTGCTACAGGTCAATGGTCATTGCAAAACATCGTAAGAAAGTAGGGATTTCCCCATGACGGAGACATTATTGGAAGTGAACCATTTAGTAACTGAATTCCGCACAGCAAATGGCAGCGTCCAAGCTGTGCGGGATGTCTCCTTTAAAGTGGACCAAGGGGAGACGCTTTGTATTGTCGGTGAATCAGGCTGCGGAAAAAGTATCACCTCTTTGTCTGTCATCGGATTATTGCCAAGTAACGGATCAGTGACTTCTGGTGAAATTAAATATGAAGGAAAACAGATTCACAATCTTTCATTTGAAGAAATGCGGAAGATGAGAGGTTCGAAGATTTCAATGATCTTCCAGGAGCCAATGACTGCATTGAATCCTGTTTTGACGATTGGGTATCAGCTTCGAGAGCCTTTGATGCTGCATCAAGGTATCGGAAAGGCGGAAGCAAATCGTAAAGGGATTGAACTGCTGCAACAAGTAGGGATTCCTTATCCCGAACGCCGGATGAAACAGTACCCGCATGAATTGAGTGGCGGGATGCGCCAGCGTGTCATGATTGCAATTGCGCTCGCTTGCCGTCCGGGATTACTGATTGCTGATGAACCGACTACTGCTCTTGACGTAACGATTCAGGCGCAGATTTTGGATTTAATCAATGACTTGAAGGAACAGCTCAATATGGGAGTCGTGTTGATTACCCACGATATGGGCGTTGTGGCAGAAGTGGCCGATCGAGTGATGGTCATGTACGCGGGTAAGAAGGTTGAAGAGGGAACGGTGGAAGAGATTTTCAATGCACCGAAACACCCTTATACGATCGGTCTGTTGAATTCAGTACCGAATGTAGATAATCCGGAATTTGAGTTGGAGCCGATTCCTGGATCATTACCTACTTTGACTGAAAAGATTGAAGGCTGTCGTTTCCATCCGAGATGCAAGTTTGCAACAGATCGTTGCCGGATGGATGCACCGCCAGAATTTAAGGTGGAAGGCGACCATACGGTTAGTTGCTGGTTAATGGATGAAGAAAAAATGGAAGAAAAGGAGGAGGAACTCGATGGTCACCTTGTCGGATAAAACGGAACAGAAGAGAGTCCTCCTCAAATTGGACCATGTGAAGAAATACTTTCCTATTAAAGGTGGAGTTCTTCAGCGGGTCGTAGGGAATGTCAAGGCGGTAGAGGATGTATCCCTTGAGTTGTATGAAGGTGAGAGCCTTGGGGTTGTTGGTGAATCTGGCTGCGGGAAATCGACACTCGGACGGACCATTTTAGGCTTGGAAGATGCGACTGATGGCAAGATAAAATTTCGCAAAGAAGAAATTCAGGATTTGAAACGGAAAGAAAAGCTGAAGTTCGTGAAGGAAATGCAGATGATCTTCCAAGATCCATTTGCCTCATTGAATCCAAGGCAGCGAATCGGAGATGCGTTGGAGGAAGTGTTCATCCTTCATACGGACATGAAAGCGAAGGAGCGGCGCAAAGCTGTTCTCGATTTATTGGTGGAAGTCGGTTTGAAGGAAGAACATTACGACAAATATCCGCATGAGTTCAGTGGGGGTCAACGTCAAAGGATCGGTATTGCCCGGGCAATTGCTTTGAATCCGTCATTCATCATTTGTGATGAAGCAGTTTCTGCGTTGGACGTTTCTGTGCAGGCGCAAGTTTTGAAGCTGTTGAAGACGTTGCAAGACAAATACCAATTGTCGTATCTGTTCATTTCTCATGACCTTGGGGTTGTCCGTTATTTCTGCGACCGTGTGTTGGTCATGTACTTAGGAAGTACAGTTGAACTTGGTACGGTAGAGGATTTGTTCGAGAAACCTCTACATCCGTATACACAGGCTTTGCTGTCATCGATCCCTCGTCCTGCGGTGAATGCGAACCGGAGCAGAGTTCGTTTGCAGGGGGATATCCCGAATCCGGCGAACCCGCCGAGCGGCTGTCCGTTCCATACTCGCTGCCCGATTGCTCAAGAAGTATGCAAGCAGGATAAGCCGGAATGGTCAGAGTATGAGCCTGATCATTTTGCGGCATGTCATTTTGCAGGAACTTCGATTATTTAAAGAGAATAAATAGAATTATGACAAATAAAAGACTTGTAGGGACTGGCGAATCGGCAGTCCCTTCAGATTCTCTACAATGTTGGAATGGGGGAACATCATGGATTACTTATATCATCCATTTGCCGGGAAGCGGCATACGGTTTTTGCTCGGAAAGGAATGGTTGCGACATCACAGCCCCTTGCTGCTCAAGCCGGTTTGGACATTATGAAAAAAGGCGGAAACGCCATTGACGCGGCGATTGCTACAGCAGCTGCGTTGACGGTTGTGGAACCGACTTCGAATGGGATCGGTGGAGATGCATTTGCACTCGTATGGACGAAAGGTGCTTTACATGGGTTAAATGCTTCCGGTCCTGCTCCGCAGTCGATCTCTGCTGAAAAGGTTCGGGAGCGTGGATATGACAAGATGCCGGTCCACGGTGTTATTCCGGTGACAGTACCGGGCGTGCCAGCTGCTTGGGCGGAGTTATCCGAGAAATTCGGAAAGCTTCCATTGAAAGATGTGTTGGAACCTGCGATTCAATACGCGGAGGAAGGGTATCCTTTAACGCCGATTTTAGGAAAGTACTGGAAATTAGCTTATAAGAAGTTCAAAACTTCATTTACAAATGAAGAATTCCAGTCATGGTTTGAAACGTTTGCTCCTGATGGGAAAGCACCGGTAGCAGGTGAAATGTGGTCGTCTCCGGGTCATGCGAAGACGCTTCACGCAATCGGCGAGACGAATGCACGTGATTTCTATGAAGGTGAAATTGCGGACAAAATAGATGCATTCATGAAGAAGTATGATGGGTATTTGAGCAAGGAAGATTTGGCTGAATATCAACCACAATGGGTCCAGCCGGTTTCTGCGAATTATCGCGGGTATGATGTATGGGAAATTCCGCCGAACGGGCAAGGGATGATCGCCTTGATGGCGCTAAATATTTTTAAACAGTTAGACAGGCCAGCTTGGCAAAGTGTACATACGATCCACCAGCAAATTGAATCGATGAAATTGGCATTTACGGACGGCCAGGCCTTCATAACCGAACCGGAGGAAATGCCAGTGTCTAAGGAGCATTTATTGTCAGATGAATATGCAGCGAAGCGTGCTGAAGTAGTCGCGGATGAAGCATGTGACCCTGCACCGTATGAGCTGCCAAAAGGCGGAACTGTCTATTTAGCAACGGCAGACGAAGAGGGGAATATGGTTTCCTATATCCAAAGCAATTATATGGGCTTCGGTTCAGGGATCGTCATTCCGGAAACTGGAGTAGCTCTCCAAAACCGCGGACATGATTTCTCATTAGATGAAGAACACCCGAATGTGTTA
Organism: Chungangia koreensis; assembly: GCF_042651785.1. NCBI lineage: Bacteria > Bacillati > Bacillota > Bacilli > Lactobacillales > Chungangia > Chungangia koreensis. Next base: position 11,508 of record NZ_JBHSEC010000015.1, read on the forward strand.
AAGCCAGGAAAGCGGACGTATCATACGATCATTCCAGGATTCTTATCGAAGGATGGCGAAGCGGTTGGTCCGTTTGGAGTGATGGGTGGTTATATGCAGCCACAAGGACATTTCCAAGTGGTAGCGAATACTGTCGACTTCCTATTGAATCCTCAAGCGGCACTTGATATGCCGCGTTGGCAATGGATGAAAGGACGGACTGTCCATGTGGAGCCGGAATTCCCGAATTATTTAGTGCAAGGTTTGGTACGAAAAGGACATGAAATTGTCGTGGCTAATGACGGTGGTAGCTTCGGACGCGGACAGATCATTTGGCGGGATCCGGAAACAGGAGTACTTCGCGGCGGGACGGAATCCAGAACGGACGGTTCGGTAGCGGTATGGTAGAAAATCGGATGGTTGCTGGGCACCGGGAGCGAGCATCACTTCGTGACATCGCTGTGGCATTCTTCCGGTCCGGTATGCTCGGATTCGGGGGTGGACCGTCCGCCATCCCGCTCGTCCATCAGGAAGTCGTCAAACGTTATGAATGGATGAACGAAGATGAGTTTGGTGACACACTCGCCTTAGCGAATACGATGCCAGGACCGATTGCCACGAAGATGGCAGGGTATATCGGGTATCGTATTGCCGGAATAATGGGCTGTTTGGTTGCTTTATTCGCAACAATTGTACCGACAGTGTTATTAATGATCTTATTTTTGGGCGTTTTACAGAAGTATAAAGATATCCCGTGGGTTCAGCATATGTCCGCTTCTGTAGTTCCGGTTGTAGCGATCATGCTTGGTACGATGACTTGGGATTTTATTAAGAAATCTAAAACGACGCTCGGCTGGAAGCACGCAGTTTTGTACTTAGTGTTATCACTCGTACTGATTGAAGGATTGGACATCCATCCGGCGATTGTTATTTTAGCAGCGTTTGTACTGGTATTCCTGCCTTTGCTAAAGAAGAGGAGGAAAACCGTATGATCTACTTGAAAATTTTCATGGCGTTCTTTATTCCCGGGATATTGGGCTACGGCGGCGGACCGGCTTCGATCCCGTTAATGGAGCACGAAGTTGTCGAGAATTACGGCTGGATGGATACACAAGAATTCAGTGAAGTGGTCGCAATCGGGAATTCCTTGCCAGGACCAATTGCGACAAAAATGGCCGGGTACATCGGCTATGATGTAGGCGGTGTGCCAGGCGCGTTGATCGGGTTGTTTGCCGCTGTTGCACCATCGCTTATTCTGATGGTGATCTTGATGGCTGTGTTAATGAAATACATAGACCAGCCAGAAGTGAAGAACTTAACGAAAGTCGTGCGGCCCATCATCGCGGTATTGCTCGGGGTGATGACGATTGAATTTGCTTTTGAATCGATTGAGGGCATCGGTACGTGGTATACGTTGTTCTTACTTGCTGCCAGCTATGTGTTGTTAGAGAAAATGAAGATCCATCCTGCATTTGTGATTGCGTTGGCATTGGTGTTTGGCGCGGTTACGGGGTGAGTTTTGAGTGTGGGCTTGCAAGGTAGTCGACAAATGAGGTTAGGTAGACGACAAGTATCTGCAAGGTGGTCGACACATGAGCGCAAGATAATCGACATTTGAGAAGTTCCAATAGTACTGAAGTAGGCTTCCGGGAAACCGGAGGCTTTTTTGTTTGTGGTGGATAGTCGGCACAGAATGTTGTGATACTCGACAGGAAACGGTTTGATAGTCGACATTTGTTCCGGAAAAAAGGGTAAATAAAAGCTTCTGGCAATGCCAGAAGCTTAAATAATCGATTGTCTAACTTGGTTTCGCCCGTTGGATTTCGCTTCGTATAATGCGAGGTCGACGCGATGCAGGAAATCTGAATAGTTCTCGCTTGAACTATACTCCCCGACACCGGCTGAGATGTTGATCGGCACGCCGGTTGGGCTGTCCGTTCGTTCGAAGTATTCTCGTAGTTTCTCAGCAATCTGTGTCGCATTGGCCAAATCAGATTCGGGCAATAGGATTAAAAATTCCTCTCCGCCGAGACGGATGGGTAACCCGTCTTTATTTACAATATCCGATGTGGTTTTTGAAAGGAACTGCAGTACTTCGTCTCCGACTTTGTGGCCATATGTATCGTTTACCAGTTTGAATCGATCGATATCTATTAAAATGGCTGAGAAATGAAGTCCTTGCGAAATCCATCCCTTTGTCATGGCCTCCATGTACCGGCGGTTTTTGAGTCCGGTTAAAGAGTCAGTAAATGATGTTTCTTCCAAGTTGTCCATCTTAAGTTTTTGTTCCATAGCATAAGCGTTGATGATTTCGTTTAGCTGTTTCGCTTCAAAATACCAAGTTGGAATATCTGGTCGTTCGCTCATCCCGTGTTGTCTTAAATTCTGAGAATGAATCGCTAATTTTTGAAGGGGATACGCGATTTTATTCGCTAATAGTACCGATAATAGCAAAAGTAAAATCATGAAAGGAATGACAAGCCAAAACATTTTCTTGATAATCCCTGCAACGGGTTCAACGACTGCTTCGTAAGGAGTTTGGGAAACTATTCCCCATTGACTTACAGGTAAGAAAGTATAGCTTGCAAGGAATTCTTTACCTAAAGTATTAATGACTCGTTGGGAACCACTCTTGCCCTTCATTACTTTTTGTGTAATTTCGTTTGTAAGTACAGCATCGCCGATCCTATTCTGATCCGGATGATAGATGATGTTCCCTTGGACGTCAGTTACCCAGACATATGATCCGTTGTTTGCGAAGTGGATTCCTAACACTTGTTGCAACGAATTTTCTTCTTCTAAATAGATTGTACCGCCGACGTACCCTAAATATTCCCCGTGATCATTCCAAATTGGAGCGGAAATAAGGACGATTAAACGCCCCGTCGCAGCCGTAAAAGGCTGAGAGATAGTAGGTTTCTTTGCCATAAGGGCTTCATTGGAACCTGAGGAAGTAATCATCTTCCCCGTTATTCCAACGTCTGGAGAAGTCGCCACCACTACTCTGTCCACTCCTACTACGGACATGGAGTTGAAATTCGAAGAACTCTTTAAGACCCGTTCCAGTCGGTCTTCAAGAAGTTCTTGGTTATCTATGATGTAGGGTATTTCATTTGCTACTATGTTTAATGTCGATTGCATATTTACGAATAATTGATTAGTATCATGGGCCAGCTTTTCAGAGAACTCTTTATTGACCTTCAAACTATCCTCGATTAAATTATCTTTCGTAACAAAATAGGCGGAAGTCAATCCAATGGTTAATAACCCAATCATCGTAATGGATATGAGTAATAAAATCCAAAAACGTAATGTTTTCATTAAATAAATCCCTCAATTAAAAGAATAGTTAATTTGCACATTGTAAAAATATAGCATAGTTTGTTTTGGGATGGAAGAGTGTTTAGTTAAATTTACCTATTATTTTTCCATAAAATTAAAGCTTCTGACCTAATCAGAAGCTTTAATTTGTTTTAATGTGATTTTAATTCGGAACTATTGGTTTAGTATTTCGGGATTTTCTTCCGTACGTGGTTTGCCTTTATTCTCCTGATCGTTCTGTTTTTTCGCTTCCTTATTTTGACCGATTACACCTAAGTCGTCCGGGCTAATATCATACCCGTAGCCATATTCTTCACGGTCAAGATTGTTCGACTTCTTTTTGGACATATTCATTCACCTCCGAGATTTAGTGTTTGTCGAAATTTAGTTTATATTCTTTGACAGAATATTTATGCATTTAAAATATGCTAATAGATTTATATTTTACAAAGAGGAATCAGTCGGTGCCGCTTATTTCGATTTGGCCGTTGCCAAAGGCGTGTATCGGAAAGCGGTGGAATTGGGAAGCGGTATAAAAGTGGACATGTAAAAGGGTTGTCTCATTGCGAGACAACCCTGATTTATATTAGCGGCGATAATTGTTTTTATTGCGCTTCGTTAGACGGCCGGCAAGGAATGCACCTGCTGCCAAACCGATCATTGTGTTTGTTTTCTTATTGAACACTTGCTTCACGACGAGGTTCAAGTTTTGCGGACGTTCCGCCAAACGACGCATGAAGTATCCGTACCAGTCATTACCGAATGGTACATATGTCGTGAAGTTATACCCTTCACGTGCAAGCTCCAATTGCAAGTCTTTACGGAAACCGTAAAGCATTTGGAATTCGAATTTTTCATTCGGGATATTATTATTTTTCACAAATTGTTTCACATGGTTGATTACGTTATGGTCATGCGTCGCAATCGAAGTGAACTTACCGTTTAATAGATGATACTCGATCAATTGGATGAAGTTCTGATCGATGTCAGCCTTGTCCTGATAAGCAACCTCAGCAGGCTCTTTGTAAGCGCCTTTTACGATGCGAAGGCGGTAATCCTTGAACTTTTTGATGTCCTCTTCCGCACGGAAAAAGTATGCTTGAATAACAGTTCCCACGTTATTATAGTCTTGTGATAGCGCCTCCAACAAATCGAAAGACGGTTGAAGACGTGCATAGTCTTCCATATCAATGTTAATGTGCATATTGTATTCGTAAGCTCTTGCTACAATCTCACGAAGATTGTCATGACAAAACTCGCGGTCAATATCTAAACCAAGCTGAGAAGGCTTCAACGAGATATGAGCATCCACGCCACTCTCATGAATTGCATCGATTAATTCAAGAATCTGATTCTTCGCCTCTGTCGCTTCCTCGCGACTATTGACGAACTCGCCTAAATTATCAACGGTACAAGAAATTCCATGAGCATTCAATTCCCTAATACTCTCTATTACCTCAGGAATATTCGTACCCGCAACTACGCTCTGCGCCCCAAGTTTCAGGCCGTAACGCTTCGCCGCACTATTTAAAAGTTCATTTTGTGATAAGCCAATGAAGAAATCTCTTAATACCATAACGTCATGCTCCTAACATTTTTGACTTTACAATTCATTATATCACTCGAAGATGGAGAAATAAATTGAATCGTTATGTGGGAATAAGTGGGTTTTGTTGAATTTGTGAAATGGAGATAGATTTGCAAGTTAATCGACATGGATGCGTTGGTATACTACATGGATGCGAAAGGTAGACGACATACATCAGCAAGATCGTCGACAAGGAAACGCAGGATAGGCGACACACATCCGTAAGATCATCGACAATTTCAAGCCACCGCACAACGGAAGAAGCGACCAATTGCCTATTTCATGCATAAGTACGCCTTCCTCTTAATACCTATTAGTAATGGGAAAGGAGGAAGAGTGATTTATTGTGTGAGTTGTGGGGCTGAGCGGAAAGGCAGATTTTGCATGGAGTGCGGCTCGCCTTTTGAGGAGGCAGGTCATGGGAAATTCCAGGCATCGCAGGGACGTCCTTATTCGGAGTCGCCGAATCGGCAGCCTGCTCCCCGTGGGTATTCGAGTGAGCGGTATTCAACTGAGGAGCAACCAGTGATGTACGCTGATTCGACATTGGCGGCGGAGGTGCCGACACGGTATCGGCAGCAGCCGAATCCGATGTTGGAGCAGTTGAAGGCGACGGTTGAGGAATATGGACAATATTTTGTAAAGTACTTGAAAAAGCCTACTGCGGTGTTCCAGAATCCGCATGCTGAATATTTAAACGGCTTAACGACGTTTCTTTTGTTTGTGATGTTCACCGGAATCGGTTATTTTTCACTTAAGCCGCCGGGGAAGTCGTTTTTCCCTTTCGTAGGGGAAACGTTTTTGTATTTTGCCGTCCATGCCGCGATTATCGTGGTTTCGCTTTATACCGTCAGCCGGTTTTTTGGGCCGGAACTGTCTCTTAAAAAATTCATCGGCATCTATGGGACTCATCTGATTCCTACTTTAATCATTGGAGCTGCGGCAAACTTGCTGATCCAGTTCGATTTGCCCGCTTACGGAACCGTACTTCTCTCATTATCCGCAACGTATTATGCACTTTACATACTCCCGCTCTACTTGATTGTCAAAATGGTCGCCACCCGTTCGGCGTTGATTGATCCGTTATACGCGTATTTATCATTCATTACCATGGCAGGAATTCTGCATGCGCTGTTCCTTTCATTCGCAGCGGAAAAGAAGCTGGCACTTTTCATTCAAAGCCTCTCATTTTTGTGAGGCTTTTTTCTTTTTATTACATGAAAAATATTACTGCTTATTTCAACGCTTAACAATTTGTCGAATATGCCGATATAACTAAATGGAATCAAGACATAAAAAAAGGTGGACACCATGGGGAAAAAAGAGAAAGTTAAAAAGGTTAAACAGAGTAAAAAAGTAAAAGGCTTCAAAAGTGTAAAGCAACGAATTTTAGTCAGTATCGGAATCCTTGTAGCGATTGTGCTCATTTACAATGTGCTGAATATTTTAGGGACTCGCTATTCGAATAAGCAAGTGGATCATTTAGTGAACGGCGAGATGGATACACTGATTAAGGATGAAGAGTTGGCCCAGCTAATGGCACGTCAAAATGCACTTGCCCTTTCTTATGCGCTGACGGGTGATTCTGAACATAAGGTTTATTTTCAACGGACTGTCGAAGAGAGTCAAGCGGTAGAGGAAGCTCTTCTGTCTTCAGAACATAGTAAAAAAGCGGAGGAATTAATCAACCGCAGCGATGCTTGGCGTCAAATTATTGAAAATGAAGTATTCACCGAGGTGGATAAAGGAAATAGCGAGACTGCCAGACAGATTATGTCTGCAAAAGTGTTAAGAGAATCGAATGAAATCATGAATGGTTTCGTTGAATTAGCGAAGGAACGGGAAGAAATCTCAAGACAGGCCGGTCAGGATGTCATCGATTACGGAAAATTGAATGTCACGATGTCCATGATCATTTCAGTAATCCTATTAATCGTCAGTATTGTTCTGGCGTTGTGGATTGCACGGGCGATTTCAAATCCGATTCGGACGGTCATGGCCCGTATGAAACAAATTGCGGACGGCGATGTCAGCCAAGAGCCGCTTCCGGTTACATCCCGTGATGAGATGGGGCAATTGACCGCTTCGATTAATGAAGTGAACGCCAACTTGAAGGATATTTTCCAAAAGCTTGGCGAGGTTTCCGGAACGGTTAGTGCTCATAGTGAGGAGCTCACGCAATCGGCGAATGAGGTAAAAGTTGGCATGGAGCAAGTGGCAGCGACGATGGAACAATTGTCAGCTGGTGCGGAAGTTCAAGCATCGAGTGCCGGTTCGATTTCTGAAACGATGAGCGACCTATTGGGACGAATTGATGAAGCGAATGATAACGGTGAACAGGTTCAGCAATCTTCCGGAGAAGTCCTTCATTTGACGAATAAAGGAAGCGAGCTCATGGGGACATCGAGTGAGCAGATGACGAAAATCGATCGAATCATGCAAGACGCGGTTCAGAAAATGGTGAGCTTGGATGCTCAGTCCGAAGAGATTACGAATTTGGTATCTGTTATTAAAGGCATTGCGAGCCAGACGAACCTGTTGGCATTGAATGCGGCGATTGAAGCTGCGCGGGCTGGCGAGCATGGCAAAGGCTTTGCGGTAGTGGCGGATGAAGTACGGAAACTTGCTGAACAAGTGGATGTATCCGTTCAGGAAATTACGGATATTGTTGAGAAGATGCAGAAGGAAACAAAGGGTGTTGCTGAATCCTTATCTGGAAGCTACGAAGAGGTGGAAAAAGGAACGAAGGATATTCAGGCGACCGTCGAAACCTTTACCGATATACAGAAATCGGTCAATCAAATGGTTGAAAACTTCAGTGTCATCACTTCGAACTTAAACATGATTTCGGATGAAACGAAGAACCTTAACGGCAACGTTTCTGAAATCGCATCGATTACGGAAGAGGCATCCGCTGGAATCGAGCAAACCTCAGCTTCATCACAACAAGTGAGCAGCTCAATGGAAGAAGTCGTCGGCAGCTCGAATGAATTGGCGCGACTTGCGGAACAATTGAATGATATGTTGAGAAAATATAGTAAGTAAAAGAGAGGGCGTCTCCATTGCGGAGGCGCCCTTCATTTGCCTAAAGGGAGATCGGTTAATGGAACGTATCGTTGGTCTTTCAATTCATACACCCTGACAAAGTTTACGTCGAACGTTGGGTAAGGGCAGAGTGCCGTTGATGCTATTTCTTCCATTTCCGTTAGCTGAGCTTTGGATATACCGGAGGAAATGTTGCTGCCGTAAGATTCCTTCCCTAACGTTAAATGAGGGACATATTGATCGAGTTCGAAATATTGTTTGATTTGCTCAGGTGTCGGTTTTACTGATTTTACGATTAGTTCATGAAGATTTCGGATCTGATCGGAGTGGACGCTAAGATATAAAATATTTTCTCCGAAGTATGTAGGTTTTCCTAATGAAATTTGGAAAGGCTTAAAGTTTTTGCATATAGTCTCTATGTTTTTGAGCCAATTAAGATCGTCTGTCAGACCGCCTTGCGCTTTTAGTGTGATATGAGGTTCCACACCTAATGGTTGGATCCACTTTCTTTGAAATTCCTGAACTCGGTTGAGATAATCATCCGGCGGTACAATTCCGATAAAATACATTTGGATTTCCCCTTTTTGTTTTATTGTACTGGTAGGGGGTGAAATGGCAATAAGATTTGATGGGGGTTCTAATGAAATGAATTTGAATTCTTTTTAAATAGGGATGGTTTCCAACCAAATCACTGAACTTTCCAACCATTCGTCATAAGATTCCAACCAAGTCACTGAAGTTTCCAACCATTCACTTAAAGTTTCCAACTAAGCAGGGGGAATCTTCAATCAAATTTCTTCAATGTGTAAGGGTTGGGGGGAAAGATAAAGTCCATATAATTGTGTAAAAGTGAATGAGCCACCTTGGTTCCTGGGTAAATGTTAAGTGCGACCAAAACATTAGGAGGAATCAAGTATGGCTCA
>NZ_JBHSEC010000016.1:0-1489 GCF_042651785.1 Chungangia koreensis
TTGAACTGAACCCCGAATAGTGGACACTTTAATAAAAGTGACCCTATTCGGGGTTTTTGTCTGTTCAAAACCCCGTTATAATAGTTCAAATAGATGAAACGGGTGAGTGAATATGAGTAAAAGAATTTTTAATGAATCTCAACAGAGAATATTGGAACGCAATGAGGCTGTCCAAGCTGTTACCGATCGGTCGATTTCGTTTACTCCTGAATTCAAAATCAAGGCAGTTAACGAATACAAACAAGGGAAATCGCCTTCTGATATCTTCATCAATCAAGGGTTGACGTTGGACCTCATCGGTCCAAAGAAGCCGAAGGAATGCTTATCACGTTGGAGATCCACCTATGCCGTTTACGGCGAGGAAGGCTTTTATATAGAAAGGCGTGGAAAAGGCAGTACTGGGAGACCTCCTGTGAAAAATCAATCTGCGGAAAAGCGATTGGAAAAGGCTGAAGCGCGCATAAAATATCTGGAAGCTGAACTTGAACTTTTAAAAAAGCTCGAGGAACTCGAAAGGCAGGCGAGGAAGAGACACTAAAGCCATATGAGAAATATCAATTGATCAATGAAATCATTCGCAAATATAATTTACAGTACATGACGGCCTACCTTTGTACAGTGACGGAAGTAAGCCGAAGCGGATACTACGCTTGGTTGAAACAGTCGGACAACCGATCCGTAAAGGAGGAATCAGATTTCCTGGATTACCTTCTCCTAAAACAAATCTATGATGCAAAGAGAGGAAAAGCAGGTTATCGGGTCCTCCGGATGATTTTAGAGAATGACTATGGTGTCATCATGAATCCTAAGAAAATCCGGAGACTAACGAATAAGTTTGGGATGAGCGCGAAGATTCGCCGTATGAACCCATACAGAAAGCTGGCGAAGGCCACCCAAGAACACCGTACGGTGTCAAACCATCTGAATCGCGAGTTTAAGCAGGAAGAACCCCAGAAAGTATTCTTAACCGATATCACCTATCTTCACTACAGGAATGGGCAAACCGCTTACCTTTCCTGTGTTAAAGATTTGGCGACACGTGAGATTGTATCGTTTGATCTTTCAAGAAGCCTATCCATGGAGATTGTCTATCGGACTCTTGCCAGATTGAAAGAGTCATTGAATGGAAACATTCATCCTGAAGCCATCCTACATTCAGATCAGGGATTCCACTATACTCATCCTGAATACAGGAATCGAGTGAGGAAAATGGAACTTACACAGTCAATGTCCCGTAAGGGTAATTGCCTGGATAATGCCCCAATGGAATCATTCTTCGGCCATTTGAAAGACGAGTTAGACTATAGACAAGCAGAGGATTTTGAAACTCTTTATAAACTTGTGGCGGAGTATATCGAGGAGTACAATACTCAGAGATATCAATGGGATTTAAAAAAGATGACTCCGGTACAATACCGAAGCCATCTTTTGGCTGCCTAATTGGCAGGTTGCTTTTATTTAATTGTCCATTTTACAGGGCGCAGTTCAA
>NZ_JBHSEC010000017.1:0-521 GCF_042651785.1 Chungangia koreensis
TCCTGGGTAAATGTTAAGTGCGACCAAAACATTAGGAGGAATCAAGTATGGCTCAATTGAACTTTACCCTAAATTTCGATGATTTAAAAGATGCGTTGATGGAATCAAATTTAAATGCTGTTGTCAAATCTGCCATGGTTCTCATACTCAATGAATATATGGAAAAAGAACGTGATGAGTACATTCAAGCGGAAGCCTATGAACGTGTCGATCATCGCCGCTCACAACGAAATGGTTATTATGATCGCGAGTTTACAATGAATATCGGGAAAGTCCCTTTACGGGTACCACGTACCCGGGATGGAGAATTCTCGACAAGTCTCTTTGAACGCTACGCCAGAATGGACCAAGCCTTTGTCCTCTCCCTGCTCGAAATGGTCATTAATGGCGTCTCCACACGGAAAGTCACCAAGATCGTTGAAGAACTATGTGGACAAAGTGTCTCCAAATCGTTTGTCTCTAACCTAATTGAAAAGCTCGATCCAGTTGTTAAGGAGTGGGCAAATCGTCCACTCAGTCTT
>NZ_JBHSEC010000018.1:0-584 GCF_042651785.1 Chungangia koreensis
TGGCGAAGAGGTCACACCCGTTCCCATACCGAACACGGAAGTTAAGCTCTTCAGCGCCGATGGTAGTTGGGGGATTCCCCCTGCGAGAGTAGGACGTCGCCGGGCGATCATTTTATTCCGAAGTAGCTCAGTGGTAGAGCAACCGGCTGTTAACCGGTTGGTCGCAGGTTCGAATCCTGCCTTCGGAGCCATATTTATGGAGAGCTGTCCGAGTGGCCGAAGGAGCACGATTGGAAATCGTGTATACGCTAACCGCGTATCAAGGGTTCAAATCCCTTGCTCTCCGCCAGTTTATTTTTTAACATGGCCCCTTGGTCAAGCGGTTAAGACACCGCCCTTTCACGGCGGTAACACGGGTTCGAATCCCGTAGGGGTCACCATCATATAATGGAGGATTAGCTCAGCTGGGAGAGCACCTGCCTTACAAGCAGGGGGTCGGCGGTTCGATCCCGTCATCCTCCACCATTTAACTTAAATAGTATTATCGCGGGGTGGAGCAGTTCGGTAGCTCGTCGGGCTCATAACCCGAAGGTCGCAGGTTCAAATCCTGCCCCCGCAACCAAATGGTCCCGTGGTGTAGCGGT